>JAIXXC010000139.1 GCA_027490985.1 Verrucomicrobiales bacterium
GATTACCGACTTCGGGACTATCGCGGGGCCGCCGGTCTCGAAGCCGCCTTCGACACCGCCCTCCGGGGCACCTCGGGCTCCAAGAGCATCCTCGTCAACAGCGACGGCTATCGGGTGGGCGAGACCCTCACTTCGCCCCCCGTTCCCGGGCAAAACCTCATCACCACCCTCGACATCGAGGTCCAGAAGGCGGCCGAGTCGGCCTTGTCGGCGGTGAGCGGTGATGAGCGCGGGGCGGTGGTGGTGCTGGATGTCCGCAATGGCGATGTCCTGGCCATGGCCAGTGCCCCCAGCTTCGACCCCGGCGAATGGATCGATGGCATCAGCCGGTCCCGTTGGACCAACTACTACGACGTCCCGAAGCGGACCCCCCTGATGAACCGGGCCGCCGATGGAGCCTACTCGCCGGGTTCCACCTTCAAGATCGTCACCGCATTGGCCGGTCTCGAGAACGGCCTGGATCCCGACCGGGTGACACTCGTGGAGCCCAATCCGTCGAAACCCGGCAAGGGCCTGTACCAGCGGGGCAACATCCGCATCGAAGACACCGCACCGCCTGGACCCTACGATTTCCGAAGGGCCTTCATCCGCTCCTCCAATGCCTACTTCATCCAGATGGGGCTCGATGCCGGTTACGATCGGCTGCTGGCCACCGCCCACCGCTTCCACTTCGGGGAGCAGACCCGCATCCAACTCCGCCCCACCGAGGAGCGGTCCGGCTGGATGCCCGAGCCGGCCGAGGCACGTGCCGAGCGCTGGCCCCAGGGACGACTGGCCAACTTCAGCATCGGACAGGAGGTCACGGTCACTCCGCTGCAATTGGCCGTGATGGTGGCCACGGTGGCCAATGGCGGAACGGTGTACTATCCGCGACTGGTCGATCGACTCGAGTCGGGCGATCCGCTCAGCGACGAGGCCCCGAGCGCCATCCGCCCCGGTCAGGTGCGCAGCCGACTGGAGACCCGGCCCGAATACCTGGCTCGCATCCGCTCGGCCATGCGGGACGATGTCCTCGATGCGGAGGGCACCGGCACCAGCGCCCGCGTGGCCGATTACGCGGTCTGCGGCAAGACGGGCACCGCCGAGATCAAGGGCAACGGTGTCAAAGACAAGGTCACCTGGTTCGCCAGTTTCGCCCCGTATGAATCCCCGCGCTACGCCGTGGTGGTCATGGTGGAAAGCGGCGCCTCCGGCGGGCGCACCTGCGGGCCGGTCGCGCAGAAGATCTACGAGCACCTCCGCGCGCGGGACGCGGGTTCGGGCAGGCCCATCGCGATGAACCCATGACCCCGCTCTCCCTCCAGAATCGCCGCGCCGAGGCCGACATCCTGTGGCCCCTGTGGCTCTCGGTGCTCGGGCTGATGATCATCAGCGCGATGTTCATCTTCAGCACCACCGGGGGTGCCGAACTGGCCCGCGGTGTGGCGTGGTACCAGTGGACGGCCACCCGTCAGGTGATGGCCTTCGGCATCGGCATCCTGGCGATCCTCGCGATGAGCCTGGTGGACTACAGCCGGCTGGCCCGGTGGTCGATGGTGGGCTACTGGGTGGCGATCACGCTGCTGGTGGCGGTCTATGTGGTGGGCACTTCGCGCAACGGGGCCCGGCGGTGGCTGGACTTCGGCCCGATCCAATTCCAGCCGAGTGAACTGGCCAAGCTGACGTTCCTCTTCGCCATGGCCAATTTTCTGGCGCGCCCCTCCTCGGAACTGCGATCCCCCGGGATTTTCATCAAGGCCTTGGTGCTGACCCTGCTGCCGCTGGGATTGATCCTGAAGCAACCCGACCTGGGCTCGTCGCTGGTCTTCCTGCCCATCACCCTGGTCATGATGCTGGTGGCCGGAGTCCCACGGCGCTTCGTGACCAAGCTGCTGGGCGGCGCGCTGCTGATCGTCACCCTCATCGCCGTCGACATCTTCTTCGCTCCGGAGAACTGGCGTCTCATCCGCCTGCAGGACTATCAACGCGAGCGCCTGCTGGTCTATTTCGACGCCGACTTCGCCCCGGCCTCGGCCACCCCCGAGCAGCGTCAACGGGCCGCGCAACGCAAGCGGCAGATGTCCTGGAATGTCGAGCAGGCGCTGATCTCCGTCGGCTCGGGCGGCCTCACGGGCAAGGGATGGCGCGAGGGCACCCAGCACCGCCTGGGCTACCTGCCCCGGCTCGGGGCCCACAACGATTTCATCTTCTCGGTCATCGCCGAGGAGCGCGGGTTTGTCGGCAGCGTGGCCGTGGTCACCCTGTACGGCATCATCCTCTTCAGCGGCATCAAGACCGCGGGCGAATCGCGCGACCGGCTGGGTCGCCTGCTCGCGGTCGGCGTCGTCACCCTCTTCTTCATCCACGTCTTCGTGAACATCGGCATGAACATCAAATTGATGCCGGTCACGGGCATCCCACTGCCCCTGCTCAGTGCAGGCGGAACCTCAGTGCTCTGCTCACTGATCGCGGTCGGTGTTCTTCAAAACATCCATTTGTACCGGAAACGGTACTAGAACTCGAAATCCACAGACATGAGTCAACAGACATTCAAACGCGGCAAGGGCCCCATGCGTTTCAAGCCCACACGGGGCATGGGCACGCCCAACCCGAACCGATCCGCCACCAACGCCCGCATGGAAGCCATCGGCGAGAAGACCAGCGAAGAGCGGGTCTTCGACATCCGACGTCATGAGTCGGAGATCCGCCGGGCCGAGAACCGGGCCGCCGGCCTGCCCGAGGACAGCATCGACGCGCCCGAGGTCAATCTCTCCAAGAACGGCCGCGACCAGACCTACCGCTCCCCCGACCTCTCCCGCCCCGAAGAGGCCCAAGACGAACCGGCCGAACAGGCACCCAAGCCGCCCCGCGAACCCAAGGGCCTCATCGAGAAGGCCCGGGCCGCGGTCAAGGAAGTAGTCAAGAAGGTCAAACGCCTGATCCGCCCGGAGGAGAAGATCGTCAAGGAAGTGGTCATCAATGCCGAACCCCTCGAAACCCGCGTCGCGGTGCTCGAAGAGAGCAAACTCGAAGACCTCACCGTCGAGCGCACCGGCGACGACCGATTGGTCGGCTCCATCTACAAGGGCAAGGTGAAGAACCTGGAAGACGGACTCAAAGCCGCCTTCGTGGACATCGGCTTCGAGAAGAACGCCTTCCTCCACTACTGGGACATCATCCCCAACACCTTCGATTCCAGCGTCGAGATCGTGGAACGCGATGACGGCGGGAAATCGCGCCGCAAGGACAAGCCCAAGATCACCCAGAAGGACGTGCCCCGGCTCTTCCCGCCCGGAAGCGAGATCATCATCCAGGTGACCAAGGGACCGATCGGCACCAAGGGACCGCGCGTCACCACCAACCTTTCCCTGCCCGGCCGCTATCTCGTCCTGCTGCCCAACTCCGACCAGTCGGGCATCAGCCGCAAGATCGAGAACGTCGAGGAGCGCCAGCGTCTCAAGAAGATCGTCCGCGAACTGACCATCCCCGAGGGCATGGGTGTCATCATCCGCACCGCCGGCGAGGACAAGCGCAAGGCCTACTTCGTCCGCGACCTGGCCCTGCTGCTCGAGGAGTGGAAGCTCATCCAGGAGCGGATCAAGAGCCAGCCGATGGCCTCGTGCGTCTATCAGGAGCCCGACCTGATCGAGCGGACCGTGCGCGACTTCCTCACCGAGGACGTCGACAAGATCGTCATCGACGACCTCAAGAAGTTCGAGTCCATCCGCGACAGCATCAAACGCATCAGCCCGCGCTCCGCGCGCAAGGTGCACTTCTACAATGAGGCCGAGCCCCTCTTCGACCGCTACAACATCACCCGCCAGCTCGAGGCGGCCTTCAGCCGTCAGGTGAACCTCAAGAGCGGCGGGTATCTGATCATCGACGAGACCGAGGCCCTGGTGGCCATCGACGTGAACACCGGCAAGCACAAGCAGGCCGGCACCAAGGACCACGACGCCACGATCCTCAAGGTGAACCAGGACGCGGCCGATGAGATCGCCCGCCAACTGCGCCTGCGCAACATGGGTGGCATCATCGTGCTGGATTTCATCGACATGAAGTCACGCCGCGACCAGCAATCGATCTTCCAGCGGATGAAGGAGAACCTGAAGCGCGACAAGGCCAAGACGCACGTCTTGCCGCTCTCCCAGCTCGGGCTCATGGAAATGACCCGACAGCGCCAGACCGAGAGTGTGCGTTCCTCGCTCTACGACGACTGCGAGCACTGCAAGGGCCGCGGCGTCATCAAGAGCGCCGAAACCATGAGCGTGGAGATCCAGCGCAAGCTGACCCAGATCCTCAAGGGCCGGCCGCGTGACGACGGCGACTTCCAGGTCAAGATCGTCTGCAACCCCCGCGTCCTGGATCGCTTGCGGACTCGGGATGAGAAGCTGCTCATCGAGTTGGAGAAGAAGTTCTTCGCCAAGCTCAGCTTCCGGCCGGACCCGACCTACCACAACGAGGAGTGGAAGATCTTCAACGCCATGAACAACGACGAGTTGGCCAAGTCGCGGAACTGATCGAACCCGCGCTCGAACCGCCCCTGCCGAAGCCTCGGCAGGGGCGGTCTTGTTTTGCCCCACCTCCCGGGGTGATCCGGGCTTGGGCGGTAGGAGTCGCCGTGAAGATTTCACTGGCCCGAAAGGACCGGGAGAGTACAAGAGGAGCCATCCCCCATCCGGAGCCTCAAGCCATGACCCCCACCCGCCATCGCCCGATCCGCGCCTTCACCCTCATCGAGTTGCTGGTGGTCATCGCCATCATCGCCATCCTGGCGGGCATGCTGCTGCCGGCTCTCTCCAGAGCCAAATCCAAGGCCGTGAAGACCCTGTGCTCCAGCAACTGCAAGCAGTGGGGCATCGCGGTCAACCTGTACGCCTCGGACAACCAGAACGCCTTTCCGGACAACAGCGGCGGGGCCGGTTTCAGCTGGATGATGCCGACCATGAGCAACTTCTGGAACGGCTACCTCATCAAGAACCGCCGCACCTCGGCCAACAACACGCGCGCCGCCAACGATGTGCTCTTCTGCCCGACCGACGATTGGCACCGTGCGGCCGAACGGGGAATGATCACCTCCGACAACGAGCCCCAGTTGATCGGGTACTTCTACCTGCCGGGTCGCCGCACCGGTGACTCGGATGTGACCGGCGGAGCCCAGGGCACCTCGGAGTGGTTCTTCAAGAAGAAGCTCGGAGGCCTGTACGAGGCCGCTCCGATCATCATCGACCGCATGCAGGCCGTTGGTTCCAAGACCACCAACATCCTCGACGCCAAGCTGAACTGGTTCACGGATTACAACGGCAAGAAGGTGGCTACGGCCGTTCACCGGATCACCCGCGGTGCGCCCGAAGGCGGCAATTTCGGATTCGAAGACGGCCATGTCGAATGGCAGTCCAACAAACGCGTCTCGCTCGGCTCCGACTACGGCGGCAGTTGGCAGTGCTTCTTCAAGATCCCGGTGGCCACGCCGGTTCCGTGAGTCTGCAGCCTGATGAGGCGCCCGCCTCCCGAGCGGGAGACCGACCCCCTCACTCGCGGCGGAAGGTCAGCACCGGCATGTCGCGCAGGCTCGTGCGCCTCAAGACCCCGATGTACCGGCGCGACAGCGCTCCCAAACGGACATCCACCCGGATCTCGAACGTGCTGCTGACCGTGGAAAACACCGCCAAAGGCGTGCCCTGATTGGGCATCACGGGAACTCCCTGCAAGCGGGCGATGTCTTGGGGCCCCCGGGCCGGGGTGTCATCGTAGGTACCATCCACGCCGTCCATACCGGCCCGTTGTTCTTGGATGTTGCGCGCGATGTTCTCGTCACCGCCACAGGCCATGACCAACACCGGATACGGAGCGGTATTGATATTCACCTGACCACTGCTGACCGCCGAGAAAACATCGGCCAAGCCCACCGACCCGGCGATGCTCTGCCCAAGGAATGTGGACTGGACCCGGCGCCCCGCTGAATCGATCGAGTGTCTCGGGGACCCACCGTCGCCCCCGCTCATACGGGGTCCCCAGTACAACTGCGGGCTGATTCCGCGGATCTTCAGCAACTCCGACAGGTCGTCGATCGGACCGTTCTTGGCGACATAGGGCGGGTTGAGCATCCGGTAGAAATCGCTCTCCGCGCCGCCCCCCATCGCCGAATCGTCATTGGGATCGATCCAGTCCCGGATCGCCGAGGAAACATCGACCGAATCGGAGGCCCCGGCTCCACACAACTGCAGGATCAACTCGAGCAACTGGGGATTGCGGGTGGCGATGGAATTGATGTTGATGTAGCGCTCCGCATCGATGATCTCGATGGAAATGGTGCCGTCGCCGAGCGGGACATCCGTGAGCGACACCCCCTCGAAGGGATTGTCCGCGATGTTGGTCGGCCCCACGCCGCCGGCCCAGAACTGGTTGAGACCGTCGTAGGTCTGCTCACCGGGAATCTGACGCGACAAGGACAGAACCCACTTGGCCATCTCGATGCCCGAGCGCCCCATCCATTCCATCTCGCTCTCGCTCTGGGTCCGGGTGGCCAGGCGCCCCTCCACCTTCATGGTGTAGGCGAAGGCCGTGACGATCACCGCCATGGCGAAGATCAACAACATCACCATCAGCAGGGCCACGGCCCGTTGACCCGGGCGGCCGCCGATTCCCGACGGTTTCAACCGGAAGTTCACGGGGCCCCTCCGATGACTCCCTGGGCCTCACGAGGCACGGCGACCGTGGGCAGTCGCACCACCCGGCTGACGATCTGGGCCGGTTCGCGGGATCCCTTCGGTTGCCCGAAACCCAGGGTCACGCGGACGATCACGGGCAACTGGTTGGTCGAAAGCCATTCCTCGACGAAGTCGCGCTGCTGCCCATCCCAGAACTCCAATTGGAACAACTGAACCTCGCGCGCCAAGACGATGCTCGCCGGTTCGCCTCCCTGCTCGAAATCGGCCAGGAGGGAGTTCTGCTCGAGGACCAGATCGGTGCCCCCGGGAGGCACATAGAAACTGACCCGGCGCAACCGTTCTCCGCCGAACAGGCCGCTGTTGGGAAACGAATCCGACAGGTCGGCGGCGAAACTCACCGCGGCAAACTGGCCTGAGGTGTCGGCTTGGAAAAAATAGAGTCGGGGATTCGAGGCGAACATCGTGGCCGAGGCGAGGGCGTCTTCCACGGTCCGCATGGCCATCCGGGCCCGTTGGGCATCGGTGGTGGACCGGATCGCCGCCTGCGAACTCTGGAAGATGAGCCTCCAGGTGGAGTAGATCATGGTCAGGATCAGGGCGAACAGGAACACCGCGACCATGACTTCCATCACCGTGAAGCCCATCGGGCGACCGCGGTGACCTCGGGAAGGGTTCAGGCATCTCATCGGCCGGCCCCCTGGACATATTGTTTGGGAAAGTAGAGCACGCTCATGCGGCGCTCCGAACCCTTGGGACCCCCGACGATGACAAAATCGGCGCGGAACAGGCCGTTGGTGCCCACCTCGTAGACCGAGCGACTCCATTGGTAGCCGGGGTAGAGTTTGCCGAAGTCGCCATGGTCGGACATCTCCTCGAGGCGATTGGAGATCGACAACTCGGCCGCCAGGCTGCTGGCGTCGACCTCGACCCGGTTGAGGGATTTGGCCGATTTGAGCGCCGTGGAGCACACCGAGATGAATCCGAACAAGGCCAGAGCCATGATGGCCGAAGCCACGGCGACCTCGATCAACGTGAAGGCTCCGCTGGCCCGACGCCGGTGGATCGGGCAGGCAGGATGGATGGGGTGGCACGTCATCGGAGATCCTCGATGGAAAGACGGGCGGTGATGACCTCGAGTGTGAGCCGTTTCACCTCGAGCCCGCTCTTCAGCCAACTGAGCTCCGCCGTCATGGCATCACTGGTGCCGTTGGGAAAGAACCGGATCGCCGCCAACGAGGAATTCATCATGTTCTGCCCGTTCACGAACAGATTCCGGAACGCGACCTCGTCATTGAGTTGACCGTGGTAGGGCGGCTTCGACAGGGGGCCCGATCCGAGCGCCTGCGAATCCCGGAGGCGGTCGAACGAGGCCATGGAGACCCCGTTGGTGGCGCCCATCACCCCTTCGGGCGCCGGCTCGACCAACACCCGACCCTCGGCTCCGTAGAGCACCACCTGCATCGGACGGTTGCCCATGATCGCCCGGGCCCGGGCCTCGTTGCAGGCCGATTCCATCACCTCGAGCGCCTCGGCCATGGCGCTCTTCTTCACCGCCATGAAGCGGGGCACGGCCACGAACATCATCACCGCCACCAGCATCACCGCCACCACCAGCTCGATCATGGTGAAGGCCGCCCGGGAAGCGGGCGGGCCGGAGCGCGGATGGAGGGACGTCGTCATCGGTTCAACCCGCTCACCGCGTGGAGATGCTCTCGGTGATCTTGAACATCGCCGACATGACCCCCAGCAGCATGAATCCCACGACGAAGGCGATGGCCACGATGATCACCGGCTGGATCAGGTTGGTCATGGCCGTGAGACCGACGTTGAGGTCGTTCTCGTAGGTGTCGGCCACGTTCGACAAGGCCGCGGGCACGTCGCCCGTCTCCTCGCCGATCTTGATCAGGTCGATCATGAGCTGCGGGAAGAGCCGGCTCTTGGCCAGAGGTTGGGCGAGGGTCTTGCCATCGGTGACGGCTTCGCGGGTCCGGGCGATGGCCTCTTGGATGACCACGTTGGGCATGACCTGCTCGGTGATGCGCAGGGCCTGCAACACCGGCACGCCGTTCTGAAGCAGGGTCGAGAGCGTGCGCGCGAACTGACCGAAGAGGTTGAGCCGGACCACCTTGCCGATGACGGGCAGGCGCATCGCCAGACGATCCAGGGTCTCGCGTCCGGCCTTGCTGGCGCGATACCGGCGGAATGCGGCCACGGCTCCTCCTCCGGCCAGCAGCAACGCCCACCAATAACCGCTCAGGAAGCTGCTGATGGCGATGAGCATTTTGGTCATGGCCGGCAACTCGATCTTGGTGTTGTCGAAGAGGGTCATGAACTTCGGGAGCATGACCGTCATGAAGAAGAGGACGAGCGCACCGCCGACCACGCAGACCACCGCCGGGTAGATCATGGCCGATTTGAACTTCGACTGGACCTCGGCGAACCGGTCGAAGTGGGCCGCCTGTCGCCGCAGCACCTCTTCGAGCGCGCCGGATTGTTCACCCGCCCGGACCATGTTGATGACCAGATCGGGGAAGATGTGATTCTGACGCGCCATGGCGTCGGAGAGGCTGCGGCCTTCGGTCACGTCCTGCTTGAGCTGACGGCTGGCCTCGCCGGGAATGCCCTTCGACGACAGGCTTTCCATGCTGCGCAGGGCCATGGTCAAGGGCATGCCGGCACGCAGGAGGTTGGCGAGTTGAAGCGTGTACATGGCCAACTCCTTGAGCCCGGGACGCTTGGGACCCCGCGCGAAGATCCGGCTCAACCCGGCCTTGGATGCCTCTGCGGCGGCGGCACGCCCCGAGGGAGAACCGGCCGATGCGTTCTTGGCCGGCTTGGCGCTCCCCTTGGCCTGGACCACCGAGACCGGGATCACTCCCAGACGTTCGACCTGCACCACGGCGGCCGCCCGATCCCCGGCTTCGAGGACTCCTTCGACGAGTTCACCGGAACGCCGCCGTGCCTTGTAGTTGAATTGCGCCATGTCGCGTGCCGTTTGGATAACCGGCGCGCGAGGAAAGTTCCATCTCCCCGATGCAAACGACTCAACTGACCGCCAGCAGCGACACCCGTTGTCCTTGGGCATTGCGGCTGATGCCCTGCCCTCGAGGATCGACCTGCAAGGTCCCATCGACCCAGAAGGCGTACTGGTGGTGACCGTGACGAATGCTCACGGAGACCTGCCAGGATCCGTCAAACGCCTGAGTCATGGGGTGGGTCTCCGGATTCCAAGCATTGAACTCGCCCACCACGGCCACTTTCTGGGCCTGGGGCGCCAGACAGATGAAGTGGACCGGGACCAACGCCTTGGAGCCAAGGGATCGCGGAGGACCTGGTGGACGGGGAGCCGGGTTCATGGAGTGTCGAATGGATCTAGGGAAGGCACCGGACCGCGCGGTTGAACCGCACGCACCGACTGCGAGCCGGCTAAGAAAACCATTTGTAAACTCGGAGCAAGTGGATTCCGCGTCCATCAGCCGATTCCTCAAGGCGCCTGGAAGGCATCCAGGCGGGAGCCCCATGGCTGGGGGATTGCAGCGGGTTGCGGTGGGACCCGATTCCGGAGAGCCTCGGCCGCGGTGCTGGGAACGCTGATCAATGCCATTGTGGGAATCGGGGCCCTTCTGGGATCCCGGTGGGGCTTCCCTCGGCTTGGAGGCGATTCAGCCGCAAGCCCGGGCGGAGGGCCCGGCGCGACCCGACTCCGCTGGATGGCCGCGGGATGGGCGGTGTTCATCGGAGGCTCGGGGATCGCCCACACCCTGCCCGCCTCCGTTTCGGGCATGGCCCGTTCTCTCGGTCTCGCGGCGGCCGGTCTGCTGTTGGGAAACCTGAGCGGCCGAATTCTCGGGCTGCAACGCAGGCTCGATGCGGGTGGGCGTAGCCTTTCCCGGCATCTGCCCAACCAGGCCGGGACTCCGGGAGGGGTTCGCGGTGTGCTGTCGATCGGGGTTCTGCTGGCCTTGAACCCGGTGCTCATTCCGGCGGCCATCGAGGATGGCCTGGAACACCGATGGATGGGCCTGGCCCTGAAGTCGGCCCTCGACGCGGCGGCCCTCGGGGCCTGGACTCGGAGCCTGTCTCCCCGGCGATGGAGTCTGACCCTGCTGCCGGCATTGGGAGTCGTTCTGCTGTGGCAGACCTGCTGGACGGCCGGAGCCATGGCATCGGCCCGCTGGCTTCAAGGCAAGGGCATCGCCGACGCGGTCATGATGGCTTCAAGCCTGCTCATTCTGTGCAGCGCTCCGGCCATCGCGGGAATCCGGCGGGCCGCTCTGGCCGATTTGTTGCCCACCCTGTTCTGGATCCCGACCCTGGCGCTCTGGTTGCCTCGACGATGAGGGGGGCTCTCGAACCGCACCCGACTCCGTCCAAGACTACCTCCACCACCTCGGTCCAACTCCAGACGTGGTCCCGGTCCAGCTCCCCCTTCCCTCGGTCGCCCGCGGGCTCTAGGCTTGCACTCAATGATCCCCTGGTTGAGTCCCCTTCGAATCCGGGCGGCGCTCGCAACACTGCCGCTGGCCCTGCCACTGGCGGCGCAGGTGCCGATTCCGGCCGCCGCCCTGGCCAAACTGCCGCCGGCCCTCAATCGCCCGGTGGATTTCAAGACCGAGGTCTATCCGCTGTTCAAGTCGGCCTGCTTCAAGTGCCACGGGCCCGAGAAGCAGAAAGGGAAGTACCGGATGGATACCCGCGAGGGTGCCTTCAAGGTGACGGGCGACCACGGTCCGGCCATCCAAGCCGGCCAGAGCTCCAAGAGTGCGATCATTCTCATGGCGGCCGGGTTGATCGACGAAATGCTCATGCCCCCGCCCGGCGGCAAACCCGGCGAAAGCGACCCGCTGACCCCCGAACAGATCGGACTCTTGCGGGCATGGATCGATCAGGGCGCCGGCTGGCCCGAGGGCCCCATCGCCGACGTGGTGACACCGGTGCGATTCGACCCGGACCTCCGGAAACTCCTCACCGCCTCCTGCGCGAACTGCCATTCCGGCCCCGGCGCCGAGGGTGGTTTCTCGGTGGATTCCCTGGAACGGGTGCTCGCCGGAGGCAAATCCTACGGGAAAGTGATCACGCCGGGCGACCCGCGGAAGTCGTCGCTGCTGACGATCCTCGCCGGAAAAGACGAGGACATCCCCAAACCCGAGGCGCACCGAGTGCCCGACAAATCGCTCAAGACCGTGGAGGAATGGATCCGGCAGGGCTCGAAGTGATCGCCCCGTTTCGTCGGACAAACCGCAGGAACCGCTCCGCCCCCACGCTGCGCACCTGAGCCAATCGGAAGGGCACGGCCTCGGCAAGACACCCGGCCAGCGGACCATCGGCCAGGGTGGGGGCAGCCTGTCCCCCGAAGATCCGGGGCACCCAGGTCAGGCGGAGTTCATCCACCCGATCCGCGGCCAGCAGGGCGGCGTTCACCCGACCGCCGCCTTCGGCCACCAGGCGGCGGATTCCGTGACGCTCCGCCAGCCAGGCCAGTGCCGCGGTGAAATCCAGTCGGTCGCCCGGAGAAACCCACACCTCGGCCCCCAGTCGGCTCAATCGTTCACGTTGGGCCGCCGGGGCGGTTCCATCGACCAGAACCACGATGGGAGCCCCGGGGTGTTTCCAGAGTTCGGCTTCCGACGACAGGGAGGCCGATCCGCTCACCACCACGCGGACCGGGTCCTCAGCCAGCCCGGCGCGGCGTCGGGCGGCCCGATGTTCGGCGGAGCCTGTCCCCAATGTGGCGCCGGTTTCTTCGACCGTGCGGGCTCCGCACAGCAGGGCGTCGGCCGTGGCCCGAAGGGCGTAAAGAGCCCGCTGATCGTGGGGACTCCCGAAGGTGGTCACCTCGCGACCGGCGGTGGCCACCTTGGCATCGGCCGTCATGGCCATGTTGATGACCACATACGGCAGGGGCTGGACGCCCGAGCGGGGCGGCCCTTTCTCACTGCAGGAACATGGCGTCGCCATAGCTGAAAAACCGATATCCCTCCCGAATCGCCTCGTCATACGCCCCCAGGATGCGTTCACGCCCCCGAACCCCACCCGGATCGGCAAAGGCGCTGACCAACATCAACAACGTGCTTTTCGGAAGGTGGAAATTGGTCAGGAGCGCGTCCACAACGCGGAACCGATAAGGCGGATGGATGAAAATCCGCGTTTTGCCGGTCCCCGGTTCGATCGGCCCCTCGGACCGGGCGGCGACCGATTCCAAGACCCGCATCGTGGTCGTGCCCACGGCCACGACCCGACGTCCCGAGGCCTTGGCCTCTTGGATGGCCTGCACCGTGTCGGAGCCCAGCTGATAACGCTCTTCATGCATGGTGTGCTCCGAGACCACCTCGGCCTTGACCGGAAGGAAGGTTCCCGCGCCCACATGCAACGTCACATACCGCAGGCGGACTCCTTTGGCTTCCAGGGTACGCAAGACCGTCTCGGTGAAATGCAAGCCGGCGGTCGGAGCGGCCACCGAACCGGCCTGCCGACAGTAGACGGTCTGGTATCTCGAGGCGTCCTGGGCCGTCGGCCCGGCTTCGTTCCGTTCGATGTAGGGCGGCAAGGGAAGGCGCCCCATCTGCAACAACCCCTCCCAAAAGGTGTCCGGAGACTCCCACTCGACCAGAACATGCCCCTCGGCATTCTTTTCCAGCACTTCACAGGTGAGCACCCGGTTCTGCTCCTCCCCGAAACGCAGTCTCATTCCGGGCCGGACGCGCTTGCCGGGCCGGACCATGGACCACCAACGGCCCGGTTGAACCTCTTCGAGCAGCAGCAATTCGACCTGTCCCGGGGAATCGACCTTGCGCCCCAACAACCGGGCGGGGATCACCTTCGAATCATTCATCACCAACACGTCCCCCTCATGGAGAAGGTTGACGATATCGGAGAACTTCTGATGCCTGTTCACCCCGGAAAGACGGTCCAAAACCATCAATCGTGACCCGTCCCGCTCCGGCGAGGGCGCTTGCGCGATGCGATCCGGAGGCAGCTCGAAATCAAAATCAGCCACACGCATACAGGGAGAAAAAGGGAAAACCACCGAAATGTCGATCCGAAGATCACCGCATTGTTAACGGTATTCATTGAGTTTTTTAAATACACCCTCCTCTGGGCATAACTTGTGAACAACCAGTAGTAAGAAAAAGCAACGAGTTAGTTGCAAAAAGGGAGGAGTTTAGTGTAAGAAGGAGCCGTTCACGGGATCTCGGGCTTTTCCGTGTTTTCACAGGGGCAGAATCGCTGATTGGTTTGAATGGCTACCGCGGGTGACATCATGGAGACGGGCACGGGTTCCTCTGGAGTGACTCCAGGGTCGAATCGCCTCCGTTTCACGTGGCGTTACGACCACAAGGTCGACTCACAAGGTCGGGTTCCCCTGCCCGCCAAGTGGCGCCCCGACAACCCGTCCGGGTTGTCCCTCATGGCGGTGATGCTTCGCCACCCCTCGGAGGCCGAATTCGTGATGGTGCTTCCGGCCGAGCAATTCGACCGGTTCAGCAGCGACCTCTGCGGTGGAAACTTCACCGATCCCCTCAAACTGGCCGAACGGCACGACTACGTCGACCGGATCATCGAGCTCGATCTGGACAGTGCCGGGCGCATTTGTCTGCCCGAGGAGATCCGGGCGGCGGCGGGTCTGACCAAAGAAGTCCTCTTCGTCGGTTGCATCGACCGCTTCGAGGTTTGGAACCCGGAGTCCTACCGCGCCGCCCGCAGCTCCGAACGCGTGCTCAAGAAAGTCCAGAACCCTCAAAAGACATGAAGCTGCTGGCTCTGCTCAACCCGCGCTCGTGGTTTTCAACCGACACCCGTGGCTCCGCCCCCCTGTCGGCGGGCCGTTCGGGCTTCGGTGGCGTCCCCATGGGTTCGGTCAAGGCGCTGCCCGAGACCTTGGCCCGACGGCTCTTCTCGTTCGAGAACCAGCGCTTGCCCAGCCACGATCTCGTTCAAGGCGAATTGCAATTGCCCGCGGTGAAGCCGGTCCGGAACGACCTCTTCGAAGACGATGTCGAGCTGGTCCGCCGCCGGCGCGAACCCCGACTCCTCCACGAGACCCGCCCGCCGGGAGCGGCCGGAACCCACGACCCCGAACTGGCCGTGAACCGCTTGCGAAACCGGGAACCCTTGACCCGTCGTCTCGTGACCCGCGAGTGAACGCGCCATGCCGCATGCCCCTTTTTCACACCAACCCGTTCTCCTGACCGAAGTGGTGACCGCGCTCCAACCCAAGCCTCATGGACGGTACCTGGATGGCACGCTGGGTGGCGGAGGTCACGCGGCGGCGATCTTGGAGGCGAGCTCGCCCGACGGCTTCCTCTACGGTTGCGACCGGGATACCGCGGCGCTCGCGGCGGCCCGTGAGCGACTGAGCCCGATGGCCCATCGCCTCGAGACGCATCACTGCAATTTCACCGAGGCCGACCAGTGGATCGCCCCCCGGTCGCTCGACGGGGTCCTGCTCGATCTGGGTGTCAGCTCCCATCAACTCGACACACCGGAGCGCGGCTTCTCGTTCCAGCACGACGGCCCGTTGGACATGCGCATGGACCAGAGCGGAAGCGGCCCGACCGCGGCCGACCTGGTCAACACGCTGCCGGCTTCGGAGTTGGCCGACCTGTTCTGGAAATGGGGGGAGGAGCGCCACTCCCGTCGGATCGCGCGGGCCATCGAAACCGAGCGACGGATCCGCCCCTTCACGACCACCGGCCAATTGGCGCGCTTCATCGAGCGGATCTGCCCCCGACGCGGTTCCCCCACCCACCCGGCCACGCGGTGCTTCCAGGCGCTGAGGATCGCCACCAACGACGAACTGGGCGCTGTCCGGAACGGGTTGGAACGGGCCTTCAACCTCCTGTCTCCCGGCGGGCGTCTGGCCGTCATCAGCTTCCAATCGCTCGAAGACCGCCTCGTCAAGGAGTTCATGCGGCGCGAAGCCCGGGACTACGATTTCGATGGTCCGGAAGATCACCCGGATTTCCGGCGCCCGCGGCACCCCCGCGGCCGGGAACTCGCCCGGAAGGGCATCGTGGCCTCGGAGGCCGAGCTCGACCAGAACCCCAGGGCCCGCAGCGCACGTCTGAGGGTTCTCGAACGTCTTCCCGAACCATGAGCGCCAAGAACCGTTCCGAGATCAAGATCGGCACGATCATCCGCGCCCTGCTGGGCTCGGCCCTGATCGGCACCCTCGGCTTCCTGTGGATCCTCCAGAGTCGGGCCCATCAGCGGCTTCAGGATCAGATCAGCCAATTGCGCACGCAATGCACGGTGCTCGAGCGATCCATCGGCCGGGATCACCAGGAGATCGAAAAACTGCTCGCTCGACCGGCCCTCATGCGCCGCATCCAGGAGCTCAAGCTGGGGTTGACCAACATCGCCTATCGCCAGGTCATCCACGTGACCAACCCCGTTCCCGGAGCCTCACCCGCCACCGATCTGGCCCGCGCCACCCCCATCCCTGCAGCCCCGGCCCCTCCGTTGGCCGTGGCCGTCCCGCACTGACAGACTGAGCGACCCCGATGAACCCGCCAGCGACCTCCGACACCACACTGACCGGACTGACCGTCCTGTTCTGTGCCGTGTTCGTGGGGCTGGCCGGGCGCCTCGTGTACATCCAGGGCGTGAGGCCCGATTCCCCCCGCTACACCCTCGGAGCCTCTCCGGCCCGGACCACCTACATCCCCGCGCCTCGCGGTGAACTGCTCGACCGTCGGGGCGAGCGCCTGGTCTATTCGCAGTTCACCTACAACCTGCGCGCCAATCCGGTGGTGATCAGCAATCAGGCCCCGCACTTGGCGGCCCTGCTCTCCCCGCTGCTGTCGATCCCCGAGGCCACCCTCGAAGACCGGCTCGGCATCCGCCCCGAACTGCGCTGGAAGCCCCACATCGGCACCAATGCCTCGGGCCTGGTGGCCACCCAGTGGGTCCAGGTGCTGTACACCAATCAGAGTGTCCTGCTGGCCTCCAACCTGTCGTTCGTCGACTGGACCCGGGTCCAGACCAACCTCAAGGCCTTCCGTTCGCCGGAGGAGCGTCACCTGTTGGCCGCGTCGGCCGCGGTGGCCCGCCGGCGCACCAACAGCGCTCCGATCGCCTGGTGGAACATCCCCGGACGCTACCGATTCCGGAAGGAGATCGCCCGTGACAATCGGGAGATCAACCTCGCCCTGAAGCGGATCCAACCCCAATTGAAGGAAGTCCGCGAAAACGGGATCACTGCCGAGATCATGGAACGGCGCGTGATGCCCCACGGCGATCTGGCCATCCCGGTCCTGGGGGCCACCACCAATGGTTCGATCCCCATTGTCGAATACCGGACCGCCACCAACCGCATCCGCGTCCGCACCCGGGAACTGCCTCCGGAAGTCCAGGGTGCCGACGGCATCGAGCGGCAATTCAACGACGAGCTCCAGGGAGTCGCCGGCCAGGCGGTGATCCGCCGCGGCAAAGGACGCGAACTGGCCGGCAGCCGTGAACTCGACCTGCCCGCCCAACCCGGGGCCAACGTCCGGCTCACCCTGGACGCGAACCTCCAGTACGTCGCCGAGAACGCCCTGCGGCACGGCATGGCCAAGCTCAAGCCCAACTGGATGTCGGCCATCCTGGTCAAGCCGTCGACCGGCGAGATCCTCGCTCTGGCCAATGCCACCGATCCGGATTATTCGCCCGCCCGACAGCCCGGCACCCCGTCGCCCGCGGGCGCGCCGCGCAAACCCCAGCATCGGAACCACGCGGTGTCCGAGCTCGTCGAACCCGGTTCCACCTTCAAGCTGGTGACCTACTCGGCCGCTCTGGAGGCACTGCCAGGACGCAACCTCTCCCCGGCCTCCCGCATCGACTGCGAGGGCGGTTCCTGGCGCCCGCCGGCCGGACGCAAGAAACCCATCGCCGACGCCCGCGGCCACAAACTCCACAATGTCACCCTGGAGGAGGCCTTCGCCGCCTCGTCCAACGTGGGCGCGGCCAAGCTCGGATATGCCCTGTGGGATCCGGCCGCTCCGCCCCGCTCGACCGCACTGGTCAAATATGCCGAGGCCTTCGGATTCACCCGGCGGACCGGCGTCCTGTGCGGCGGTGAGCCCAACACGCGGATCCCGGCCTGGGACGGCCTCGGAACCCAACTCATCCTCTCCTACGGCTACGGCATCTACGCCACGCCGCTCCAGATCACCATGGCCTACGCCGCGGTGGCCAATGACGGCATCCTGATGGAGCCGATGCTGGTCAAATCGGTGGAAACGCCCTCGGGCGGTGTGATCCGCACCCTGGCCCCGCGCCCGGTGGGCCGGGTGGTCCGATCCGATACGGCCAAACAACTGGTGCAACTCCTGACCGCGGTGGTCAGCCCCAAGGGAACCGGCAAAGACGCCGCCCTCGACGACTACACCGTGGCCGGCAAGACCGGCACCGCCAACAAGATGACCCAGGCCCACATGGCCGCGGGTGTCACGGCCCACTTCAGCACCTTCGTCGGATTCCTCCCGGCCGAGAATCCCCAGATCTGCCTGCTGGTCTGCGCCGACGAACCCACGGGTTCCGACGGCCGCGCCGCGTATGGCGCCGCCTGTGTGCCGGTGTTCAAGGAGATCGCCCGCGAGACGGCAAGCTACCTGACGATCCCGCCCTCTCCGGTCCTGGCCTCCAACGCAACGGCGACCGATCGGGCGCCCGCCGCCCGTCACTGACCATGTTGACCGCCGAGACCCTGATCCCGACTGCGCCCGAGGCCGTGGCTCCCGAGGCCGAGACCGACCCGTGCCGCCCGCGGCAGCTCGGCCACGTGTCCGGCCGCACCTCGAGGAATCGGCGCTCGATTCCCTCGAGGAACGCACCGCTGCCCGACACCCTCGCGCTGCGCGCCAAGACCCCACCCCGGGAACACCCCCTGCAGCGTCTGGACCTGTGCCGGATCGAGCGCCAGGGACGGGTGTCCGCGGCCACCGCCGCCTTCGTCCACGCGCTGCTCGGCCTGTCGGGCCGTCGCCCGGCCCTGCTCACCCCTGAGGGAGGGCTGATGGCGGGCCGACTGTTCCCCCAACGCCCATCGATGTCCGAGGCCCCGGAGTGGGAACGCTTGCTCGCGACCCACGTGCGTTCCGGAGGAGACTGCCTGATCGTCGAGGAAGACCCCGAGATCCGGGAACTGCTGTCCGGGATCCCGCCCCGTTCAGCCCTCGATTGGCCGGCCTCGCCCAAGCCGTGGGTGCGGGCACAGGCGCTGCATTGGCGCGGGAGCCGGGTGCAGGCGATCTCCCACGACGGTGTCGCACGGACCGCCCACCTGCCTCTGGTGGGCGACTCCAACCTGAAGGCCCTCGACCGGGCGCTCAGCCTGGTCATCCACGCCGGTTGCTGCCCGACCCGTTCGCTGGCCACGCTCCCGTTGCTCGACCCTCCGACCGGGCTCCTCGAACCCGTCCATGCCGGACAACCCTACGGCGTGTTCGTCGACCGCGCCGCGTCCGCCGCCGATCTGGCGGAATTGCTCGCCGAAGCGCGGACCCTGTCCGGACGCCGCATCCTGCTCGTGACCGGGATCCGCGGAAACTCGTCGCCCGAGGAACGCCGCGCGATGGGGGCTGCAGCCGCGGCTGCCGACGAGGTGGTCTTCACCAGCGACAACCCGCGCCACAGCCCGCTCCAAACCCTCTTGAACGATCTCCGGGAAGGTCTGGGCGGAGGCGGCATCGTGGAACCCGACCGCCGCGCGGCCATCACCAGGGCCATCCGCGGGGCCAAGTCGGATGACCTGGTCATCATCGCGGGCAAGGGCGGGCGCCCCGTCCAGGAGGTCGGAAGCGCCGTGATGCCCTGGGACGACCGGTTGCACGCCCGGGAAGCCCTCGCCGGACGAGGCTGGGTGGGGGACGCACTATGAGTCCCATCCCAAAACCCCATCTCCTCGGCGTTCTGGCCGGCCTGTTCATGGCCTCGGGCCTGATCGTCTCGACGACCCTGCTGACTCGGACTTGGCTCAAGGTGGCCGACGCCGAATCGATCACCGTGACCGGATCGGCCCGCCGCAACGTCAGTTCCGATCTCATCGTGTGGCGCGGTTCGCTGACCGTCGAAAGCCCCACCTTGCTGGCCGCTCAGGCCCTCCTCGCCCAGCAGGAGACCAGCGCCCGTGAATTCCTGATCCGACAGGGTGTCACGAATGCCCAGTTCCATCCGATCGCCATCCAGCGGATCCAACTTCGGACCGGCAAGCAGGCCGCCGAGGGCGACACCGAGACGGAAAGTTCGACCACCCGCTTCCGCCTCAGCCGCGCCATCGAGGTGCGCTCGGGCGACATCGACACGGTGCTGGGCATGGATTCCAAGACGTCGCTGCTGATCAACCAGGGCATCGAATTCACAGCCACAACGCCGGAGTTCATCTGGACCAAGGCGGGCGAGGCCAAGATCGAGATGCTGGCCGACGCGGCGCGCGATGCCCGTGCCCGCGCCGAGCAGATCGTCTCCCAGGGTGGACGAACCATATCCCGGATGCGTTCGGCCAAGATGGGAGTCTTCCAGGTCACCCCCCTCTATTCGACCCAGAACACCTGGGACGGGATGAACGACACGACCTCCCGGGAAAAAACCGTCACCGCCGTGGTGAACGCCAGCTACGCATTGAAGTGATGGAACCGGTGACGCTCCAATCCATCGCCGAGGCCTCCGGGGGCGTGTTGTATCCTCCCGAGGCCGCATCTCTGGTCGTGCGCGGCCTTTGCACCGACTCCCGGAGACTCCAGGCGGGTGAACTCTTCGTGGCCCTGCGGGGCGAGCGGTTCGACGGTCACGATTTCCTCAAGGAACCCGGGCTGAAGCAGGCTTCGGCCGTGGTGGTCTGCGCTCAGCGGGCGAGCGAGGTGCCCGCAGGGATGCCCGCGATCACCGTCGCCGACACCCGCGCCGCGCTGGGGCGGATCGCCGGCGCCCACCGGCGTCGGTTTTCACTGCCGGTGTTCTGCGTGGCGGGTTCCAACGGCAAGACGACCACCAAGGAACTGCTGGCGGCCCTGCTCGAGACGCAGTTCCCCACCCTCCGATCGCAGGCCAGTTTCAACAACGACATCGGAGTGCCGCTGAGTCTTCTGGGACTCGACGCCTCCCATCGGGCGGCCGTGCTGGAAGCCGGCACCAATCACCCGGGCGAACTGGCCCCGTTGATCGACCTGATCGCCCCGCGCTTCGGAGTGGTTCCGCAGATCGGCCGCGAGCATCTCGAACACTTCGGGAGCCTCGAAGGGGTGGTCGACGAAGAGAGCGCGCTGGGCCGAGCCCTCCCACCGGAGGGCATCCTGTTCCTGAACGGCGACTGCGAAGCGGCTCGACCGCTCGCCTCACGAACCCGGGCCCGGGTAATCCGGACGGGTTTCGAACCCGGGAACGACTGGCGAGCCCGGATCGTCGAGACCGACTGGAACGCCACCCGCTTCGAGGTGACCGCCCCGGCGCCCGAATGGTGCGGGGTCTTCGATCTTGGCGTCCCCGGCCGTCACATGGTCTCCAACGCCCTGCTCGCCCTGGCGGCCGCGGCCGAACTGCATATCCGCCCCGAGGCGGCCCGCGGAGCCCTGGCCCGATTCTGCGGCGCCAAACAACGGCTGCAGTGGTCGGAATCGCGCGGAATCCGCTGGCTCGACGACACCTACAACGCCAACGCCGATTCCACGCTGGCGTCGCTGCAGACCCTGTCGGAGCTCCCCTGCTCGGGACGCCGAGTGGCCGTCCTGGGCGACATGGCCGAATTGGGCGACCATACCGACGCGGCCCACCGTGAAGTCGGGGCCGCGGCCCGCCGTCTCGGCATCGATCTTCTGGTCTGCATCGGCCGCTCGGCCGCCCAGACCGCCGAGGGCGCCCAAGGCCTGAGCGAGGTGCTGTCATTCCCCGACGTCGAGCAGGCCATCCCGGCACTGCGTCCCCGAATCCGTCCCGGCGACTGCATCCTGGCCAAGGCCTCGCGCAGCAGCCGTCTCGAACGCCTCTTCGAGATCCTCAAGACCCAACCGCTCGAAAACCACTGACCCGGCATGCTCTACAAGCTCTCAGAATGGCTCCCGGTGGTCCCCTGGACGGTGTTCAAATACGTCACCTTCCGCAGCGCCGGCGCGGCCATCACGGCCCTGGTGCTGAGTTGGTTGCTGGGCCCCCGCCTCATCGAGGGTTTGCGGAATCTCAAGTTCCGGCAGGATTACCAACCAAAGGATGTCCGCAACCCGGGCGACGCCACCGCGGCCGCGGCCGATCTGGCCAAGCGGGGCACCCCCACGATGGGAGGAGTCCTCATCATGCTGGTGCTCGACATCTCCGTCTTCCTCTGGGCCCGGCCCAACACGCTGGTGATGCTCACCATGCTCTCGCTGCTGGTGTTGGCCTTCCTGGGCTTCTATGACGACTGGCTGAAGGTGAGCAAGCAGAACGCGGCCGGCGCACAATCGCGGGTGAAGTGGATCGTCCAAATTCTGCTGGCCCTGGTGGTCGGCGTCTATCTCTGGCAACTGCCCTCGACCCGCAGCCTGGTGACCGACATCCAGATCCCCTTCTTCAAGGACCCGATCCTGCGGGCCGTGCCTTGGATCGGCATCCCCCTGGTGGCCCTCACCATCATCGGCAGTTCCAACGCGGTGAATCTGACCGACGGCATGGACGGATTGGCCATCGGATGCACTCTGATCGTGGCCATGGTGATGCTCATCCTGACCTATCTGTCCGACAACGTGAAGCTGGCCACCTACCTCCAGATCCCCCACGTCCGCGGGGCCAGCGAACTGACGGTGGTCTGCGCGGCGTTCATCGGGGCCTCGTTGGGGTTCCTCTGGTTCAACTGCCATCCGGCCGAGGTCTTCATGGGTGACACCGGTTCGCTCGCCCTCGGTGGGGCCCTGGGCATCATGGCCGTCCTGATCCATCAACCGCTGGTCCTGTTGATCGCCGGCGGCGTGTTCGTGGCCGAAGCCGCCAGCGTGATGTTGCAGGTGGGTTGGTTCAAATACACCCGCCGCAAATACGGTGAAGGCCGGCGCATCTTCCGGATGGCCCCGCTGCACCACCATTTCCAGAAGCAAGGGTGGAAGGAATCGAAGATCGTCACCCGTTTCTACATCGCCGGAATCCTCTGCGCCGTGGTGGCGTTGAGCACCCTGAAGATCCGATGATTTCCCCCCGGCCATACACCTCGGATTCCGGCGCGGGCAGGCCCCCGGGATCACCGGATTTGATGTCCGTCCGGATGTTCCTTGATCGCCCCGAGTCAGGTTGTTTAATGCCCCCTCGGCAACGATGCCGGACGGGTTCACCCGCCCCGGTGCGTGTCGCTGCGGCGATCCGTGCATACCCAGACCCACTCCACATCTTTCTTGTCGCCGTCTTCGACACGGCCGTCATCCCTTTCGTCTCGACCCGGGTGGAGGACCCGGTTCGGGACGAATCCGACCTAATCAATCCTCGACCCATCAAGCACCGTCCATCCGCCTAACCCCATGAGCATCCCCAACTCCCCGCTGCTGCCCGGCTCCAAACTGGAACAGGCCGCCAAGAGCAAATCCACCTTCAGCATCGCCGCCTTCATCTTCAGCGCCCACGTGGCGGTGTTCCTGGTGGTGCTGCTCAACGGGTGCAACAAGGAGAGTTCCACCGTCACCACGGAACCCTCGGCCGCCACCAACCAGACCGATCTGGCCGTTCAACCGGGCGCGACGGTCGGCGACACCAATTCGAGCGCGCTGCCCCCCGGGTTCGACACGAACACCGTCGCCAATCCTCCCGGAGGCGCGGTCGCGTTCCCCGGCCATCTCGCCACCAACACCAACGCGCCGGCCGCGCCGATCACGCCGCCCCCCGATCTGAGCACGAGCACCGCGGGTTCCGGGACCACCGGCATCGCGAGCCATGACGGCACCGCCTCCGAGTACAAGATCAAGAGCGGCGACATCGCCTACAACATCGCCAAGACCCACGGCATTTCCCTCAAGGCGCTCAAGGACGCCAATCCGAACGTCGACCTGGGCAAGCTGAAGGTGGGTCAGACGATCCAGGTGCCTGGCGCGAGCGCGTCGACCACGGCGTCCACCGCCGCCAAGGCCACCGCGGACCTGAAATCCGATGCGACCCACGAGGCCGCCCCGTCCGGCGCCACGGTCTCGTACACCGTCAAGGGCGGCGACACCCTGGCCAAGATCGCCAAGAAGCACGGGACGACCGTCAAGGCCATCCGGTCGGCCAACAACCTGAGCAGCGACAAGATCAATGTCGGCCAGAAGCTCAAGATCTCGGGCAAGGGTGCGACCGCCGAGGCGACCGAGCCGGCGGCGAAGGCACCGATCGTGCCCGAGGCCGCCCCGGTTCCGGCGCTTTCGGCGCCCGGAACGGGCCGCTGACACCAGCTGGACCGCGGACGTCCGGCCGGCCCAGGGTCGGACGTCCCCCCTTTTTCGAATCCCCCATGCGCTCCACCTCCATCCTGCTGCTGCTGACCGTCAGCCTCCTGCTGGCGCTGAGTTTCACCATGCTCGCCAGCGCCGTGATGATGGAGTCCCGGTTTTCCAGCTTCGTCACCGTCCAAGCCACGGCCATCGCGGCGGGTGCCGCCATCATGTGCGGGCTGTGGCGAAGCGATTATCGGCGCTGGTTGCAGTGGCACTGGTGGTTCTACGGGATCGCCATCGTGGCGCTCCTGCTGGTCCTCTCGCCGGCGGGCACCTACCGCAACGGCGCCCAGCGCTGGGTCTTCGGTATCCAACCGGCCGAATTCGCCAAGGTGCCGCTGCTGCTCACACTCGCCGCCTGGGGGTCGCGGTTCGGCCCGCGCATGCGCTTCGGCGGCACGGTTTCGACGCTGCTCTGGGGACTGGTCCTGCCCGGGTTGGTCATCGTGCCCTTCCTCGGCCTGCTCTACAAACAACCGGACCGCGGCACCATGATGCTCTTCGGCATGGTCACCGTGGTGGTGCTCCTGCTCAGCGGCATGCCCAAGCGCTTCGCCATCATCCCGACCCTCCTCGGGGCCGGGCTGGGCGTGCACTTCTACAACTCCAGCAAGATGGTACGGGACCGGATGGATGCCTTCCTGCACCCGGAGCTCTTCCCCCAGACCACCGGTTCCCAGGCGCTCAAGTCGCTCGCGGCCCTGCGCGAAGGCGGACTCGACGGCGTCGGTCTGGGTTCCGGGGTCATCAAACTCACGATCCCCGAACAGCACACCGACTTCATCCTGCCGGTCATCGGCGAGGAACTCGGCCTCTTCTTCACCCTCGGGGTGCTCGTCGCCTTCGTGGTCATCCTGCTGTGCTCGGTTCGGATCGCCGCGCGTGCGGCCGACGTCGAAGGACGGCTTCTGGCCGGGGGGATCGGATTCCTCATCGCCTGCCAGGCGATGATCAACATCGCCGTGGTCACCAACTCGATGATCAACAAGGGCATGCCGTTGCCGTTCGTGAGCCGCGGCGGCTCGAGTGCGGTGAGCATGATGATCCTGATCGGCCTCCTCCTGTCGATCGCCCGCCGCGCGCCGGAGACGGCCGCAGCCCCGAGGCGGAGCGGCCGCAATCCGTTCGAGACCTCGGAACTGGAATCGCTTCCCGCCCAATGAAACCCCTCCCCGGCAACCATCCCCATGTGGCGATCGCCTGCGGCGGCACCGGAGGCCATTTGTTTCCCGGCCTGGCCGTCGGTCGCGAACTGGTCGCTCGCGGAGCCCGGGTCACGCTCCTCATCTCGCCCAAGGAAGTCGACCAGGCGGCCGTGCAGGGGCTGGACGACCTGCAGACGGCCACCCTCCCGGCGGTGGGACTCCAGGGTCGCAACTACGGGGCCTTCCTGCTGGGATTCGCGCGCGCCTGGCAGGCCGCTCGACGCCACTTCCTGGATCCGGACCTCGGCCAACGCCCCCCGGATGCCGTCCTGGGCATGGGAGGCTTCACGGCCGCTCCGCCCATGATGGCCGGGCGCCAACTCGGTGCAGCCACCTTTCTCCACGAATCCAACACCATTCCCGGAAGGGCCAACCGACTGATGGCCCGCTGGACTCGCGAGTGCTTCACCGGATTCGACGAGACCGCCGCCCTGCTGGGACGGGCCCGCGTGACCTGCACCGGCACGCCGGTCCGCGAAACCATCGCCCGCCTCAGGCGGCAATCCGATCCGCAGGCGGCCAAAGCGAGCCTCGGCCTCGACCCGACCAAACCGGTGCTCCTCATCACCGGCGGGAGTCAAGGGGCCCGGGGCCTCAACCAGTGGGTGTGCGCCACACTGCCCCGGTTGGCGGCGAGCGCTCCGGATCTTCAATTCATCCATCTTTCCGGGACCCCGGACCTGGCGACGGTCCAGGCCGCGCATCATCCGCTGGGTCGGAGATCCTGGGTGCGCCCGTTCCTCCAGGAGATGCATCTGGCGCTCGAGGCGGCCGACGGGGTGATCAGCCGTGCCGGAGCCTCGTCGCTGGCCGAGTTGGCCGCCTTGAGGATCCCCTCGATCCTGGTTCCGCTGCCGACGGCCCAGGACAACCATCAGTTCCACAACGCCAATGCCTTGGCCCGATGCGGAGCGGCCGTGCTGATGTCCCAGGCGGAGCCCGATCCGGAAAAACTCCATGCGGCGATCCTGTCGCTGCTGGACGACTCCGGCCGACGGGCTTCCATGCAGCGGGAACTGGGCGCTTTGGATCGTCCTGAAGCGGCCACGGTCATCGCGCAAACCATTCTCGAGCACCTCCGCCAACCCTTCACCCGGGCCGTCCGCCAGACCGCACCGCGGGCCGTGCCCACAACCCCTCGCTGGATCCCTTTCAAGGAGGCCGCATGAACACCCCGCTCCGACTCAGCCAGGAACCGGTCGATCCGACCATCGAGGCCGCCACCGCGCATGCGGAGGACATCTCCAACACCTTCCGCGACCTGCAGATCGTGCTGCCGGCTGGCACGGTGATCCGGCGCGACGAACCCCTGGCCCGCCGCACCACGCTGCGGGTGGGCGGTCCGGCCGACCTGTTTGTCGAACCGGGTTCCGACAACGCATTGGCCAGCACCCTCGAGATCGCCCATTTGCGCGGCATCCCCGTGTTCATCCTGGGGCGAGGCTCGAACCTGCTGGTCCGCGACGGAGGCATCCGGGGCCTGGTCCTCTCTCTGGCCCACCCCCATTTCTCCCGCATCGAAGTGCAGGGCGACCGCATCACGGCCGGAGCCGGGGCACGCCTCAAGAACATCGCCCACGAGGCGCGCCGGGCCGGCCTCGGCGGCGTGGAATTCTTCGAAGGGATCCCGGGCTCCCTGGGCGGGGCCCTGCGGATGAATGCCGGAGCCATGGGCGCCTGGACCTTCGACGCCGTGGAGCAGTTGCGCTGCATGAGCCGCTCGGGTCAGATCCTGGAACTGCCGGCCCGGGATGTGCCCGTGGAATACCGCTCGTGCCCGCTGCTGCGGACCCACATCGCCCTCGGAGCCGTCCTGCGGGGACGTCCCGACGACGCCGACGTCATCCGCGGCAAGATGGACCAGTTCTCCAACAAACGCTGGACGAGCCAACCCAACCAGCCCAGCGCCGGCTGCACCTTCAAGAACCCGCAACCCACCCTGCCGGCCGGCCGCCTGCTCGACGAACTGGGGCTCAAGGGCGCCCGTGTCGGCGATGCCATGGTCAGCGATGTCCACGCCAACTTCTTCGTGAACCTCGGTCAGGCGCGCGCCGCCGACATCCTGGAACTCATCGAACAGGTCCGGACGCGGGCCCGCCAAACGCGGGGCATCGAGCTCGAGACCGAAGTGGAAATCGTGGGCGAAGACGCATGAGCTCCCCGCTCCACATCACCGTGCTGCGCGGCGGCCCCTCGGCGGAGCGGGAGGTCTCGCTGCGTTCAGGTGCGGCCGTGGCCGGCGCCCTGCGATCGCTCGGTCACCGGGTGGACGAGGTCGACCCCATCCCCGGCGACCTGCGGATCGCAGACGGAACACAGGTCGTGTTCCTCGCGCTCCACGGCACGTACGGCGAGGATGGGACGGTGCAGTCCGAACTCGAAGAACTCGGACTTCCCTACACCGGCTGCGGGGTTTCGGCCTCGCTCTACGCCTTCGACAAGATCCTGACCAAGCGACGCTGCCTGAAGGCCGGTGTGCCCACGGCCCGGTTCGAACGCTTCATCGACGCCGCGAGCCCCTGGCCCGGAGGTTGGGTCCCCCCGGTCGTGCTCAAGCCCACCCGACAGGGTTCGAGCGTGGGTCTGCGGTTCGTGGATCGCATCGAGGATTTCCCGCGGGCGCTCGCCGAATCGCTCGGTCATGGCGGCGAGGTGCTGATGGAAGAACGCATCCTCGGACGCGAGACCACCGTGGGAATCCTCGACGGATCCCCGCTGCCCGTGGTCGAGGTCCGCCCCAAATCCGGCACCTACGACTACACCAACAAGTACACCGCCGGACGGACGGAGTATTTCTGCCCGGCCGAGTTCGAGCCCGCCGTCACGGCCGGCATCCAGGAAGCGGCGCTGTCGGCCTTCCACGCGATCGGGGGCCGCGACTATGCCCGCGTCGATGTGATGGTCCGCCCCGATGGCTCTCCGGTGGTCCTCGAGGTGAACACCCTGCCCGGCATGACCGAGACGAGCCTGCTGCCCAAGGCGGCCGCGGCGGCCGGCCTCCCCTTCGCCCCGCTCTGCGAGCGCATGGTGCGCCTGGCGCTTCAACGGAACGGCAACACCCGCTGACCCATGTTCGGCCGAACCCAAGAAAACCGCAGACGCCCGTCCGGAGGCACCGTGCTCCGGACGAGACTCTCGGCCGAGACCGACGATACGACCCACCCGCGGGTGCGACGCTGGATCATCCGGGCCTCGGTGACCCTGGCCCTGGCGGCTTCGGTGACCTGGGGTGGATGGTGGATCCGCGAGAATTGGATGAGCCGGATCCCGTCGCTCGCCGTGCGCGAAGTCGTCGTCGAGGTCGATGGGGTGCTCTCTCCCGACGAGATCCGACGTTTGGCCGGGGTTCCGCTGGGGCGCAACATCCTCTCGGTCGACCTGCCCCAACTGCGAGACCGCCTCCAACACCATCCCCGCATCGCATCGGCGCGGATCATGGTGGAATTCCCGGGCAGCCTGCTGATCAAGATCCGGGAGCGGTTGCCTCTCGTGGCGGTGGAACCGTTGTCGAAGAACGGCCTCCAGGCCCGATACCTCCTCGACGAGAGCGGTCATCTTCTCCTCCCCCTCGATCCGTCGAGCGCCCCGGCCGAAGCCGTCGCCGCGGAGTCGTCACTCCCGGTCCTCGTCGGCTACCACGCCCAACGCCCCACCGCCCAGGCCGACACCCTGAGGGCGCTGGAGTTCATCAAGACCTTCGAGGCGGCCGCCCCGGGAAGCCTGCCCGACATCCGCTCGATCTCCATCGCCGAGCCCGGGGTCCTCGTGGTCACCACCGACGCCTCGGGCGAGGTGACCTTCGCCGCCCGCGACTACGGCACCCAATTGCAGCGCTGGAGCGACATCCTGCGGCAACTCCGGGAGCTCAAGGAGTCGAGGACGATCCAGAGGCTCGATCTGAGCGTCTCGCAGAATTCCCCCATCCGCTGGAACGACCTGCCCCCGGCCGGCAGCCCGCCCGAGACGCCGGAACGGATTTCACGCCCCAAGCCCAAACGCATCCCTCGACGATCCCATGTCTAAAACCTCTCCCATCCTGGTCGGGCTCGAGATCGGAACCTCGAAGATCTGCGCCGCCATCGGCGAGGAGAACGAGCGCGGCGAGTTCACCCTGCTCGGGATCGGCCAGTCCAAATCGCACGGCGTCCGCAAGGGCGAGATCGTCGATCCGGCCAAGGCGCAGGAGGATGTCCGGGCGGCCTTGGGCAACGCCGAAGAACTGGCCCAGGTCACCGTGCGGAACCTGTTTCTCGGGGTCACCGGACGCCATGTCGAGGGCTTCAACAACACGGGCATGCACCCGGTGGCGTCCGACGATCGCCTGGTCACCCCCCAGGATGTGGCCGACGCCGCGAACAACGCCAAGGCGATCACGCTGCCGGCCGAGCACACCATCCTGCACACCATCCGCCAGCGCATCTGCGTCGACGGGGTCGAGGTCTCCGACAATCCGGCCGGGATGCTCGGCCGCAAGGTGGAGGCCCATGTCCATGTCATCCACGGCAACTCGCTGCGGATCCAGAACTCGATGCGTCTGGTCCAGTCGCTCTCGATCGAGGTCAACCAACCCGTCTTCAACGGTCTGGCCAACGCCCAGGCGGTGCTGACCCCGGAGGACAAGGAGAACGGCGCGCTGGTCATCGACATCGGCGGCGGAGCCACCGAGTTCGTCTTCCAACAAGGTCAGGCCATCCGCCACTCCGGCGTCTTCGCCATCGGCGGCGACCACATCAGCAACGACATCGCCCTCGGCTTGAAAATCAACATCGGGATCGCCGAGAAGCTCAAGATCGAGCACGGCAGCGCGATCGTCGCCGCCGGGGCCCAAGGGCGTTCGGTGCCGCTCGGCGACAGCGATCTCGGGCTCGAACGGCGCCAGGTCGGCCTGGAGCACCTGCATCGGATCATCTCGGTGCGGCTGCAGGAACTCTTCGAACTGATCGCCGAGCGGTGCGCCGAGAATTGCCTCCTCGACGAGGCGCGCGCCGGAATCTTCCTCTCGGGAGGGTGCGCCCACATCCCCGGCATCGACGTGCTGGCCCAGCGGATCTTCCGCCTGCCGGTGACCCGCGCCACCTGCCGCAACATCACGGGCAACACGGCGACTCTGGCCCATCCCGAGTTCGCCACGGCCATCGGCATCGCCCGATATGGCGGCATGCGCCTGCGCAACCGCCCCCGCGCGCGTTTCAACCTCCGCGACGTCATCCCCTTTCTCCGCTGACCCCCGAGCCGCCCCTCCATGAACGACGCATCGATCCGCTTCATCGCCGTCGGGCACGCGGGTGCCCAGATCCTCAACGGGCTCCGCACCCGGTCTGGCGCTCCTCTCGCATGCGCCCACGCCGACACCAGCCCCGAATCGCTGCGGCTGTCCCCGATCGACCGCAAGATCACCCTGGGCCTTTCGGTGACGCACGGCCTGGGTGCGGGCGGCGATCCCGACATCGGCCGACTGAGCGCCGAGGCCGACCTGTCGTCGATCCGCGAGTTCGCCCAGGGGGCGAGGCTCCTCTTCGTGATCACCGGTCTCGGGGGCGGCACCGGCTCCGGGGCCGCCCCGGTCATCGCCCGCGCCGCCCGCGAATCGGGCGCACTGGTCCTGGTGATCGCCACGACCCCCTTCGATTTCGAACGGAGGCGCATCCTGTACGCACAGGAATCTCTCGAACGGCTCCGGGTCTCCGCCGACGCCGTCCTGACGATCTCCAACCAGCGGGTCCGCCGGATGCACGACGACCGGACCCATCCCCATGAGTTGTACCAGTTCGCCAATGAACTGCTGGCACAGACACTCCAGGGGCTCTGGCGGTTGCTCAATGCTCCGGGTCTGATTCCGCTGGACTTCGCCCACATCGAGCGGTTGCTCCGCGGACGGCATGCCGAAAGCGCGTTCGCCGCCGTGCAGGCCACCGGAGAGAACCGGGCCCATGCCGCGGCCGAACAGCTCCTGACCCATCCGTTCCTCGACACCGGTTCGGCTCTGGCCTCGGC
>JAIXXC010000164.1 GCA_027490985.1 Verrucomicrobiales bacterium
AGCAAGTCGCTGACGATCAGTTGCAACAACAACCAGCGCCAGATGGGCCTCGGCATGGCCATGTACGCCGATGACAACCGCGACAATTATCCCGTGTACAACGACTGGGGCACCCTCGGTGGCAAGAAGGGCGTCATGTCGCTGCACGGTGGATTGACCGCGGCCACCAACCGACCGTTGAACGTCTATGTCCCGGCGTTCGCGGCGTTTCTCTGCCCGGCCGACAAGGGCGACTCGTTGTGGAAAAGCACGTTCCCGAAAGGCACCCGCACCTGCTACGACGCCTGGGGCAACAGCTACCTGACCGTCTGGTCGGTGGAGACCTTGCGCGTGAAGCATGTGACCGGGGATTCGGCCAATCCCGGAAGCCCCCAAGGCCGCCCGATCAAGACCAGCGAGATCGCCCTCGGACCCTCGAACAAGCTCATCCAGGGCGACTGGCCCTGGTGGGCCGATCGCGACAAGAACGACATCGCCAGCCAATGGCATAATGTGAAGGGCCAATACCGCTTCAACGTGCTGTGGGGTGATGGGCACACCGATTTCTTCCGCTTCCCCAAGGAAGCCTCCCAGTGGAACTACACCGGCCCGGCACCCGACCCCAACTTCACTTGGTGGTGAGCCGTCGTTTTTGAACGGGAACGCCGGGTCGGGGGACCCGGCCTGCAGGGTGAGCTCGTAGGCTGGGTGGCGTGCTGCAAGCCCGGTGCCCTCACCGGGCGATCTGCCAGTTCGGTTCTGGGAACACGACAGGCACCGATGCCGGGATCGGTCAGGCTCGGCGTTGTTGACGTCGTTGCCACAAGGCCAGCACCCCGGTGCCCACGATCATCAGAGCCCAGGTGCCCGGTTCGGGGACGATGGCCGGGGTGGTCAGAGGGTCCACCGGGGTCAGTCCGGCGGCCTGGTATTGCGCCTTGGTTTCCAGGACCACCGCGCCACTGACCGGGGTGACCAGTTGCCAGCGCCCGGCCAGTTCCACGGCTTCGGATTTTTTCCGCTGGCGGCGCAGTGCGTCGATCTGATCCCGGGCCCAGAGCCGCACCAGATGGCGGGAGGCTGGCGGCGTGTTCTTCAATTCTGGCCGGGCTGCTCTCTCCCGATTCCAGCGCCATCGGGGTGTCAGCCCGGTCTCGGTGTCGAGGAACCGCTTCAGGTCTTCGTCCACAGTGCCCAGTCGGGGTAGGGACTCGTACAGGGGCTGTGTCGACCATGCTTTGGCGGCGAGATTGGGGCCTGCGGTGAGTTGCAGGTCCACCAGGCGGGCTCCGGTGGCTTCGCCTCGCTGGAGTCGCTGGGTGATCGACTGGGGGTCGCCCAGGAGGACCGGCAGATTCCCGTGGATCCAGAGCACCACACCTCCGGGTTGCTGGGAGGCCCAAGTCCAGGCGGCTTCCAGCGCCGGCAGGGGATCGTGGCCGCCCTCGAAAACCGGAGTGTTGCGATCCATGGCCTCCACGGCCGCCTTGAACGGTCCCTCGTTGATGGCCGCGGCTTCCCGAGTTCCGTCGGCCGAAACCCAGAGGCGCAAATCGCCCCGGGCCGGGGTCGAAGCCAGGGCCTGCCGCAGGGCTTGCCAGCCGTCCTGTCCATCGCGGCCGCCATCGACCACCACCGCCCACCGGCCTCGGTGGGGTTCGGTGAGCGTCGTGAGGGTTTGTCGCACGGCGCCCTGGGGAGTCGAACGGTCATCCCACGCCCAGCGGCTCGTGGCTTCGGCCTTGCGCGCAAACCGGAGTGTCGGAAAGGCGTGGGGACCCCAGTAGAAGGGAACGGTGGCTGTCAGGGTGTTGGTGCCGGCGCTGCTCCAGCCCCAGGCGGACATCGGGTTCAGGATCTTCTGCGAAGACTCCAGCCAGACGTGATGTTTCGCGGTCTCCGCGAAGGCGAAATTGCGCTCGACGATCCGGGGCCAGACGAAGGCGACCTCCTGGGCTCCGAGCGGCGTCAGCGGCGCGGTGATGCCCAGGCGTACCTTCATGGTTCCGCCCTTGGGTGGGACCGGAAAGCATTGCATGAGCACGCGATCGGGGCCCGAGGTGGTGACGAGGACCGGGTCGCGCCGCTGGGCCATGGCCACCTGTTGGTAGGCCGCTCGGACTTCTCCGCAGCCCGCGAAGGCGGCTTCGCGTTCCTCGCCATACACCCAGAGGGTCAGCCGTGAGACCACGCCCCCGGGGGGCAATTGGATCTCGGCCCGGGCCTCGCGTGGGCGCGTCTCGTGGTCGTTGCGGAATTCCAGGATCCATTCGGTGTAGCCCCAGCCGTCGTCGGCATCGCTGGTGACATCGAGGCGGGAGGATTGGAGCGAGAGGCCGGACACATGGCCCGCCACCGCATCGCCACCGATCGAGGGGTCCCATTCGAAATCCTGGAACACCTCGCGTCCGATGCCCCGCAGCGATCCCAGCGGCGGACGTACTTCGTTGAAGGCGCGGCCGGTGACCTGGAAAAACACCTTCCGTGCGTCCTCGCCGGCCACGCTCAACCCCTTGTGGTTCTCGAATGGCTCCAAGACGTTGTCCCACATCCGATACCGGAGTCCGTAACAGGCGCGGAGCAGGGTGTCGGAGTCGCCCCAGGATCGCAGTCGCCGGATCGCGGTCGATCGGTCCTTGGGGGTATCGGCGTCCACCGTCTGGCGCATCCATCGGGTTGTCAGGAATCCCGGCAGCGCCAACGCCACCAAGAGGAGCAGCGCCGCCAGGGAGGCGATCCAGGTGTGACGTGGCCAAGCGACCTGGTGCTCGCGGGCGCGACGGCGGGCCTGGGATCGGAGGTTGAGGCCGGTGATCCAGGAGACGAGCGGGGCCAGGGGCACCAGGCCCAGCCCATAGACGACGATGCCGATCATGGCCAAGGGGGTGATGGGCAGGTAGACGATGGCGTAGGCGGCCGAGATGCCGAGGCTGGTGGAGAGCATCCAGGGAAACCATCGGGGCAGGGGGCGGCTGGAGCGTTCGAGCCAGGCGATGCCGAAGGCCTGGGTGAGGGGCACCAGCAGGATGAGCCCGATGTGGAACGGCGTGGGGATCGGGTCGAGGAGCTCGGAGGCCGAGGGGCGCTCCAGCCATTCGAAGATCAGGGTTCCCAACGGCAGCAAGACTCCCAGGAACACCCGAAGGCCAAGCCAGAGCCGGCTCGCGAGGGAGCGGTTCGGGGTATTCGAGGCGGCCGGTTTCTGCGGTTCCGGGAGCGAGGGTGATGGAGTCGGTGGCGCGGTTTCGGTGCCGATGGCGGCCGGGCTGGGCGCTGCGAGCAGCCCGGGATCGACCTGGGCCAGGATGCGGCGGACATCGGCCTCGGTGACGATGCTGAGATGGAGGGCCTCGGCCTCGCGTTCGACATGGTCGCGGAGGTCGGCGATGACCTCGTCGGCCTCGGCACCATCGGCGGCGAACCGGGTGCGGTGCTGGTCGAGGGAGCGTTGGAGCGCGGCGCGGGCGGTGGGGGTCCAGGTGGTCATGGCCGACCTCCGACTTGGCGGGTGCTGCGCTCAAGGGTTTCGAGGAACACGTTCATGGTCTCCAGGGTGCGAAGTCCTTCGGGAGTGAGGGCGTAGTATTTGCGGGCGGGGCCGCTGGCCGATTCTTCCAGGCGGGTGGTGACGAGGCCGGCGAGGCGGAGGCGTGACATCAAGGGGTAGAGGGTGCCTTCGGTGAGGCCCATGCCGGGCACTTGCGAGAGCTCTTTGACCAGTTCGTAGCCGTAGCGTTCACGCACGGCCAGCGTTCGCAGGATGCACAGTTCGAGAACGCCCTTGCGCACTTGAACCACCCAGTTGTCGAAGAAGTCGGACATCGATGGAGGGATGGAATTTCAGCGGCCGTCGACCGGTGTGGTGCTCAGAAAAGCCCAGACCGGGTCGTGACGGTCACGTTCAAGTTGGGTTGCACCACGGCGTCGACCCGGTAGTGGTTCCGCGGTGTGAAGTAGCCCTGTTTTCCGGAATCGAGGGTCCGGCCCGCGGCATCGAAGCGGAGGCTCAGGCTGGAGTCGCCGGAAGGCTCCACCCGCCAGCCCACCCGCTGGTCGGGTTCGAGCACCGGGACGCGCTGTGAGAAGCCGGAGCCCGAGACGACGAGGTTGCTCAAGGAATGGGCCGAGCGGTTGGTCACCGTGATGCGGGGCGAGGGAGAACAGCCTGTCCCCAGCAGCAGGAGCCCCAGCGCGATTCTTGGAGCCATTCCCGGAGCCCAAACTCGGCACCACGACCTCGGAGCTTGTGCAATCATGTGGTACTATGTGACGCAAGGTAGTTGGTGGTGCAAGGTTGTTTTGACGGTTCGTTGCGAACCGGCCACTCCGCCGTGGTCTTCAGGTTCCGGGGGGCGTGTTTGCCCTCCCGATGGGCCCATTGGAGCCGGGTAGGGAGGCTCGACATGGGGGAACCGTCGGAGGACAGTCGGGCAGAGATGCAGCCGTTCCAGATCATCTTCAATCCCACCAGTGCCGCCGAGTTGTCCAAGCTGCCCAAGGATTTGCAGTTGCAGGTGCTGGGGC
>JAIXXC010000333.1 GCA_027490985.1 Verrucomicrobiales bacterium
AACTATTCCATCAACTACGCGGATGCCGGATTGAAGGATGTCTTCCTGCCCACGTACGATGCCCACCGCGTGATGCTGGGAATGCAGATCGGTTATTGATTATGAAATGGCGTTTGAACCTTTGTCTTTCCTGGATGTTGGCTGTCGGTCTGGCCGACGGTCTTGCGGTTGCCCAGGATTCGGTCCGTCGCATCGTCGCCGGGGATGTCCTGGTGATCAATGTCGCCGAAGAGTTGGACATGAAGCAGAACATCCGGGTGCCGACCGACGGCAAGATCACCTATTGGTTGCTCGACCCGGTGGTGGTGACCAACAAGACCGTGGCCGAGGTGCGTCAGCAGCTCTACACGATGCTCGACAAAGACTACATCATCAAACCGGCCATCTCGGTCGAAGTCTCCGAGTACGTGAAGCATTTCATCAACATCACGGGCAGTTTCGTGATGCAGGGCCGCAAGGAGATCCCGGCCGAGCGGCCGATCGACATCATGGACGCCATCGCGCTGGGCGGCGGTTTCAGTCCTCGGGCCGACAAGGACAAGATCATCCTGCGCCGCAAAGGCCAGGTGACCACCTATTCCAAGAAGCAGTTGGACAAGCTCTATGAGCAGGGACAGCGGGTGATGATCGAGCCCGATGACACGCTGGAGGTCCGGGAGAGCATCCTTTAATCCGATTTTCGCCTAATTATCATGGAAGACCAGTTTCAGTCCCAGCAGGGAAACTCGATCGGTGGCGGAGATCCGTCCATCAATCTGAGGCAGTATTGGCATGTCATCCTCGAACGGCGTTGGTTGATCGTGGCCACCTGGACGGTGTGCATCATCGCCGGTGTGCTGTATGCGTTCCAGGCGACTCCGATGTTCCGGGCCATCGCCCGGCTTCAGATCGATCCCGAGAATCAGGGCGTTCTGAATCTCAACAGTCTCGCCTTGGGCAATCAGGACCAGAACTACCTGACCACCCAATACCGCAACCTCGAGAGCCGGAGCCTCATCCTCGAGGTGATGGAGAAGCTCAAACTCGACACTCAGGACGAGCGGTACACCAAAGCCGTCGACAAGGTGACGGCCGTGACCAAGGACATCAAGATCGTGCCCATCCGCTTGAGCCGCTTGGTGGAGGTGCAGGTCACGCATCCGAAGGGCGATCAGGCCCAGCGTATCGCCGACACCATCCTCAAGGTCTTCCTGCAGCGCAACCTGGACGACAAGAAGCAGAAGGCGCTCCAGGGCCTGCAGATCCTCGAGCAGGAGGCCAAGGGCAAGGAAACCGAACTGGAGGCGCTTCAGAACAAGCTTCAGAAGTACCGCAAAGAGAAGGGGATGGTGTCGCTGAAGGACGAGCAGAACATCGACGCGGCCACGATGCGCGATCTCAAGACCGCCTACGAAACGCTGCGCTCCACGGCCGACGTGGCCAAGCAGACCGCCCAGCAGGCCCAGGAGTGGGTGGCCGCTGGCAAGGATGTCACCGACTTCGGCCCCTTGGCCAAGGATGAGCAGGTGGCCTTCCTGCGCAAACAGGTCAACGAAAACAGCTCCAAGCTGGCCGGCTTGCGCACCAAGTATCGCGAGAAGCACCCCCGGGTGATCCAGACGGCCACCCAGTTGCAGGCCGATTCCCAGAAACTGCGCGACGAATCCGAGCGCGCCCTCCAGGCCATCTTCCAGTTGGCCGAATTGGAGAAGAGCCGCGAGGCCGAAGCCCTGCGGAAGTACAAGGAGTCGGTGGAACGGGTGTTCGCCCTCGATGAGGCCAAGATCGGCTACGACATCATGGAGCAGCAGCTCAAGCGCGTGGAGGGCTTCTACCAGACGATCCTCACCAAAGCGAAGGACTTCGACATCGGCACCAAAGACCTGCTCCAGAACATGAAGGTCCAGGATCCGGCCTTTTCGCCGCTCAAGCCGGTGAGCCCCAACAAGCCCCTGATCTTCGTGGGCAGCGTGGTGGGTGGTCTGGCGGTGGCGTTGGGTCTGGCGCTGTTCTTCAACTTCCTCGACGACTCGATCAAGAGCCAGGAAGACGTGGAGAACATCCTGCACCTGCCGTTCCTCGGGTACATCCCCAACATCAAGTCGATCAGCATCGTGGAGCGCGACCTGCAATCCCACCTGCACCCGACTTCGAGCCCGGCCGAGGGTTTCCGGACCCTGCGTGCGGCCATCTCGCTGGCCAAGAATGCCGACAAGCTCCGGGTGATGGCCTTCACCAGTACGATTCCCTCCGAGGGCAAGTCGCTGGTGGCCTCGAACTTCGCCATCGTCACGTCGCAGACCGGCCTCAAGACCTTGTTGGTCGACGCCGACTTGCGCCGTCCGTCGGTCCACAAGGCCTTCCAATTGCAGAGCCCGGTGGGTCTTTCGGCCTACCTGGCCGGCCGGACCGACACTCTGAGCGAAATCATCCACACCACCGAGGTGCCGAACCTCGATGTGATCTGTTGCGGTGCGGTGCCCCCCAACCCCTCGGAGTTGATCGGTTCCAACCGCATGGTGCGCTTCCTCGAAGAGGCCGCCCGCCGCTACGATCGGGTGGTCCTCGATTGTCCGCCCGTTTCCGCCGTGTCCGATCCGTTGATCGTGGGCGCCATGGCCGACGGCATGGTGTTCGTGACCAAGTTCAACAAGATCCGCCGCGAACACGCCCTGCGTTCGGTGCA
>JAIXXC010000285.1 GCA_027490985.1 Verrucomicrobiales bacterium
ATGGAGGAGAACGATCCATGGATCCCGACGCGTGCCAGCCTGCTGTCCCGGCTGAAACACTCGGATGACTCTGAAAGTTGGCGGGAGTGCTTCGACCTCTACTGGAAGCTCATCTTCAACGCGGCCCGCCGCGCCGGGTTGACGGAAACCGAGGCGGAAGACGTGGTCCAGGAGACGCTGCTCACCGTGGTGCGAACCATCCGGACGTTCGAATACGATCAGCACCGAGGGAGCTTCAAGGGCTGGTTGCTCAAGACCACGGCCTGGCGGGTGCAGGATCAGTTTCGCAAACGGGGCACCGGCCGACTGGAATTCGTGGCCAGTCTTCCCGAGGAGATCCATCCCACCATCGAGACCGGGATTCAACAGGTCTGGGATACGGAGTGGGAACAAAACCTCCTGGCCGCGGCGATCGAGCGGGTCAAAAGGAAGGTGTCACCGAAGCATTTCCAGATCTTCGACCTGGCCGTGCTCAGAGAATGGCCGACAGCGAGGATTTCCGAGGCGCTGGATGTCACCTCGACCTATGTCTATGTCACCAAACACCGGGTCAACAATCGCTTCAAAGCCGAGTTGCAGGCCCTGCGCGACGAAGCCGAGTGAGACCATGATGACCCACCGTCGAACCCCGGATCCGCAGCGCCATCACTATCGATTGGTCGCCCAAGCCCACGAGGCGGTGATTCGCGACCGCCTGTTGCGCAGGCTGGGGGATTTGCTGCGGAAACGTTCCCCCGCCCCTTCGACACCCAAGCCTCCGCGGTTCATGGGCCCGATCCATGCCTGAACCCACCTCGGACCGGTGAACCCGCCCCCAGATCCAACAGGCCCGATGCCTTCGGAGGTTCCACCTCCCATCATTCCCGATCACGAGTTGATCCGGCCGATCGGCTTCGGAAGCTACGGAGTGGTGTGGCTGGCCCGTTCGGTGCTGGGTGTGTATCGCGCCATCAAAATCGTCGCCCGTCAGCGCTTCGACCATGCGCGCCCCTTCCAACGCGAGTACGAGGGCATCAAGCGTTTCGAACCCATCTCACGGGTCCATGACGCATTGGTGGATGTGCTTCAGGTGGGGTGGAGCCCGAACGGCGATTTCTTCTACTACGTCATGGAGCTCGGCGACGACCAGGTCCACGGGCAGAACATCGTTCCGGACGACTACCGTCCCCGCACTTTGGCCAGTGATCTGGCGGCCAGTGGCGCCCTGACCGTCCACCAGACGGTCCAGATCGGCTTGGCATTGTCACAGGCCCTGGAGTTCCTCCATTCCAAAGACCTCATTCATCGCGACATCAAACCGGCCAACGTGGTGTTCGTCGTCGGCCGCCCCAAACTCGCGGATATCAGCCTGGTGTCGACGCTGTCGGAGGCGAACACCTATGTCGGAACCTCCGGATTCATCGCTCCTGAAGGGCCCAACAGCATCCAGGGAGACCTCTACAGCCTGGGCAAGGTGCTCTATGAGCTGGTCTCCGGCAAAGACCGCAATGATTTCCCGGCACTGCCCGACCAGCCCCGCTTCTCCAAGGAGTTCCTGGAACTCAACGAGGTGCTGATCAAGGCCTGCCAGAGCGATGTGCGCCTGCGGTACCGCACTGCGGCCGAGATCACCAGCGACCTCCTGGCCCTGGCCAATGGGCGGTCGGTGCGACGACTCCACACCCTCGAACGTCGAGTCCGGATGCTCCGGACCATCGGGTTGGTCGCCACGGTGGTGACCGTCCTGTTCGGGGGCGTCTTCTACCACGTTCAGCAACAGTGGAACCACCGTGCGGTCGAGCGCCAACGGCAGGTCGGCACCCGGGTGGCCACGGGTATTTCACGGATGGGGAGCGGTGATTACTCCGGAGCCATCCCTCCTCTGCAGGAAGCATTGGACCTCGAGGAGCCGTCGGGTGAGGACACCGGCAGCCAACGGCTCAGGCTCGCGGTGCTCCGTGAAATGGCCCCTCGGCGGGTCCTGGATTGGCAAGTCCCGGCCAAGCCGATCCGATATTCCCAGGTGCACGGCACGCGGGCGCTGCTCGTTCTCGATCGACAGTATTTCCAGGTCTTCGACCTGCTCGAAGGCAAGCCTCTCTCGGGGCGCTTGGGGCTGGGAACGGACCCCGAAACAGCGACGTTCACCGCCGATGGCGAGGGTGTGCTCTCGGCTGAAGCGGGTGGATCCATCACCCGGACCGATTGGCGGACCGGAATACGGGAGGTGCTGTTCAAGATCGGCGTCCCGGCCACTTTTGCGAGCTCCAGTGCTGACGGAAGCAAAGTGGTCGCCACCGGCTACGAAGGAGCCGCCTACCTGTGGGATTCGGCGGCGAGTTCGCCGATGCGTCGATTGGAGGGTCATGAAGGCAACGTTCTGTTCGCGAAGTTCAGCCCGTCGGGAACCTGGATCGTGACCACCGGCACCGACCATTCGGCCCGACTCTGGAACACCGCGACCGGTCGACCGAAATTTGCTCCCTTGATGCACAAGAGTTGGGTGTACAGCGCCGATTTCAGTCCGGATGAGCAATCCCTTGTCACCTGCAGCTACGATGGAACGGCGAAGCTCTGGAACCTCGCCACGGGTTTGGA
>JAIXXC010000282.1 GCA_027490985.1 Verrucomicrobiales bacterium
AGGTAGCCTGTCCCTTGGAGGTAGCCTGTCCCTTGGAGGTAGCCTGTCCCTTGGAGGTAGCCTGTCCCTTGGAGGTAGCCTGTCCCTTGGAGGTTTCGGCTGTTACATCCGGCAGGACAGTGAACTCGTTTCCGGGTTGGACGATCGGCCCTACAGCGGTTTGCAAGGGCTTCTGGTTCTCATATTCCAAGCGGATCCAATCCGCGCTGCGAACCCGGTTTGAAACGCGGGCTTCATCGATAACGCCATCAAAATCGAAGCGATCGTACCAGCCTCCGATCCACAGGCGGGCGGGCTGTCGCAAATTCAATGGAGCCTGTGAAGTCCGGGAGACTCCGTCCAAGACTCCGTTGATGTAGACCTTGGATTCGCCGGCCTCCCAAGTGTGGACGACTTGGGTCCATTGGTGGGCGGGCACCGGGTTTCGGGTCGCCACATTGGCCCCTGAAAAATAGCAGTCCAATCGGACCTGTGCCGGGCTGGTGTAGTGCAGCACAACCTTGCCTTGGGCCCGCTCATTGCCCCAGGCGAGGATGCGGCCGTTGGGTTGTTCCGCCCGAAACCAAGCCTGCGAGGTGTGTGGCGCAGCGCCGCTCGGGTAGCGGTTCGTAGTGTTCCCGCCAAAGACGCCCTGACCCTCTCTGAAGCGGCGGGCGGTTCCGATGACCCCGGCAACGGGAGCGGTCCCCCGATTCTCTGAAACCAAGGTCCCCGTGGCGTCTTGGATTGACTCTCCCAGATGCCAGGCACCGATGTAGCCGTTGGAGGCGTTGAAGACCTCCGAGCCCCGTGACGGGTCGGCTGAAGGGTTTTGGGCCTTTGGATTTCCCCAGTGGACGCGGAGTTCCTGGCGCTCGTTACCCCGGATTTGAGGGATGAGCACCCAGATTGCGGCGGAACCTGCTTCCGAGTCCCAAGATTCGATCTCAAAGGCCAGAGGTCGTCCGTCGGGAGTGGAAAAGCGCAGGTCTTCGCCATGGGGACAGGCTTCCGAGAAGTCGAATTGGTCGCGGGTGAGGCGGACGAGCAGGGGGAAGGATTCCAGTTTCACCCCGTCCGGCAGATCGGCGCCATCGGGGGTGGTTAGCACATGCAGCGAGCCCGAGTGTCGCCACGGGGCGAACGGGTTGGCGGTGCCGGGATGGGCCTTCGCGGTGGTCGCGTGCTGTTCGGTCAGGGAATCCCATCGCGCGGCCATGGACCGAACCCGTTCGGGATGGGTGGACGCCAGGTTGATGGTTTCAGACCGATCCTGAGCCAGGTTGTAGAGTTCCCATGCGCTGCGGGTGCCGGCCGCCACGATTTTCCAGTCGCCTTCCCGCAGGGCTCGATTGCCTTCATGCTGCCACCAGAGGGATTCCCGCTTCAGATCGGTGTCTTGGGCGAAGGTGGGCACCAGGCTCAGACCGGGCGGCTTGGGCATTTCCGGGGGATGATCCTTTTCGGGCCAGTCGCCTCCGGCCAACTCAAGAACCGTGGGGACCAGATCGATGAGATGGCCCGGGGTCTTTCGCAAGGCGCCGCGCTGAGCGATGCCTTGAGGCCAGTGAGCGATGAAGGGGGTGGCGATTCCGCCTTCGTGCACCCAGGTCTTGTGACGACGGAACGGCGTGTTCGCCAACGACGACCATCCCGGTCCGATGCTCAGGAAGGTGGCTCCGGTGCCGCACAGGGCATCCGGGTTGTGACCGTCGCCCCGCACCATGATCTCGGCGCTGGCGCCGTTGTCCGAGAGGAAGATCAGCAGTGTGTCTTCAAAATGGCCCATGGTCTGGAGTTGGCGGACGATCCGGCCGATCTCCTGATCCATCCGGTCCACCATGGCGGCGTGGACCGCCATCTTGTCGGCCTGGAATTGGCGTTGGCCCGGGGATAGTTCCACCCAGGGCACCGGCCGGTTCACCTCGTGGGCTCCGAGGGATTTCAAGGCATCGGGGAAGTCGTAGGGCGGCCCGATTTCCCGTTCCAACGGTGTCAGGGCTCCGGAGATCAGGCCGAGGGTCTGAATGCGTTGCCAGCGTTCCTCCCGGAGTTGGTCCCATCCGCTCCGGTAGCGAGTGCGATGGCGTTCGATGTCGCTGGCCGGAGCCTGGACCGGGAAATGCGGCGCTGTGAACGCCACGAAACTGAAGAACGGCCGATCTTGAGATCGGGTCGCATGGTCTTTCAGGCACCGGATCGCGTGATCGGCGATCGCTGTTGTGGCGTAATAATTCGAGCGGGTAGGGACAGGCTCCAGTGTGACCTCGTCTTCCGAGTGGAAACGGGGGGCGAAGTAACGATCGTGATCATCCAGCCGGTATGACCGATCGAAGCCGTTGGCCAACGGCTTGCCGTCCACATGCCATTTTCCGGAATGGTACGACTGGTAGCCCAGTTTTTTGAGGTGTTCGGGCAGGAGCTTGGCCCAGGAGGGGCGCTTGCCTTGGGTTCCGCTCGGTACGCCAGCAACGGCATCCCGGCGCACCTGTTGGGCATAGAAGCCGGTCAGAGCCGCGGCGCGAGAGGGCCAGCACCGGGCTGTATTGTAAAACTGCGTGTACCGCAGCCCATTGGAGGCCAGGGCATCGAGATGCGGCGTGGGGATCTCGCCTCCATAGCATCCCAGGTCCGAAAACCCCAGGTCGTCGGCGACGATCAGGACCACATTGGGGCGCTTCGGCGGCATTCCGGCGGTCACGGCCCATGAAGAGCCTGTCCCCCAGAGAGCGACGAATAGCCAGCAGAGTCGACGGATGGGCTTCATGATCGGTCGGAGAAGATCGAGGGACAGGCTCGGAGGCTGAAGAGTCTGAAGGGACAGGCTCTGTTTTCTGGGGGGGCGGCGAAGAACCCGGTTTCTTGCCTGGGTTGCAGTCAGCGTTTGCGGCTCGGCAGGCAAATCGTGCCGGCATCCAGGCTGGGCCGTCTGGGGTCTTTCTCCAGAGCCGAAACCGGGTAGTTGGTCATCCAGGGCGCATGCCGTGAATGACTCACCGCCAGACGGAGGTTGGGGCGGGTTTCGCCGAGTGAAAACAGCAGGGCCACTCGTTGCTCCGGAAGCGCGAAGTGTCCTTCCGGGTCGCTGGTCGCGAAGTCCTGACGAAGCACCTGCTCCTCGGCTGCTCTGAGGAAACCACCCGTGGAATGCCGATGGGTCCAAAGCGTTCTCCCCACCAACGCGTTGGGGACAGGCTTTCCGGTGACTTCGTCGATGATGCGACCACTGACCCGCGGGGCTGTGTAGGTCACGGCGGGTCCGCTCAACGAGCCGCATCCGCAGAGGAGCATCGTCGCGAGGGAGAAGGCAGGGATTCTTGAAGGGATCATGCAGCCCCTGGCTGCTCCTCAAGGCGCTTCGGGAGCAGACAGAAGGACTCGAAGCTCGCGAATCAGACGGTTCATGGCGAACGGTTTTTCCAGCACCACCTGCGCTCCGGCCTGGGCCGCCCGCTCCAACGATTGGTCATCCCGCAGGTCGGCGTCAGCGGACATGGCGATGATCGGGATGCGCGCGTTGCGGGTTCTCAGGGTTCGGATGAGCTCGATCCCGGAGACCTCAGGCATCATCAGATCCGTCAAGATCAGGTCCACCGGGTGGGTTTTCAACCGATCCAAGGCCTCTCGACCGTTTCCCGCCGTCATGACCAAGAACCCGGATCTCTCGAGAAACCGCTGCAAAATGCCTCGGAAGCCGATGTCGTCATCGACCAGAAGAACCAGAGCCTTGGTTGGTTTTGCGGTGGACACCCGTTGATGTGGGTGGGTTATCGGTCGCTCGGTTCCAAGGCTTGAGCCATTCGAACATTTCGTCCGCGGGGATCATCCATTTCCGTCGCTCGGGTCGTCGTTCATGCAGGGCTGTCCCTCGTTTCAATCTCAGGTCCGACCCATGGCCAGGAATCCGTTCAAACAGGGTTCTTCCTATTTTCGCGCCAGTCCTTAATCTCCGCGGCCTGTTTCCGGGGTGTTTTCAAATCCCCGGATCCGCACACCATGACGTCCGCCCAGATCCGCCAGTCGTTCTTGGACTTCTTCCGTTCCAAGCAGCACACGATCGTCCCCAGCTCCAGCCTCATGCCGGACAGCCCCAACCTGCTGTTCACCAACGCTGGCATGAACCAGTTCGTACCGATCTTCCTGGGCGAACGGAAAGCCGATGTCTCCAAGTGGGCCGGCTCGATCCCGGCTCTCGACACCCGGGCTGCCGATACCCAGAAGTGCATCCGCGCCGGTGGCAAACACAACGATCTGGATGACGTCGGACTGGACACCTACCACCACACCTTCTTCGAGATGCTGGGGAATTGGTCGTTCGGCGACTACTTCAAGAAGGATGCCATCGATTGGGCGTGGGAGTTGGTGATCGAAGTCTGGAAGTTCCCGCCCCAGCGCGTGTACGCGACGATTTACCAACCCAATGCGGCCAAGAAGGATCCGGCCGAGCGCGATCAGGAAGCCTGGGAATTGTGGGCGTCGAAGTTCCGCTCGGTCGGTCTCGACCCGGAAATCCACATCGTCAACGGCGGCAAGAAGGACAACTTCTGGATGATGGGCGAAACCGGCCCCTGCGGTCCGTGCACCGAGATCCATGTCGATCTGCGCCCCGGCCCCCGCGAAACCTCGGTCGAGGAGCAATCCGAGGGAGCCAAGTTGGTCAATGGTTCGGACGCCCGGTGCATCGAGATCTGGAACAACGTTTTCATCCAGTACAACGCCAATCCGGATGGCTCCTTTTCCCCGCTGCCGGCCCAGCATGTCGATACGGGCATGGGGTTTGAACGGGTGAGCTCCATCATCCAGGGAACCCGCGGGCTCACCGATTTCCAGAACGCCAAGATCTCGAACTACGAGACCGACATCTTCCGCCCGATCTTCGACGAGATCGAGCAGCTCAGTGGCAAGAAATACGGTTCGACGCTGCCGAAACAGGGCAGCACCGGCGACACCGAGCAGGAGAAGGTGGACGTGGCGTTCCGGGTCATCGCCGATCACATCCGCACGCTGAGTTTCGCCATCGCCGACGGCATCCAACCGGGCAACAGCGATCGCAATTACGTCCTGCGACGCATCCTCCGTCGCGCGGTGCGGTACGGGCGGACACTCGGCTTCCACGATCCGTTCTTCTACAAACTGGTCGATGTGCTGTCTCGCACGATGGGGGATGTCTTCCCGGAGATCCGCAGCCGCAGTCAGCAGGTCAAAGAAGTGCTTCGCCTCGAAGAAGAGGCCTTCAATCGAACCCTGGACCGCGGCATCGAGTTGTTCGAGAAAGAGGCGTCACAGCCCGGGTGTTCCCAGATCTCGGGAGCCTTCGCCTTCCGTCTGTATGATGAGCAGGGTTTTCCGATCGACCTCACCGAACTCATGGCCCGTGAGCGGGGACTCTCGGTGGACAAGGCGGGATTCGAGGCGCTGATGGACGAGCAACGGGCCCGGGCCCGGGCCTCGCAGAAAAAGCAGGTCATCGAACTCTCCCAGATCGAGACCAAGTCTTCGACCCGGTTCCTCGGATACGACGCGCTGGAGATCGGCGCCCAAGTCTTGGAGGTGGTGGAACTGAAGGACAAGACGGCCATCATCCTCGATGCCTCCGCCTGCTACGCCGAGATGGGAGGGCAAGTGGGTGACACCGGCGAAATCAGCGGCTCCGGACAGTTGTGGCGCATCGCCAACACCCAGAAATCGGGCAATGTCTGGCTGCATTTCGTGGAGGGTGGTGATTCTCCGGTCGTGGGTTCGTCGGTGACTCTCCGGGTCGATGCGGCCCGCCGGCATGCCATCGAGCGGCATCACACGGTGACCCACCTGTTGCACTGGGCGTTGCACGAAGTCGCGAGCAAAGAAGCTTCCCAGAAGGGGTCGAATGTCACTCCGGAGAAACTGACCTTCGATTTCAACAGCGCCCCGCTGACGCCTCAGCAGATCGTCGACATCGAGCGCCTCGTCAATGAGCGCATCCTGGAGAATGCGCCCGTGGGATGGCTCGAAGTGCCTCACGCCGAGGTCAAGAACCGCAAGGACGTGCTCCAGTTCTTCGGGGACAAGTACGGGGATGTCGTCCGTGTCGTCCAGATTGGTGGGCAACCGGCCCGGTTGGACGGTTATTCCATGGAACTTTGCGGTGGCACCCACACCCGGGCGACCGGCGAGATCGGCCTCTTCCGTATTCTGGCCGAGTCGGCCGTCGCAGCGGGAGTCCGCCGCATCGAGGCCATCGCCGGTCTGCCGGCCCTCGACAAGGCCCGTGCCGATGAGGGGCTGATCCGATCGATGGCGGCCAAACTCAACAGCCCGCTGGGGGAATTGGAGAAGAAGCTCGAGGCGTTGCTCACCCACAATCGGGAATTGGAGAAGGCTCTCAAAGCCGCGGCGCAGCGGGAGGCTTCTGGCAGGGCTCGCGAATTGTTGCCCCAGGCCGAGACCCTGAACGGTGTTCCGGCGTTGATCGCGAATCTGGGCGAGGCCGATGGCGAGACCCTTCAGACCGTGGTCGATGTGCTGAAATCGCAGTTCAGTGGCGTCATCCTGTTGGGCGGACACTCGGCCGGTGCGGTCGCGCTGGTTGCGGCGGTGACCCCGGAGTTCACGGCCAAAGTGCAGGCAGGCAAACTCATCCAGACCATCGCTCCCCTCGTCGGTGGCAAAGGTGGAGGACGCCCGGATGGAGCCCGGGGCGGAGGCAAGGACGCCTCGCGCCTGGGTGAGGCCCTGGCCAAGGCCCGGACCCTCCTCTGATCCATCGCGAAGACGATCGGGAACGGCTCAGCGCAATTCCCAACGCTCACCGAAGAACCCTGCGGCGGCGATCCCGCCCGGGGTGCGCGAGTCGGGTGCCTGGCGAAGGTCGATGATGGCCCAGTCGGGCAGTTTGGGCGTCTGCCGGGCGTTGTTCAGGTAGTCGTAGTCTCTGAAGGTGAAGCCGCTGTTCAGCACGACATATCGCGAGGGGTTCAACGGGTTGGGGAAGATCAGGATCGGAGCGTGGGTGTCCGCCGCGAAAGTTCGATTACCGACCACGATCCGGTTGGTTTCCCACCGAATGGGCAACGACGGCGCCAGCTTGGCCAGCAATTGGTTGCTCGAAGGATCCCCCCACAGAACCAGATTGTGATCGCGGATGTCGGACTCCGAGATCTCCCGATCGGTTTTCCGACGCGCGTCTCCGCGATAATGGCGACGCCAATGCTCCACGGCACGGGAGGCCTCGCTGTCCACCCATTGCCCCACCTTGGGGTTCAGCGGCGTTCCCGAGGGCATCACCATCATGAACGAGTCCATGAACGCGTCGTCGATCGGTCCTTGAAGGCCGTGACGTTTGCGCAAGCCGCCCGACAGATCGGGGCCGGTTCTCCAGACCCCGTTCCTTCGGTGAAAGCTGGCCTTCCACGAGCGATCGGTTCCCGGACGGGTCGATTCCAGGATCACAGCGTTGTCCGATCCGGCGAAGGCCACTTGAACGGGTTGGTGGGCCGGGAATGGAGCCTCACCCGGGCCGAAATCCAGCGTCAGCGCCTCGACGCCATCCGTCTCGATCCGCAGGAGCCTGTCCCCATCCGGCAGGCGCGCGATCACCCGGCCCGGTTCCCAGTGTTCGGTCAACGCATCGACTGTCACCCAGGCCATCCGCGGGTAGCGCAGAGAATGGGTCACCATCCGCACTTCATGGGGTACCCGGACCCGACCTGCGGCTGCCAAGGCATCCAGTCTCCGATTCAGTTCCGCCTTGGCTCCGGCCTCGTATTTGTGACCGGTCTTGGGACCGATGAGGTGGGTGAGTTCCATTCCCTCGGCCCGCAGTGCGGACCTCATCGCCTCCGCCGCCTGGATCTGACGGTCGTCCTCACCGCTGTAGGCGATCAGCGGAACCATCGAGACATTGAGCGCGTTGGCCGTGGCATCGTGCAGTCGCCAGAGTTTCTGTTCCCAAAGGGCCGGTTGCAGGTGCTCTTGTTGGAAAACCTTGAGAAACTCGGCCGTTTCGCTGAAGCCGGCCCCGGGAGCGGCGGCGGCCCATTGTGACGCATGATGCACGGCAAAGTGCCATGCGGAGGCTCCTCCGAGTGAAAACCCGCGCACGATTAGTCGGTTCTCGTCGATCGGGTAACGGCGTTTGACCTCGTCCAAGGCCTCCCAGAAGTCGGTCTCCCCGGCGAAACGACTACCGTTGCAATAGCGTCCGTACAGGTGCAGTACGAAGGTGTCGGCCGGCGCGAATTCTCCGAGGTTCTTCATCCGATCAGCGATGAAGGCCAATTCGCTGAGGGTTTCGCCCCGTCCGTGGAACCAGAAGTCCAACCGCCATGACCTGCCTGAGTTGGGCTTCCAACTGGGGGGAACCACCAACCCGAACGGTTGTACCGACCCGTCGATCCGGGACACATAGCCGCCGACCGTCGGACCGGAGGCCTCGGACCATGGAGCCTGTCCCTGAGTCAGCGCCTGCAGGCGTTCGGTCGCCGTCTTCAATTGAAGCCGGGCCGATTCCACCTCGTTGGTCTTGAACATCTCCCCGTACCTCACGGCCCAATCCACCGCCTTGTGAAAAATCTCGATGTCGGCCAGGCGTCTCAGTTGGCGGCTGTCTTTGGCCCATTGAGACCTTGAGACCTCGATGCTCTGCCCGAGTTTCTCCACTCCCGATCTCAATTCGTCGCGGATCGAATCCGGGAGTGTGATCCCGGCCGGAGGCACCCGCCGCACCGTGGCGGCCGAATTATCCGCCGGACCATCGCCCCGCAGTTCGAACCCCACCCCCCCGAAGGCCAGCAACAAAAGGGACAGGCTCGTTGATCCTGCCCAAGACCCGATCCCGGAACTCGTGGAGTATTTCATGGAAGTTGCTTTAGAAGACCCTGATCCCAGCCCGTGGATCAAGAGCAGGCTGTGAATCGAATTGCCTGACCGAGCGCTTGTTTCCCGTGGGCAGCACCGGGCCGCACCTTCTGGTTGGCCCACTCCGGATGGATTCCCGTCCGTGAGGATTGATCCCCGGGCTCCCGGTGATGAGGTTCGGCCGGCTGTGTGAGAAACCGAAAATTTCGCGGTATGAGTGGAACAGCGTGTGTTCACTCAATGGCCGCTCGCCGTGCGCGCGCCGCGAAGACCAAACAGGGGACCGTCCCTCATGTCGAACCCTGGATGCTCGGTCGCAGGACGCTTGGGTGCCATTCCGTTCCGACTTCTGCTGGCGATCCAGTCCACGAAACTTCGGGTTCCGATCACCGCCCCATCGGTGAAGAATCGAATCCGATGCAACAAGTCTCGTCCCAGACCGTCTCGACTGGGAGTTTCACCATCGCGTCGATTTTGCGTCAGGGTTGAGGCTGGCATCGTCCTGTTTCCAGAACCGCTGGTGGATCCGCCTTCTGAGACGGTTCTCCGATGGGAATAGAGGAGCACCCGCTCCCGGTGAACAAGGAAGGCCCGCTTTGGGGGTGTTTCGGGGTACCCTTGAGCCTTCATCAGGGCCTGGTACCCCTCCAGAGCTTGCGTTTGGCCGGCAGCGGCCTCGCCGTAACCACTCCAGCGATATCGAGCAGGATCCCTGACCAAGCCGGCCCGCACCGGGTTCAAATCGATGTAGGCCGCGATGGTGCTCAAGGCGGAACCGTCGGGGCCGATCAGGACGCTCTTGAAGCGCTCTTCCCAGAGGGTGCCACGCCGGCCCTGACGCAGATTGTGCCACTGGCTGAAGCGTTGTTTGAGTTCTTTGAGGAATTGGCTGAGGTCTCCCATCCGTCTCCAGAACCGGTGACGCAATGATTCCTTCACGGTTGGAGGTGATTCCATCCACTGCCTGCGAAGCCGCTGAACCCGTGAATCCGGGTAGATGGCACTGATGCGGCGTAGCAATTCGGCATCATCCGGAGGTGAATCGGGTCGCCTCGGAACCTCGATGAGGAGATGGAAATGGTTGCCCATGAGGCAGTAGGTGAGGATGCGTATCCCACAAAATTGGGCGTACCTGCGGATCAGGCGAGCGAAGTACTCCTTCTCAACGTCGCCGAAAATGAACCTTCGATCCACGACGCGGGACATGCAGTGGTAAAAACCGCTCGAAGCTTCGAGAGGGGCGGTGATGCGGCGCGTTCTCATGAGGTATTTGCCTCATGATTCGCAACTCGCCGGTCGGTTCTTTCAGCGTTTCGCCGAAGCCTGTCCCTTTTTCTTTTTGTTCGAGCCTGTCCCTCTGGGGCAGACCCGGGAAAAGGGGGTTATTCGGTGAGTGCTTTGGCGCCGGTGATGCCGGACTCCAGTTTTCGGACGGTGGGTAGGATGCGGGCGACCGTGGTGGATTCGATCTGGCCGGCGAAGGGCTTGAGGTGGAATTCCAATACGCCGACGACATCCCCATTGCGATCATGCAGCGGGGCCGTGACGACGGCGGACTTCGGGGTCCGTCCAAAGTAGGTCTGATTCTCCTGGTGGACCTTGTTGACCGTCTCACTCGCCCCGGATCCCACATCACCCGGGTTCTTGGCCGCAAGGCACCTCAGTTCTTTGGAGTCGGCCCGCAGTCCGTATAGCCGCAGGTCCAGCAGACGGGGTTGCTGTTCCAGAGCCTGCCTCACCAACGAGGCGGCCAGTGTCTCGAGGGGGCGATACCGGATGCCCACATCGGCGAAGAGGGCCGTGGTGTCGGATTTGGTGATGAAGCCGATGTGTCCGGCATTGAAGGAGTTGTCGGTCAGGGTCGGGAATGCGTTGGTTCCGTTGAGCAGCACCTCGATCTGGTTGCCCTCGGCCCTGACCGAAAGCTCATACCATTTGCCTTTCTGGAACGGAATCGCCGGGCCGATCGGCACCGACCGTTCCCCGTCGACGAACTTGTAGAACCTCAGATTGTTGCCCAGAGCGCTGGCCCGTACGACGTAGAAATTCTTCGGATCCTGATGGCGGAACACCAAGCCCGCGATCTGTTCGAAGCGACCAGCGGTGATCTGGAATCGGGTCGAAAAGGTGAAGTCTCCGTAGCGTTCCGTGGTGTTGATCAGCATGGGGAACCGCTCGTCCTCGTTGCTCGGTGCAGTCTGAGCCAAGACGGATCGCCGGGTGAGTTTCGGGGCCTGCGCAGACAAGGGTTCCAGAGCCGGAGGCACCTCTTCCTCGACCACTTTCCAGTCTCCCGGCTTGCCCGAACCGGCGAGTTCGCTTTTCCAGCCATCCGGGAGCGTTCCGGGCCGCGTTGATGAGAAATCGAATTGTTTCTCCGCGGCGGAAATCAGGCCCGCCCCAAGAGTCAGCATCAACCACGCCGTCAGTCGGATCATGTCGAGGGCGAAGGTACCGGGTTCCATCGGCCGGGCAATCCTCGGTGGTCGAAAACGATTCCGATTCACCCGAGTGCCGAGTGCGGCACGGTCACGGAAACCCCCTTCACGGCTCTTGAGGCCTCCCCGGGTTGAGGCTCATGACCCTACAGCTTCAGGGGGCTTCAGTGGGTTTCACCGGGGCGGGCCTCCGTCGTCGATCCTCCCGGCGCATTCTGTCGCCGGTAGAGGTCGGCCACGTAATGCGGACGTTGGCGTTGGACGGGGGGCAGGTGCTTGGGCGGGATCAATCCGCGCCGCAGGAGCAATTGTTCGTTCTCCCGATCCAGGACGATCAATCTCATGATGAGGTCCTGGTTTTTGCGAAGCAGCTCGCGGATCTCACGATGGGATGAGCGGGCTTCGGGACTGAGGGAAAGCCAATGATTGCGATGGCGTCGTATCCGTTCGAGAGACGCATCGAGTCGGGGCAACAGCTCGCGGCGGGCATCGGTGGCTCCCGGAGTTTGGGGTGAATCCGGATGGCGTAGCTGCAGCGACTCCCGCTCGAGGTGCCCCAGCAGGTCGGTGTTGAGCGAGAGTTGGGAGCGCAGGTCTTCCAACATCTGTGACTCCGGATTCATGGGGTCGAACCCTTGGGAACAGCGACGCTTTGTTCGGTGGAGCTGACGTTGGGCACGAAGAGTTTTTGGAGGTCCTGCTGGAGTGAGCGTTCGCGGTTCAGGTTGTCGAAGCGCCACTGGGCCATCTCCCGGATCAACTTCAACCCCGGTGAGATCGCCGCGGGTTGAGCCGGCTCTGCCGATGGTTTTTTCCTGATCGGGTTTGTCGAACCGCCGGCCGTGGTGCTTGGGTTTGGACTCGAACTTGGGCTTGGACCGGTGCCGTTTGTGCCCGACTGCGAGGCCGATGTTGTTCCGTTGTTGCCGGCCATGGCCGCGGGTGAGGGGATCAGGGTCAGGATTTGACTGTAGACGCCCGAGGCCTGATCCGGTTGATACATCCGCTCGTAGATCAGCCCGATCTGATAGAGCGCTTGGGAACGCCATTCGTCGTTGCCGGGAAGCTTGTACAAGGATTCATAGATCAGGAGCGCGTTGACATAGTCGCCCTGCTCATAGAGTTCATTGGCCAGCTTGTTGCCGGTGCGTTTTTGCCAATAGGCCCAGTTGCTCGGATCCGATCCCGATCGCGCCTGCTCCGAATTCAGCAGATCGATGGTTTGCTGGATGGCCTCCCGGTGCATGCCCAGCTTCTTGTAGGCTTCGGTCATCAGAAAACGCACCTCGGCGACCTGCGAGGCCAGCGCGACCTTCTCGAGGCAGAGGTTTCCTTCGGTGATCACTCCGTGCCAGTCCTTCAACTCGAAGAGGGACTTGATCAGCTTCAAGCGGATGTGGGCCTCGTTGAGGTGCGTGTCGGCGAGCTTCAGGACACGGCGGAAGAAATCGGCGGCCTTGTCGAATTGTCCGGCCATGAGATAGGTGTCGGCGATCTCCGTCTGGGCCAGAAGAACCAGATCCTTGTAGGCTGAGATGTCCTTTTCCGGGAGGCTGATCACCGTCGACATCACCGCGTGAAATTTGGAGAGGGCCAGCTCCGTGGCACCCACCCGACGGTACAGGATTCCTTGCCGGTAGAGCACCGCGGGCGTGTCGGGATGCAGCGGGTACCGACTCACGAGCTGGGAGTAGATCTGTTGGGCCTTGCTGTAGTAATTTCCGTCCAAAGCGAACTGGGCGAGGTGCTTCATGCACTCCCGCTTGATCTCCACCGGGGAATCCTCGTTGGCGATGATGCCCGCCAGCAAGTCCACGGCGACCTGTTTGTCCTCTCCCGTCGTGGCACGCTTGTGGCTGGCGACCGCCCCCTCCATGGTGTCGCGCCAGACCTTCATTTCGTCGATCACCACCTTCTTGACCTGCCGTTGGAGCACGTTTTCGGACGCGAACCGCTCGCTCTGCAGTGGGCGGGGTGTGGCGAGTTTCCGCTCGAGGGAATCGGCGATCTCATCGGTCAAACGGGCGGCATTGGTGGCGTTGCGCGGGTCGACGTTCAGACTTTGACTGCGGGTCGCCGGCGGTGGGCTCTTCGCGGGGGCCTCGGAGGCCTGGTCGGCCGCCGCGTCGCGGGGGGTGCTTCCCACCAAGCCCGCCAGAAGCAGGGCCAGCAGGTTCGGTTTGATGAGGGAAAACCGGGGCATGGTTCAATCCTGCCGGAAAACGGCTCGGCTCGAGGTCGAAGACGGGGCTGGCGGGACAGCCGGGATGAAGGGTACCGGTATGGCGACGGCCTGACCTTGATTGGGGGCCGGTGTGGTGAAGAAGCGGATGAGCATCTCCGGATTCAAAGCCGAAGGCTCCCGGGCGGAGTCGGCTGGCGTCGGATCCTGGAGAGGCACCCCGGGGAACTCCGCCCCGAGATCTCCGGCAGTCAATGAATCCAGCCAATCGTCGGGCAGTCTTGGGAACTCGGCGCCGGCCCCCACCGAGATCGGCTTGGACGGCATGGGCCACAAGTTCGACGGATCATCGGTGGGGTTGGCCGAATCCGGATCGGAGGGGGAACGGGGTCTCGGCGGCAGATCGGTGAAGAGCGGTGGCAATCGGGCCATGACCTCCTCGCGCGGTCGTGGTGTCGCTCCGAAGCTCAACGGTTTGGGGCCCACCCGTGTCAGGTAGGCGTTCGGCGCCGCGAGAGCCGGCGCCATGGCCACGACGCCGCCAACGATCATGTGCAGGGGTTTCATCACGTCCGTGTGATTCGAGGTTGTCCGTCCGGTTGAGTTTCCCGGCAGGGTTGCGTCACCGTCGGTTGAGTTCGCGAATGGCGTCTTCGTAGGAGGTGACGAACACCCAGTCCTTGGTTTCTTCGTAATTGCGGCACTCGGCCTGCACGATGGTGGAGCCCACCAGTCGCTGTTGGAGCGACAATTCGTTGCACAGTTGGATCGTGGTGATCCCGAGTTTCACGAGGTTGATGTCGGGGGTCCGCACCTGACTCATGTCGATGATCATTTTCCCAAGCCCCGAATCGACCGCCTCGGAAACCTTGTTTCGCATCTGGATCGAGATTTCGTTGGCGATGTTGGGGGTGAGGTTCGGGGGCAGGATGACCGCCAACACCCCATCGCGTTGCTGGAAATACTTGTACGAGGTGTCCAGACTGAGCGATCGGCAGATCTTCGTCTTGAGATCGTCGGGATCCAGCGGTTTGGTGATCACGCCCAAAAACCCCACCTGCTGGGCCCGTGTTTGATCGTCGGTGGCCGTCTTGACCGAAAGGCCGAAGATCGGGGCGCTTTTGGTGCGGGTGCTGGCCCGGAACATCTGGAAGAGGGTGAAACCCGCCCCGTCGGGCAGCGACAGGCTGACCAGAATGGCGTCCGGCACGTGCTGGGAGCAGTAGTCGAGGGCTTCGCCGGTCTGGGTGCGGCCATGGACCTGCCAGGGGGTGTCGGATACGGCGGCCTTGATCTGTTCGATGATCGCCGGTTTGTCGTCGACCACCAGAATGTTGAGCGGGTCGTCGTAGCGTTTGACCTTCTTGACCCCGCCTCCCTTGGCCTTGAGCTCGATGATGCGCCCGGCGCGCTCGACCAGCATGTCCTCCTTGAAGGGCTTCACCAGGTAGTCGCGAACGCCCATCTTGGCGATCTTCGTGACATTGTCCCGGCCGGATTCCGCCGTGAGCATGATCACCGGGATGTTCTTCAGGTCGGCGTGCGACTTGAGTTTCGCCAGACACTCGGACCCGTCCATGATGGGCATGGTCAGGTCGAGCAGGATGAGGTCGGGTTTCTCACGCATGGCCACGGCCACGCCTTCGACACCGTTGGAGGCCTCGAGCACGTCGACATCGAAGGGTTTGAGCGCCTTGGTGACGATCAGTCGGATGGTCTTGCTGTCATCGACAGTCAGGATCTTCGGTTTCATTCAGATAGCGGGATGGGTGCTCCGGGATTGGGTGGATGGCTTGTCCTGGATGAACCGGTTGGATCCACCCCCCGATCCAGATCGTCCCGAGCACCGTTGGGTGAACGTCGGTCGGCCGGATGGATTGGAACACACATCGTCGAGAGAGAATCGGCATTCCCGGTCCGGGACTTGAGGGGTCCTTCACTCCAACGGTCGGGATCGGAATCGAAACGGCCCAACAAAGCTTTTCAGAAGATGAACCGTTCTGCCGATGTTGGCCTGATGTCCGTGAATTCCACGGTAGCTGCGGGATCGATTCCGAAGGCGCTGTCGCTGGCGGAGATCCAGCGTCGTCTTCAGTCGTGCCCCCCCATCCCGTCGCTCAAAAGCATCCAGGGGGCCTTGAGGGAATTGCTGGCCGCCGAACAGCGCTATGCGGGTCAGATCTCCGAGGTGATCCGACGCGACCCGGGGCTGACCTCACGCCTGCTGAAATTGGTGAACTCGGTCCACTACGGACTGGGGCACTCGGTGACCAGTCTCGAAGAGGCGGTGTTCTATGTCGGGGTCAGGCAGGTGCGCGAGTTGGCCACCATGACGCCGGTGATCGACGACTTCAAACGCATCACCGGTTCCCAACGGGGAGCGGGTGAAACGCTCTGGCGCAACCTCTGGAAACACAGCATCGCCGTGGCCATGGTCACCAAAGACCTCATGATGGCCACGCCCGAATCGGGCGAAGACCTCGACTATGTGGCGGGTTTGGTCCACGACGTGGGCTGGATCGTCTTCGCCACCGTCTTTCCCGACCACCACGCCAGCATCCTGGAGCAACTCAAGACCTCGTCGTTGCCCGTGCGGCTGATCGAACTGGATTGCGTGGGGTGTGATCATGCCCACCTGGGGGCGATGTATCTCAAGGCCCAACAGTTGGGCGAATCGCTCGAATTCACCACCCGGCATCATCATACGCCGTCGGGCAGTTCCCGAGACGGCCGTTTGGCCGGAGCGGTCCAGATCGCCGACCTGTTCGCCCTGTCCATCGGGCTGGGGCACCCGGGTGACCCCCCCTTGCGGTCCCCCGACGACTGGATGAATGCGTCGGGTTGGAAACTCCTGTTTCCCGAAGGCACCGAGGCCCAGCGAAGGTTGGCCCTGAAGGCGCTGGAGAAAGCGGCCGACCGATTGCCGGGCATGGTCGATTGCCTGGTTTGATCAGGTCGACTCTTCGTCTGGGTGTTCTTCGGCTCGTTGTTGCTCGGTGCCGATGGGCATGCCTCCTTCGCACTCCGGGTTCCGAAGACCGGAATGCGCACAATCAAGCCAGCCACAGAATCCAACCGAACCCCCGGGATCAGTAATCCCGCACGTTGCGTCCGGCGCTCTTCGGAGCCTGTCCCTTGCCCCCGGGTTGGTTGATGCGCGGGGGGCCATCGAGGGGCGGCGCCATCCACTGGGGGGGAGCGGGCATGGGTTGGGCGCCGTTTTTGGGGTCGCCCTGCCCGGGAGAGTCCGAGGGCTGCTGCCCCTTTTCGGCCAGCATCTGGCGCAATCCGTCGAGTTCTTTGCCGACTTGCTCGGCCTTCTGAGCCGTCCGATCGCTGGGTTTGAGCGCCTGGAGCTCATTCAGAGCCTGTTCGGCCCCTTCCAGTCGGGCCGCCTTGGCCTCCATGGGCTCCTGGCCCTCGGGTGACTGCATGAGCTTGTCGGCCAGTTTGTCGAGGGTTTGGGCCAGTTTTTCCTCAGCCTGGGCCTGTTTGGCCTGCAGCCGCGGTTGGTTCGGACGCAGCTCGGAGGCCTGCTGGAAGTGATCCAGTGCCTGACTCAATTGCATGGCCTGCTGCTCGGGTTGCGAAAAGGCCGCCTGCTGCTCCTGGAAGTCGCCCTCGTCTTCGTGGACCTGCGCCATGCGGCGATCGATTTCTTCTCCGGTGCGCTGGGCCTCTTGATGCTGGGGTGAATGCTCCAAGGCGTGATCCACCTGCTCCCGGGCCATTCTCAGCAGGGCGAGCTTCTCCTTGGTGACGGGGATTTGCTCTTCCAGAGCCAGGAAGGTCTCGGCCTGCTTGACCTTGGCGTCGGCCAGGCGGTCTTTGGCCTTCTTGAGGGCTTCTTCGACCTGGGGATCGCCGGGGCGGAGTTGCTGGCTTTCCTCGAGTTGTGAGACGCCCTGCTCGAGTTTCGAGGCATCCACTTCGGGCAGGCGGGGTTCACGGCGGCTGGCTTTCAGGGACAGCGGCGACTGGACGTTGCGCAGCCCCTCTTGTTTGAGCGCCTCGGCCAGCTGGTCTTTGGTGTCGGCCTCGCCCTGGCGGGCCTCGGTGTTGTCGGGGCTCAGTTGGTGGGCGTCGGAGAATTTCTCGTGGGCATTGCGCAGATGGGGGATCTTCTGACCGGGCGTCTGGCGGGGTTCCTTGGCCCGTTCGGCGGCCTTGCGGGCTTCTTCCAGCAGCAGATCCAACAACTGTTTGCGGACGAACGCGTCGTTGTTTGCGGCGCGGACGTCGTCGGGCGTCTGTTTGAGGATCGATTGGTAGGCCTCCAGAGCGGCCCGCCATCGGGCGATCGTTTCATCCAGGTTGGCGGCGCGGGCCTCGACGCCGAGCTGGTACTCGGCATTGCCCCGTTGGAATCGGGCCCGGTCGAGCAGACCGCGTTGGCCGAGGGTTTCCACCCGATCGAAGGCCACCAGCGCATCTTCCCAGCGCCGAGCCGCGTAGGCGGCCACCCCGGCGTTGTATTGCAGATGGGCGTTCGAAGGGTGGAGTTCGGCCTCTTGAGCCAACGCCTCGGCGACACCCTGGGGTTCACCGTGGGTCAATTGATGCTGGAGCCGGGCCAGATCGAGGGCATCGCCGCCCGATACCGGCGCCACGAAGGTCGACCCACTCAGGCAGATCAACACCCCCCAGAGGGACAGGCTCGTGAAGGACCCGCCCGGGATGGGGCTAAGAGGCTGCCTGAAGAGGTTCATGGGGTGGTCGTCACAGGCTCGGGCTGACGGATGGGCGAAAGGGGGCGTGGCCTTCGATGGCGTCGGGCGCCGATGGCAGTCTGGCTCACCAGGGCGATGATCGCCAGCGAGAGGGGCACCGGATACACTTCGACGTAGTTCTTGAGATCTTCACGGGCCGCGCTTTCGGCCAAGGGGGCCAGGAATTCCTTTCGAAGGATGTCGAACCCGTCGCCCTGATCCCCCAGCGGCAGGTAGCGCCCCCCGGTGAGGGCGGTGATCCGCTTGAGGTTGGCCTCGTTGAGTCGGGAGATGACCTCCTGACCGGAGTCGTTCCGGGCCATTCCTCCCCATTGGATCCGCGGCACCTTGGAACCACCCCGGGTCCCGACCCCGACGGCACACACCTTGACCCCTTGCCGGGCCCAGCGACGGGTGAATTCCAACAGTTGATCCCCGGAATCCTCCCCGTCGGTCACGAGGATGACCACCCTGGGTTGGATGTCGTTGGTCTGGAAATACCGTCCCGCCCGCTCGATGGCCGAGCCCAGGTTGGACCCGGCCGTCTCGCCATCCATGTCCACCGTGTAGGGGGAGGCGTATCGCAGCATCGCCTGGATGGCGCGGGTGTCGAAACTCAGCGGTGCGTTGAGGTAGGCCACGCCGCTGAAGGTGATCAGACCCACCCGATCCGCGCGGCTGGACTCGAGGAAACGCGACAACGCGTTGGTGGCGGCGAACCACCGATTGGGCCGCACATCGGTCGCCAGCATGGACCGCGACAGGTCCAGGGCGATCATGTAGGGGACTCCGCGCAGTTCGGACTGCTCGTCCATCCGGAATGCCAGGGGCCGGGCCAGAGTCAGCGGCAGGAGAACGGCCACGGCCAACATCAACCACCGGTCGGCGCGCTGACGCCACGAGACCACGCCCGGATCGGCCCAAGGCCGGTCGGCGTCGCCGGAGAACTGCGAGATCCGCCGTCGGTTGCGACGGTTTCCCACGATCCGGAAGCCTTCGATCAGGCCGATGAGCACCGGAATCAGCAGGAGCCAGGCGGGGTGGGCGAATCTCATGGCAAAGGCCTCCGCAGGAGTCGGGTCCAGATCCAGCCGCCCAACCAGAGCGCCGATCCGGCGGCCACGGGCCAGAGGAAGAGTTCCTGCCACAGGACGAAGCGCTTCTGGATCAGTTCCCGCTTCTCCAGTTGGTCGATGAGATTGTAGATGCCCTGCAGGGCCCGGGTGTCGTTGGCCTGGAAGAACTGCCCTCCGGTGATGCGGGCTGCCCGGTTGAGGTCGTGGTTGGCGGCGACGGAGGGGGTGACCATTTCGGGGCCGATGAGCACGGAGTAGAGTTTGACCTTGTCGCGCACCAGTTGACCGATGATCTCCGAGGCGCGCGGCCCCGACGAGTTGTCGCCGTCGGTCACCAGGATGACCACCTTGCTCCGGTCGCTGTCCTTCCGAAGGAAATTCCCCGCCGCCATCACGGCCCAGCCGATGCCGGTTCCGGTGGCCAGATCGGTTTGCCGCATGGATTCGATGGCCCAGCGATGGTCGAGCGTCAGCGGGCTGACCAGGAACGGGTTCCGGGCGAAGCAGACGATGCCGATGCGGTCGTTGGGGCGCCCCAGGATGAACCGTTCGGTGACGTATTCCAGAGCGGCCCGCCGGCTGACCCGCTTGCGTTCGAGTCGGAAATCGGTCTCGGCCATCGACCGGCTGAAGTCGAGCGCCAGCATGATGTCGATGCCTTTGCTGGGGTCGGGCAGGTCACCCCGCGGCATACGCGGTCGGGCAAGTCCGACGAGGAGCAGCGCCAACGGAAGCAGGCTCCAGAGCGCCTGCGCCTTGGAATGCTGACGGGCGGGGATCGCCCCCAGGTGAGCCCGGCCGAGCAGCGACGGCACCGCCAACGACGGCACCGACCGGGGCCTGCGGTGCATCCAAGCCAGAACCGGCAGCGCCAGCAGACCCAGCAGCACCCACGGATACAGGAACTCGATGGCCATGAGGTCCTTCATGGTGCCCCGCCTCCCGGGTTCGTGAGGCTGGAGCATTCCCGGATGACTCGTTCTGCCGTGTCGACGAGCGTGGCCAACTCGGCTTCGGAGGCCCTAGCCTGGGCGAATTTGAGGGCATCGCATTGGCCGAGGAAATCCGTGAGGGCGGCCCGGTGATTCGGGTTGAACCGCGGGTCGGTGACGGCCGAATGCAGGAACTCCCGCGAGGTCTGGAACCGGACCGAGAAGGCGTAGCGGGCCTCGAGATAACCCCGCAGGATGTCGCTGACCTCGATGCCGAAGGGATAGGCGATCCACTGGGCACGGCTGGAGCGGAGCTCGGCCAGTCGCCGCAGGAACTCCTCGTGCGGCGGTGGCCCCGAAGACGGAGCATCGTCGGCGGCCGGGGCGGGTTGTCGGCGCATCCACCAGCGATGCACGCTGTAGGCGAGGAGTCCGATCACCACGGGCAGGCTCAGCAGCAGCCATGGGTTCTCCCACCACTGGGGCAGGGGAACGAGGGTCAGGTCCTCGATGAGCCGGTCCGGTTTCATGGGGTGATCCGGCCTGTTCTCATGCGATGCGACGTCGTCCGGCGTGATCGAGGAAGCCCTGGAGGCGCTGGGTCCAGGGTTGGTCGGTGCGGATCTCCAGTTCGGGAATGCGCCCGCTGCGGAAGGTGGCGACGAGCTCGTCGCGGCGCGCCTGACCGGCCTTGTGCCATCCCTCCCGGACGCGGGGGTCGGAAGTGTCGACCTCCAGCACCTCGCCGGTCTCGGGATCCTGCAGCAGCACCCATCCGACATCGGGCAGTTCGAGTTCACGCCGGTCGCTCATCCGCAGGGCCATCAGTTCGTGGCGCTGGTTGGAAGCCTTGATCGCACGGGTCCAGCCCTCGGTGTCCGGATCGTGGAAGTCGGACAGCACGAAGCTCAGCGTGGGCCTGCGGAACAGGTTGTTGAGGAACCTCAAGCCGCTGCCGATCGAGGTTCCCGGATGCTTCGGGGTGGTGAAGAGCATCTCGTGCAGCAATCGGGTCACGTGGCCTCGGGTCTTGCGGGGCGGGATGTAGCGCTCGACCCGGTCCGAGAACAGGATGGCGCCGACCCGATCCCCGTCGCGCACCGCACTGAAGGCCAACGAGCCCGCCAGGATGGCGGCCATCTCGCGCTGCGAGGTCACCCCGGAGGCGGGGCCCGGTTGAGAGCCGAAATCGCCGCTGGCCGAGATGTCCACCAGCAGCATGACCACGAGCTCCCGCTCCTCGACGTGGCGCTTGATGAAGGGTTTGCGGAGTCGCGCGGTGACGTTCCAATCGATGCGCCGGACATCGTCGCCCGGCACGTATTCGCGCACGTCGGCGAAGTCCATCCCGCGCCCCTTGAAGACGCTGCCCAGACGCCCCCCCATGAGCTGCTCGCTGACGAGGCGTGCCCGGACCTCCACGGAGCGGAGTTGTTGGATGTAATCGTTGGGCAGCATGACAGCGGCGGCTCCGCCCGCCGATCGGACCGGCGACGGGCGGAGCCTGAACCGGTTACTCCGCGGTGGCGAGGTATTCGATGAGGTTGCGGATGTCCTGCTTGGAGAGCAGGTCTCCGAATCCCTCGGGCATGCCCGAAAGACCCTTCTCCCGGCTGGTGATCTCGGACTTCTTGACGGTGATCAGGCCGTCTTCGGCCGAGTTGAGCACCAGTTCGGTGGCCGTCTCCGATTTGATGACACCCGCATAGCTCTGCCCCCCCTTGAGGTTCACGAGCACGTTCTCGAACCCGGAGGCGATGGCGGCGTTGGGATAGAGGATGCTGGTGAGCAGGTAGGCACGGCCGTTCTTCTTGCCCAACCCGGTGAGTTCCGGACCCACCTCACCGCCCTCACCCTGGACCTTGTGGCAGCGGACGCAGCTGACCTCGGCCCGTTCGACGAAGACCTTCTTCCCGGCCTCGGCGTTGCCACCGACCAGACAGGCCTTCCACGGTGAGGTGGGGTCTTTGGCATCCAACCGGGCCTTGTATTGGGCCAGGAGCGGTTTGAGCGACTCGCGTGCTCCGGCCGCTTCGATGACGTCCAACTCCAACTCCGGAGCGACCGTTCCGGCCAGAACCCCTTCCACCCAGTGTTTCAGCAGAGCCTCCGCGTCCGGCGTCTTGACCGAGGACACCGTGGCCAGAGCCGATTGCTTTTCGGTCAACGAGCCGCCGGCCAGCGCCTTTTCGAGGGGGGCGATCGAGCTTCCGCCGACCGGTTGGGCGCCGCGGGCCGCCACGGGCGGCGCTTCGACAGCCAGTTGGTTGGCCAGGCTGCGGACCTTCTCGTCCTTGTCGTCGCGGGCGGCGGCCAGTGCGGCGGCGTAGTCGGAGGTCTGGAGCGTCGACAGGGAGCGCAAGGCGTCGGATCGGGCGGCACCATCGGCGGCGCCCTGGATCACCAACGCCGCGAGCGCGGGGGACGCCTCGGCGAGCTTCAGGCTGCCCGCGGCCCGGGCGGCCGCGGCGCGCACCGGCGTCGGAGCCGAGGCCAGGAGCGCGGTGACCCGCGGCTTCAGGGCCTCACCCGGGACCTTCTCGGAGCGGGCGAAGGCGGTGGGACGCCAGAGACCGGTGATGCGATCGCGGCCCGAGTTCGCCGGCCATTGGGCGAGGGCATCCAAAGCCTCGACGCGCAGAGCCACCGGAGCCTCTTCGCGGGCGCTGTAGGCGGCGAGCGAACCGGCCGTGCCGTCGGTGCCGAAACGATAGTTGGCGTTGAGAACGCGGCGCATCAGCGGAGCCTCGGTGAGTCCGGGGCGCTCGATCAGGCGGGCCAGGGCTTCCATGGCTCCCGGGATCGGCTGGTCGTTGATGGCCCGGGCGGCTTCGGTGACGATCGCCGGAGAAGCGTCACCGAGGAAGGTGGCGATCTCGTTGCGTTCGAGTTTGCGCATCGCCAGCAGGATGCCCATGCGGACCGAGGCGTTGGTATGGCGGGCGTTGTTCACCAGTGCATCGATGTCGTTGGCCCCCAGCAGAGCGGTCACGCCGGCGTGACGCAGGTACGGGTCCTTGTCGGCGTTGTCGGCCAGAAG
>JAIXXC010000144.1 GCA_027490985.1 Verrucomicrobiales bacterium
CCCAGGGTCTTTTGTTATGAGCTGCTGACAGAGGCGTAAAGACGGGCGGGTTTTATTTTTTGTAGACCAGCGCCCCTCTTTTCGCTCCAGTGATGCGGGATGAAACGCCTGCACCCATCTTCATCAGGTTCATTTTCCGCAACTCCCTCGGTCCGCCTGGCCTCTTCCAAGGAGGACCAAGCGTGGTTCGATGCCCAACTGGATTCTTTCCACGGTCTGGGCGCCACGACGCCTATCGGCGATTTCCTCCGCCAGATTGTCGAGATCGACTCCAAGCCGGTGGCCCTTCTGGCCTGGGGGCCCGCCTGTTATGCCCTCAAGGATCGCGATCGTTGGATCAGTTGGAGCGCTCCTCAGCGGGTCGCCCGCCTCAAACTTGTCGTCCAGAACCGTCGATTCCTGATCCTTGCTCCCAAGGGCGCTTCTCCCAACCTCGCCTCGCAAGCCATGGGCGCAGCTCTCCGTGCCCTCCCAGACCAATGGATGGAGGTCTTCGGCTACCAACCGCTACTGGCGGAGAGTTTCACCGATCCAGAGGGCTACGCCGGCACCACCTACAAAGCTACCAACTGGCAAGTCCTCGGCACCACTCAGGGCTACGCCCGAAGTCGACTCGATTTCTACGTCCCCAATGAAAGCCCCAAGCGCCTCTGGTGTCTGGAGCTTCATCCCAAGGCGCGCAGCATCCTGCGCTCACAGATTCTGCCTGAGGCCTACTCCAAAGCCCTGTCGACCGTGCCCCAGGGATTGCTACCCTTGTCCACGGGCCAGTTTGAGACTCTCCGCAAGGCCTTCGCCGCCGTGCCGGATCCTCGCCGCAAGGCGGGCAATCACCAGTTCTCCATCGGATTGGTCCTGAGTCTCGTCGCCATGGCTCTGCTGTCCGGTCGCAGAGAGATCGCCGAGATTCATCGCTTTGCCCAAAGCCTCAGCCAAGATCAGCGCAAACGCCTCGGACTGCCTTACTCGCGCACTTCGACCAAAATCCGCCGTGTCCCCGGCTACCTGGTCTTCTACGAGATTCTTCGACGCGTGGACCCGGCCGAATTGAATCGGGTCCTCAACGCATGGTTGACCACCCATGCCTCACAACTGCCCCAGGCCTTGGCCTTGGACGGGAAGATGGTTCGCGACCACTTCGGCATCTTGAGTCTGGCTCGCCACACCGACGGAGCTCCCGAAGCCATGGCCCTGTACGATCAGAAGGAGGGTACCGAGCGCAGCGAGCAACAGGTCGCGGCTGAACTTCTCGATTCCGCGGCAAACCTGGATGGAAAAGTGATTACCGCCGATGCGCTCCACTGCCAGCGCAAGCTAGCCCGGACCATAATTGAGAAAGGGGGAGACTATTTTCTGCAGATTAAAGGCAACCAACCCCATCTGGAAAAGCTGGCCCAACAGAAGGCGGCGACTCCAGGCACCCCCTTTTTGAGGAAAGCCAAGTAGGTCACGGTCGCATCGATAGCCGCGCCCTCCACGCCTTTGGCACCGACGCCATGGCGATGGACTTTCCGTATGCCCGCAGTGTGGTGGTTGTCCGGAGTCGCAGGACCGAGAAGCGCTCCGGCAAGACCACCGAGGAGGTCCGCTACTACATCAGCAGTCTCGAACCGGAGGAACTGACACCCAAACAATGGCATCAATTGATCCGGGGTCATTGGGCCGGAGTCGAAAACCGCAACCATTGGCGGCGGGATGCGCTGATGGGGGAGGACCGGTCTCGGAGCCGAAACCGATCTCTCTTGTCCAATCTCGCCCTGATCCGCAACGGGCTCCTGAGAATCCTCAATCGCTGCTTCCCAGGCCAATCCCTCCCTGTGATCCGGGAACAGATCCAAGCCAAACCATCCCTCGCATTCAGAGCCCTCGAAGCCTGAGCCCGTCAAAACAAAAGACCCTGCCGGGCCTCCGGAGCAATCTCGCTCGATCGCGGGAGGGGCGTCGGGGGGGGGCGTCGGGGGGGGGCGTCGGGGGGGCGTCCCCGGACGTCCCCGGACTCGAGAAGATTGACCTCCGCGGCGTGGGGAAGACCGCGGAGCGATCGAAGCTCGCCCAACACGGCCCGCCCCGGACTCTCCGGCCAAACCCGATCCGCGGGCGTCAGGACAGAATGCGGCGGCCTTCGTCGAGGAAGATGCCCTTGAACATCATCTCGAGGGCCTGCGGGTTGGTTGCCTTGCCGAGGGCTTCCTTCTCGCTGATTTTGTTGGCTTTCACGAGGTCGTACAGGGCTTGGTTGAAGCTCTGCATGCCGTCTTCTCGGCCGGTCTCGATGGCCGCGCCGAGTTTCTCGAGCCGATTCTCCTCGAGCATCTTCCGAACGGTCGGAGTGTTGATGAGGATTTCGAGCGACGGGGTCACCCCGCCATTGACTGTGCCCACCATGCGTTGGCAGACCACCGCCCGCAGGGTGGCCGCCAGCTGACGGCGGATTTGCTCGCGCTCGTCGGGCTTGAAGAAGTCGAGGATGCGGCCGATGGACTGCGAGGCGTTCTGGGTGTGCAGGGTCGAGAGCACCAGGTGACCGGTGTCGGCCGCGCTGATCGCCGCTTGGAAGGAGATGGCGTCCCGCATTTCGCCGACCATGATGATGTCGGGATCCTGTCGCAGCACGTGCTTGAGGCCGTTCTGGAAGCTGCCGGTGTCGAGGCCGATCTCGCGTTGTTCGACGACCGACTGGTTGTCTTCGAACACGAATTCGATCGGATCTTCGAGGGTGACGATGTGCTTTTTGAAGTTGGCGTTGATGTGCTCGATCATCGCCGCCAGCGTGGTCGACTTGCCCGAGCCGGTGGTGCCC
>JAIXXC010000002.1 GCA_027490985.1 Verrucomicrobiales bacterium
CGGAACGCCTGGGTGTAGCTCTCGACCTTGCTGGTCCGATCGTCCACCAATTCGGGTACGTCCACCGCCTTGGGCAGGCTGGCCTGGGCTCCGATGTTCCGGGAATACAGGCTGCTGATGCGGCTGGCGTAGTCGAAGGCCGTCTGTTGGGCCTGCTCCAGCTTGGCCTTGCGGGCGGCCATTCCGGCCTGGGCTTGCATGACCTCGAGTTCCGAGGATTTGCCCACTTCCATCCGGGTCTGGAGATCCTTGAGCACCTTCTTGGCCGTCTCGAGGGAGTCGGTTCCGATGCGGACCTGCTCCTGGGCCAGGTGGAGATCCCAATAGGCGGCCTCGGCGCTGGCCAGCACCAGCAGGATCTGTCGTCGGTATTCGTGGAAGGCGATCTTGGAGGAGATGGCCGAGAGGCGGATCTTCGCGGTGGTGGCTCCCCAGCCCGCGTTCTTGAGCAGCGGTTGGGTCAGATTCAGGCCCGCGAAACTTTCATATTGCTGGCCCATCAACTGTCCGGGGGTGCCTTCAGCGGCTCCGACGTTGTTGTTGAGGTCCCGCAGCATGTAACCGGTGCGGAGCTTGGCGCCGGTGCCCAGCAGGAATTCGATGCCGGCGTTGTAGAGGGTGTTCCGCTCCAGATAGAAGGGGCGGGCGAAGAATCCCAGCTGGGCCGATTGCTGACGGTTGTTCGGGCGGCTGGTGTCGAAATATTCCGCGCCGCCGACCAACTGGGGCTCGAAGATGCCCTTTTCAGCCCGGTGCAACCGCTCGCTGACCTCCGCGTCCTGGAGGCGCATCTGGATCTGGTCGTTCTGCTCCAAGACCATTCTCCGGAGATCGTTCAGGCGCAGCTGGGATTCGGCCGGGGGCGCATCGGCTGCGGTGACACTGCAGGCCAGCAGCAGGGAAACGAGCGACATCACGCCGGATCGTCTCGGGAGAGAGCGGTCGATGGCGGCCGAGTTGAGAGAATGGGGATTCCGACGAACAGGCGATGGATGCATGAGGAACTGTAACAAAAGTTCTTACGGTAGAATGAATCAGTGAATCTGGAATCAACGCAGGAACATCAGCGAAACCGATGCCCGATTCACAATGTAACAGGGGGTGTAGCCGTGTTGAACTCTGTCTAGTAGGAGTGTTTCCATGTCAGAACAGTAGAAAATTCATTTAAAACTATAAAAAAGATCAAACAAAAAGTGTAACACATTAAATGTAATAAAAACTATTCAAACACCGAGGCTTCGATTACCGGGGGCTCAGGGGATGTCTTGACGGGCATCCAAGGGGGTTCAGGGAATCCCCTATCGATCGTTCAGGGAGACGCTCTCAGGCTTCTGGGTAAGCTGAACATCCGCAGATGGCAACGTCTGTGGGATGCCGGGTTCATTCGCCCGGTGTTCTTGCTCAGGACTACCAAGAACCATGAGAACACCCCAATCCACTCCTCCCCGCCGAGCCAAACACGCCACCCGGCGCACCCGTGCCCAGGCCTCCACCGCATCACCGATCAAGAAATACCGCATCTTCGTGGTGGACGGCCACCCGGTGACCCGTGCAGGTCTGGCCAGCCTCATCCATCAGGAAGAAGACCTGGAGGTGTGCGGTGCGGTCGGGTCGCCCTCCGAGGCGATTTCGGCCATCCAGGCCACTCACCCCGACATGATGATCACCGACATGTCGATTCCGGGGCGCAATGGGATCGAGTTCCTCAAGGACATCCATGCGGTGTTGCCCGCGTTGCCGATCCTGGTGTTGTCGATGCACGATGAGACCTTCTACGCCGAACGGGCCCTGCGCAGCGGTGCACGGGGCTACCTGATGAAGGAGGCCACCCCGGAGAAGCTCATGGAGGTGATCCGGCTCATCCTGAATGGAGGATCCTTCGTCAGCCCCCAGATCTCGGCGCGCCTGGTCGATGCGGCCATCGGTCGGCGCCCACGTGGGTCCAATTCACCGATCGAGAAATTGTCGGACCGGGAATTCGAAGTGTTCCAGCACATCGGCAACGGGCGCAGCACCAAGGAAATCGCCGGTACGTTGCACCTGAGCCCGAAGACGGTGGATGTGCACCGCGGGCGCATCAAACAGAAGCTCCAGATCCGCGACGCCATCTCGTTGCTCCATCATGCGGTGCGGTGGGTGGAAACCCAGTGCCCCCAAGGCTGAGCGCTTCCCCACAGATCGGGGCCGGGTTCCATGGAGCCCGGCCCCGTTTGTGTTTCCGGGGAGGATTTCGCCCGTGCTGGGAGGGGGTACGGGAAATCCTCAACGACGGCGGGACTTGCGTCTGAATTCCGGTCACCGACCCGCGTGGCATCCTGAGTCCCGACAACCCGATCCTGCATGAAACTCCCACCCGCCCCGCGTCATGAATAATCACCTCGCCCCCACCGCTGCCGCTCGCGCCTCCGCCTCGGACCGCTTCTCCGTCTCTGATCGAACCAGGCCGCGTTCCCAGCATCGGCCCCTGTGCCTGGAATCCGGTGGCGAGTGCGAACCCCGGACGCGGATCCTCTATGCCGATGATGACCGGTGCATTTTGCGGGCCTGCCAGATCATGCTGGATCGGGCCGGCTACGATGTGGACACCGTGGCCGATGGGGCGGAGGCCTGGGGGGCGATCCAGTGTATTCCCTACCACCTGCTCATCACCGACAATGAGATGCCGAATCTCACCGGGGTCGAGCTGATCCAGAGAGTCCGTGAGGCCCTGATCCCGGTTCCGATCGTCCTGGCTTCCGGCTCCATCATCAGCTTCGAGGGGGTGGACTGTGATGCGTTGCTGCCCAAACCGTTCACGGGCCGGGCTCTGCTCGACACGGTGCGCGACGTGTTGCTCCGACCCCAGGTGCCGGTGTCTCGGTTGAGGCGTCGCTGCGTGGGGCGCAGCCCGTTCCCTGGGTGATCCTGATTTCCAGATGCAAACCTCCAACCCACAAACCCATGAGCAAATTCATTCCACTGTACTGCAATTCCACCCGCGAAACGATTGAACACCGGGCTCGTCAGATCTTCGAGCAACGGGGTTGTCCGGAAGGGCAGGATCTCGATCACTGGCTCCAGGCCGAGAATGAGCACTGGGATTCGTGCCTGACCGATCCGCCTCCGGGCGAATCCGATCCGGAGCGACTGCCGGCCGAATGGGATTCATTGGGATGATCAAGCCATCTCGGCTCCACCG
>JAIXXC010000166.1 GCA_027490985.1 Verrucomicrobiales bacterium
AAGACCACCACCCTCAAGTGCCTGCTCAACTTGCTGCGCCCTCAGCAGGGAACCATCCGGGTCTTCGGGCTGGATCCGGTGCGTGAAGAAGAGGCCGTGAAGGCCCGCCTGGCCTATGTGCCCGACTTCGTCGCGTTCTATCCGTGGATGCGCGTGGGCGAGGCGCTCGATTACCTGGCCAGTTTCCGACCGCGCTGGAACCCGGACCTCGAGAAACGATTGCTGGAGCGCTTCCAGCTTGATCCCGCCGCGCCCACCAGCGGGCTGAGCAAAGGGCAGCGCACGCAGTTGGCCCTCATCGGAGCCATCGCCGCCGAGCCCGAGCTGCTGGTGCTCGATGAACCCACTTCGGGCCTCGACCCCTTGATCCGCCGGGAGTTCATCCAGACGGTCATCGGCGCCTATCAAGACGCCGATCCCGGAGAACGCACCGTGCTCGTTTCCACCCACCTGATCAGCGAGTTCGAGGGGCTCATCGACCGCTTCACCATCCTCGATGCCGGCAAGGCCGTGATGACCGCTGACGCCGACGAGGCCCGGTCGCGATTCCTGCGCGTGCAAGCAGAGTTCGCCCAAGACCCACCGCCCGACTCGGCCGTGCCGGGGGCGCGTACCATCCGACGCCGCGGACGGACCCTCGAGGTACTCATCGAAGGCGACCCGGGCCCGATGCGCCAGCGCTTGGAGAGCCTCGGAGGCCGCGACCTCGCGGTGAGTTCGCTGACCTTGGAGGAGATCTTCCTCGAAGTGGTGAAATCCGGAGGTCGGCCATGATCACCGCGAGAATTCCCTGGCGCAGCCCCTGGCCCAGGCTGATTCCGTTGCTCTTGCTGGTGATGATGCCCGCGGCCGGTCAATACCTCGGCTGGTTGATGGCTTCCCCCTTGGGAGAATCCGTCTCCCTCCTGTCCGGATGGGCCTCTTGGGCCGTGATCCTCGCGACGGCGGCCGTGTTGACGGGATGGAGCGGACTGCTGACGAGCCCGAGTCTGCGGGTGGAAACCAGAGCCCAGATGCCCGGAGCCAGCCTGGCCTTCGGCGCGGCCGCCTTGCATGCGATGTCGGCGCAAGGGGTATCCCAGGATTTCGCTGGCGTAGCGGGCTTCGCCTACGGTTTGGCCTGCCTATGGCTCTGTGCCAATGCATTCGGCAGCGAGTTCGACCACCGGACGATGGGCCAGTTGCTGGTTCAACCCCGCAGTCGCGGTAGGATTTATCTCGAGAAACTCGGGGTCGCCGGAAGCCTGGCAGGATTGGCTGCGGTGATCTTTTTTCTCACTCCGAGTCGATCCATGGCGGGCGACCCGCAGAGCTTGGGCGAGACCTTGGGTTATCTGATCTTGGGCCTGGCCTCCGCCCCGTTCTTCACCTTGATCAGTCGCAGCACACTGGCGGGCTTCGTCTTCACCTGGACGGTGCCGATGGCCCTCTACTTGATGCTCCAAACCTTGCTGGACGTGTACCACGCCCGGGTTTATCCGGACCTTCTGCATCGAAGCAGCGAAGAGCTGTGGCTGCTCTGGGTCGGCGGCATCCTTTATCTGGGGGCGACCGCGTTTGCGGGCTGGCGGGTGTTCCGCCGGATGGAATGGCGCGAGGGCGGCCCCGGAGGAGCCTCGACACCCGGCCTCCATGCCCTCACCGGCGCCTGGGATCAATGGATCGGTCGTCGGTGCCGCGGACAACACCCGACATCGCAGTTGATCCGCAAGGAGCTTCGCCTGCATGTCGTGCCGTGGCTGGTGGCGGGCATCCTGGTCGGGCTGTGGGGGCTGAGCCTCCTCGTTCGCAAGTGGGCTCCCGAAAGCGAGTGGGGAGTGGCCGCAGCCAAACCCTCCACGGTGACGCTGTTCGCCAGCATCGTCGGGGCCTTCATCTTCCTCGTCACAGGAGCCAGTGCCATCGCCGAGGAACGAGTGCTCGGCACTTTGGAGTGGCAATGGACCCAGCCGATCCCGATGGCGCGCCAGTGGCGGTTCAAGGTGGGCGTGACCACGGGATTGGCCCTGACCCTGGGCCTGGTCCTGCCGGCCGTCCTGATTTGGCTGGGCTTCGACGCCGAGACCCTGAGCACCAACTTAGGCCCGGCGGATTGGCAACCGATCGTTGTCTACGCCATGGCCTTGGCCGCCCTCTTTGCAACGAGCCTCTACGCCTCCTCCGTCAGCCAAAGCAGCATGAAAGCCGTGGGACTGACACCCCTGCTGTTGGCGAGCCTGGGCGCGGCCGGCGCGCTGACGGCCTGGAGCGTGGTCACGGCGATCGACCAGTACTGGGGCAATCTGTGGCTCTGGAGGGATCTCGATCAATTGAGTGATCCGGCCCTCCTGAATCAGATGCCACCCGCGTGGCTACCGACGGGGCCGAACCTCCGATCGATCACCCAATTCGGGGCGATCGTCATCGGTGGGATCTGGGTGGGTTTCCTTGTTCGAAACGCGCGCCTCAATGCCCAACGCCTTCGGAGCACGGGATCTGCGGTGTGGCGTCAGTGGGGGCGACTGAGCGGAACCCTATTGCTGACACTGCTACTAGGGGGCCTGCTGCTTGTCGGCCTGAGCCGGGAACGGGGCTACTACGATCAGCTTTCGATGCTCAAGAGCCAGCGCGAACGGTGCATCCAATACGCCGCGAAAGCCGAAAGGGAGGGCAATTTCACCCGGGAGTATCTGCTTCCCCTGGGGATCACCGATCGGCCGTCCCCCGAGCAATTGGTGGATACGATCCTCCGGCAACGGGGCTTCCGGTGGATGTCGCAGAATCTGGCGCAGATTTTCCAAAGAGAGCCCCTGGTCGGAAGCCACCGCCGCTTCCTGATGGACCAGGAGTTTATCCGAAGCCTTCTCCTTAAAACAGAGCCCACATCCCCGGTTCCACCGTCGTCGTCGACCAACAATCCCTTCCCAGAGGCAATAGCACCGAATGTCATGCCGATGAGTCAGGAACTGATGAAGCGCTACGGGCTCCTGCCAAAGGGGGCATCCAAAACCTCCGCGACGATGCCGCCGAAGGCTTCCACCAACCCGCCGGCCAACCCCGCACCGGGCCAGTGACCCGGGCGGATCAGCGGGACGATTCGTTGAAGTACACCTTCAGATTGTGGGTGGACCGGCCCGACGCGACGATGTCCAACCGGCCATCCGCGTCGAGGTCGGCGAGCGCGAGGTCTTCGCAGGCCATGCCGTCGTCATCGACCCATACCTTCATCCAGCGGCCGGCCACCGGCACATAAAGGGCCACGCCCACCTTCACCGAACGCGGCCGCCCCATCGCGCGCCATCCGGCCACGATCTGCGGCTGGCCGATGCCCAGCAAGTCGCCGCAGGCCAGGGCATGGCCGTCGATCAATCCGTCGTCGATGACCTCGCGGCGGCCCAATGCTTTCGATCCGGGAGCGGGCGGATGGAAGACCACCAATTGATTCCCGTGCATCGGCGAGATGCCGACGACCGAACCCGCCGGATCACCCAGCGAGCGGATCTCACCCACGCCCCCATTGTCCGGCCCGCCGACCTGCGTCCACGACACCGGTCCTATCGCCGCCCCTGCACCCGCCAGCACACCGCGGAACGCCCCCTCGGCCGATCCCACCAGTACCTCGTTCACCGACGACGCACCGGCTCGGATCACCGGATCGAAATTGTGGGTCTTGTGCCATTGATCGGAGACGGTCTCAACGGTCCAAGGCTGACGACGATCCGCAGCCGGCCGGAGGCGTTGGATCCGTACCCCGGCCCCTTGGGCGTCCTTGTTGCCGCGCCCGTGGAGCGGCACCGACCACAGCGCCCAGCCCTGCGAGTCCTTCACCCAACGGATGCGGTGCATCGTCGGTTCATGGGGCAGGCGGATCGGCGTCCAGCGCGCGGTCCGATCGGCGGGCGGTTCCAGGTAAAAGAGAGCGCCACTGTTGACCGTGTCGCCCGGGTTCCATCCGGCCCCCACCGCGATCTCGGCCTTGCCATCGCCATCGATGTCGGCGGCGGCCACGCACACGTGATCTTGCGGCGTGAGGTTCTCGGCGATGACGTGCTTCTCCCACTTCGGGTGCCGGTACCAGGCGATCTGCTTGGCATCGCACAAAACGATGTCCGACCCGCCATCCCCATCCACATCGGCCACGGTCACCCCATAACCGACGGCCACGTTGGTATCCACGATCACCGCCCGGAACCGGGGAATGAGCGGGTCGGCGGTCAGGGACGAAACGACCAACACGATCGCCGACAGCGCGGAAACGGTAACAGCGGAGGTGGGCATGGATGAGACAATTCCCCGATTGTCGCCGCGGTTTCAGCAACAAAACCCACCCCAAGCACACTCGGTGTCGGTCCCGCGGCGCTGTGATCTGGGGAGCGCCCTGGGGACTCGCTTGAGGGATTTCGGGCGTCGCGGTTCAGGAACCGGCCCCCTCTCAGCGGGTGCGAAGGGTCGACCGGAGCCGAAGCAAGGGGGGCGGAGCTCGAAACTCCGGCGCCCTGCCCGACGCGGAGGCATCTATTCGACCGACAAGCCCGTCAACTGGACCAGACGACGCAACAGGTTGCCCCGACGGTGCGCCGTCAACGACTGCTCGCCCGGAGGAATGGTTCCCGCCGCGGCCACCATCGCATCGTTGGGGAGCGGATCGGCGTCGTCCAAAACCACGTTGAGGCGCCCGCCCCACCGACTCGTCCGGATGGCTCCATTGGACGCCTGGATCGTCCGGCCCAACGGGATCAGGTGACGACCCGTCGTGGCGTAGTGGATCGCACAGGCCGCCGTGAGGTCTTCGATCGCCGGAAGCTGCACCCGACGCTGAGCGAGGAGACGCATGAGGTTCAGGCCCTTCAAGCCCGAGGACCCCGGAACCATCCCACACACACGGATATCGGTGGGCGAAAGCACCGGCGTGCGAAAGCGCTCGTCTTCCATCAAGCGCGACAAGGTTTCCTGGCTCAGCGGCGTGGTTTTGCCCATCGAGAAACTGATCTTGTTGGAATCGATCAGAACATCCCCGCGACTGTGTCGTTCCGGTAGGGTCAAGATGGCCACCAATTCCCGCCGGACATCCATGAACAAGTACTTGTTCCGCAACCCCTCTGCAGACGAAACCTCATTGTCCTGGCTATCGGGAGAGGCCGTTGGCGAGGCGATCGCCGGAGCGCTGACCTCGGGCGGTTTACCCTCACACACGAGCATTCCCCCGTCGTACACCGGCCCCTTCGGATCGGGATCGAGCGGAGTCGCCACGCGCATCAACTGATAGGCGCCCGTCGGAATGCCGGCCGGTTTCAACATGAGAAGCGGAGTCCCAACGTCACCACCTCACCTTCAAGCACTCGAATCACTAAAATCAAACACTATTCCCGAGACCCACCCCGCCTCAAAGGGACAGGCTCGTTGTTGGGGACAGGCTCGTTGTTGGGGACAGGCTCGTTGTTGGGGACAGGCTCGTTGTTGGGGACAGGCTCGTTGTTGGGGA
>JAIXXC010000080.1 GCA_027490985.1 Verrucomicrobiales bacterium
GCCGGATCGTTCCATCGATCGCTCAGCGCGAGGAGACCACTTCGGCCTGATCGGACGCCAACAGCGTCTCGAACTCGCGGAGACTGGGCTTGATCACCCGTGATTCTCCGCAATGGCCCACCATCGCCTCGAGCGTCTTGAGTCCATTGCCCGTGATGCACAGCACGGCGCTCGAATCGGACGGGATCTTGCCCTGGGCGATGAGCTTCTTGGCCACGCCGACGGTCACACCACCGGCCGTTTCCGCGAAGATTCCCTCCGTTTCGGCCAGCAGCCGGATGCCTTCACGGATCTCGTCGTCGGTGACGTCCTCACCATGGCCTCCGGTCTCCTTCATCACCTTCAGAGCGTAGAAGCCGTCGGCCGGAGTCCCGATCGCCAGCGACTTCGCGATGGTGTTGGGCTTGACCGGTTTGAAGAAATCCAGACCCGCCTTCTGGGCCGTCGTGATCGGAGAGCACCCCGTGGCCTGGGCCCCGTGGATCTTCCAACCGTTGTTCTGAACCAGCCCCAGCTTGGAGAATTCCTGATAGCTCTTGTGGATCTTGGTCAGCAACGAACCGGAGGCCATGCAGACCACCGTGTGTTCCGGAATCCGCCACCCCATCTGCTCCTGGATCTCGAAGCCCATGCTCTTGGACCCCTCGGCGTAGTAGGGCCGCATGTTGACGTTCACGAAGGCCCACCCGTACTTGCCCGCGATCTCGGCGCACAATCGGTTCACCTCGTCATAGTGGCCCCGGATGCCGACGACATTGGCTCCGTACACCAGCGAATTGACGACCTTGCCCTGCTCCAGATCGGAGGGAATGAACACATAGCAATGCAGGCCCGCCGCAGCGGCATTGGCCGCCACCGAATTGGCCAGATTGCCCGTGGAGGCGCAGGCCACGGTCTTGAATCCGAGTTCGACCGAGCGGCTCAAGGCCACACTGACCACGCGGTCTTTGAACGAGAGGGTCGGGTAGTTGACCGCATCGTTCTTGACCCACAATTCGCGGATCCCCAAGCGGGCCGCCAATCGATCGGCCTTGATCAGCGGGGTGTAGCCCACCTTGGCACCGACCGTCGGTTCACCGGCGATGGGAAGCAGTTCCCGGTATCGCCACATGTTCTGCGGCCGGGAGCAGATCTTCTCGCGGGTGAGATTCTGGCGGATGCGCTCGTAGTCATAGGCGACCTCGAGCGGTCCGAAATCGAACTCGCACACATGGGTTGCACCCAGGGGGTATTCCCGACCGCACTCCCGGCACTTCAGTGCCTTCATGAATCCGTTGCTCTGGCTCATATGAAAATTCATCGCCTCGGCAATCGGTCGGCGCGCATCTGAAAACCTCCACGGTGGGGAAACAAAAACCCCTTCCGCGAAGCGAGAAGGGGTCTCTTGTGGAGCCGACGCTTCTCATCTTCGCCGAAACCTTTCGGTTTCGACCGGATTTGGCACCTGGCCGTCGAGCACGTCAGCTCCACCGGTTGCCGTGGCTTCATCGGGCCGTTCCCTCTGCCACTCTGGATGAGCGCCGCAGTCGCCTGCGGCAGGCCCAGTTAATCCGCGTCGGAGCCGGATCTGTCAAAAGTTTTCTCAACCGATGTCGCCGCGACCAGGTCCGGAGTGCCCTTCGATTCCCGCTTCGGGACGGTCTCGAGCCGGCGGAGATCGGCCCAGAAACCCGATTCGCCGAACCGGTGGACACCACGCGCAGGCCCCGGAACATGAGGCCCTCTCGGAGCCTGTCCCTTTCTCTGCTCTGAGCCTGTCCCGATGAATCACTCGGTGAGCCCTTGGAGCCTGTCCCCGATGACCCGTGGATTCCGCCACCCAGGCCCGAGCCCATCAGACACCCGGAATCGACTCGGCCGGGAGTGCCTGCATCCCGCCTCCCGGCCCGCCCGATGATCCGATTCCCCAGGAGTCGTCCGTCGTCGGGACTCGCCGAATCCTCAAGAGCCTGTCCCTTTGCGAATCCGCGCCGCGAATCTCAAACGCCCTGCCGCCATAGACCCGAGCTGACCTTTGACTTCTCTTTCGCAGACTCCGCGCTAGCTTGATGGCGACATGAATTCCGTCAGCACCGTCGTTCTTTCCCGCGATTGCGACGCGGTCCAAATCCCCGCGGGCAACATCGTCACGATTCCCGCCGGCACCGAAGTGGATATCACCCAGACTCTGGGGGGATCCTACACCATCCACGCCATGGGTGGTCTGTTTCGGGTCGGCCCCAAGGATGCCGACGCCCTCGGAATCACCCCGGCCGCGGAAACCCCGGCCGTGCCGGCCACCGGCGAAATCGACGAGAAAGCCGTCTGGGACATGCTCCGCAGCTGTTACGACCCGGAAATCCCGGTCAACATCGTCGATCTCGGTCTCGTCTATGACATGGGGATCGAACCCCTCCCCAGTGGCACCAAGAAGGTCTTCGTCAAGATGACCCTCACGGCACCCGGCTGCGGCATGGGCGCCACCATCGCGGGCGATGCCCAACAGAAGATCCTCACCCTGCCGGGCGTCGAAGACGCCTCGGTCGAGATCGTCTGGGATCCTCCTTGGCACCAGAGCATGATCACCGCTGAAGGACGCCGCCTGCTGGGCTTGGAATAATCCGGCGCTCCCATACCTCGTTCCGTTCGACGTTTCCCCCAAGCCGGTGTCCGACCGCTCGCCATGAAGAAGCCTGTCCCTTTTCACGACATTCCTTCGGTCCTCAACGACATCCGCCGCGGGCGCATGGTGGTCGTCGTCGACGATGAAGACCGGGAGAACGAGGGGGATCTGGTCTTGGCCGCCGAGAAAGTCACACCGGACGCGATCAACTTCATGGCCAAACACGGCCGCGGGCTCATCTGCGTGCCGACCACGGGGGATCGGCTCAAGCAATTGGGCATCGAACAGATGGTGGTCCAGAATCGGGACGCCTATAAGACCGATTTCCAGGTCAGTGTCGATGCGGCCAAGGGCATCAGCACCGGTATCAGCGCCGCCGATCGGTCCAAGACGATCCGGATCATGGCCGATCCCACGGCCACACCGGCCGATCTGGTGCAACCCGGTCATGTCTTTCCGCTCAGGGCCAAGGCCGGAGGGGTGCTACGCAGAGCCGGTCACACCGAGGCTGCGGTCGATCTGGCCGCTCTGGCGGGGCTCCGTCCGGCGGGTGTGATCTGCGAAATCATGAACGATGACGGCTCGATGGCGCGTCTGCCCGAGCTGTTGCGCTTCGCCAAAAAACACAAGCTCAAGATCTGCACGATCGAGTCGCTGATCCAATTTCGCCGCAATTCCGAAAAACTCATCGAACGGGTCGAATCCATCCGGATGCCCACCGATTACGGGGATTTCACGCTCCACCTCTACACCTCCAAGGTCGACGGCTCCGAACATTTGGCCCTGGTCAAAGGCGAGGTGTCCGGCAAGAAGGGGGTCATGGTCCGCGTCCACAGCGAGTGCCTGACCGGGGATGTCTTCGGATCCCGTCGGTGCGACTGCGGACCGCAATTGCATGCGGCCATGGAGCGGATCGAACGCGAAGGTCGCGGTGTCATCCTGTACATGCGGCAGGAGGGCCGTGGCATCGGGCTCGGCGCCAAGATCAAGGCCTACAAACTGCAGGAGCAAGGGCTGGACACGGTGGATGCCAACCTGCAACTGGGCTTTCCCATGGACCTGCGGGACTACGGCTTCGGTGCCCAGATGCTCTCGGATCTCGGTGTGAAGAAGATCCGCCTGCTCACCAACAATCCGAAGAAGGTCGTGGGCTTGCAGGGGCACGGATTGGAGATCATCGAGCAGCTCCCCATCCGGGTCGCAGCCAATCCGGACAACGAACGCTACCTGAAAACCAAACGGGAACGGATGGGGCACCTGCTCTGAACGCCCCGCCAGACGATCGGCAGCCTGCCGGTCGGATAAGCCCCGGCCCGACGGCCGGACGACCCCTTCAACCGGATAGACCGGATCGTTCGCCCCACCCTCGCGGCGATCAGACATCGCACAACCGAACCGCCTGCTTCAGCGATCCCAGCGCATCGGGGCGGGCCGGGATGAATTCCTGGGCGACAAACCCCTTGTAACCGGTGTCGGCGATCGCCTTGAGGATGGCCGGATAGTTCAACTCCTGCGTCTCGTCGATCTCATGACGACCGGGAACACCGCCCGTATGGTAATGGGCGAAAAAGGAGTTCTGCTTGCGGATCGTGGCGATCACATCCCCCTCCATGATCTGCATGTGGTAGATGTCATAGAGCAGCTTGAAGGACTCCGAACCGATCTCCCGGCACAGGGCGACTCCCCAGGCCGACTTGTCGCACATGTAATCGGCATGATCGACGCGGGAGTTCAGGAGTTCCATCACCAGAGTCACCTTGTTCCGCTCACAGAGCGTCATCAACCGCTTCAGGCCGGCGGCGCAATGCTTCAGTCCGGTAGCGTCATCCATTCCGGCGCGGTTTCCCGAGAAGCAGATCACATTCTTCAAGCCCGCCTTGGCGGCCAGCGGGATCCATTCCTCATAGGCGGCCACCAAGGTGTCGTGGTGTTCCGGACGGTTGAACCCCTTGGTGATGCCACCCAGCCCATTCTTCACCGGGTTGCTCGTGATCGCGCAGGTCAACCCGTGTTTCTTGACCACATCCCACTCACCGGGCCCGAGCAACTCGATGGACTGCAGCCCCATCGCCTTGCCGGCGACGGCCAAATCCTCGAGAGACACCTTGGGATAGCACCATTTGCAAACCGAGTGATTGATCCGCCCCCGCAGTCCGCCGGCCGCGTCGGCGGCTCCCAGGCGATGGGACAACGAAGCGGCTGCCAATGAGGCGGCGGTGCTGATGGCGGATCGGCGCGTCAGTTTCATCGGTGCGCCATCAACCGACAGCCTGTCCCTTCCGTCAAAGCAAAACCCACCGAAGGGACAGGCTGTTTTTTTGAAAGAAGCGCCAGGCCCCGAGCGAACCCTGAAGCAAACCTCTCATGAGAACCCGACGCATCAAGGCGCCCCCCGAGGCTTCAAGTGGATTCTATCACTGCATGTCCCGAGTCGTGGATCGTCGATTGATCTTCAAGGATGCCGAACGGGAGCATTTCTCACGGTTGATGCGCCAGTATGCCCGGTTCTGCGGCATTCGCATTCTCACCCATTGCATCATGGGCAATCACTTTCACCTCCTCGTGGAGGTGCCCCAGCGGTCAGAAAACCCGCCCGATGATGCGATTCTGTTGGACCGGATCAGTGCCATCTACAAGCCAGCCCAGGTCGAGGCGATCCGCAGTCGATTGTCCACACTGTCTGCCATCGACGGAAACGCACTGCGTCAGCGTTTCTGGAGGCGCATGGGAGACATCAGTCAGTACCTCAAAGAACTCAAACAACGCTTCAGCCAGTGGCACAACCTGCGTGAGGGACGGCGAGGGACGCTTTGGGAGGAACGTTTCAGAAGCGTTCTCATAGGAGCGGATGGATCGGCCCTTTCCACCATCGCCGCCTACATCGACCTCAATCCGGTGAGGGCCGGATTGGTCAAGACTCCGTCAGCCTATCGTTGGAGCGGTTATGGCGAGGCGATGGCTGGAAGAGCCGAAGCCCTGGCGGGTTACCAGACCCTGATGTCAGCGACAGCCGGTGTGACGCTGACTCCAAGCGTGGCTCTCAATGAGTATCGACACCGTCTTTCATCATTTGCAGAACGGCGAGGGGTGAGCATCCCTGCTCTGCAACCCCGAAAACTCCATCGTCCGCGCGATGGGAAATCGGCAAAACGACATCCAGCCCCCACCAGCGATTCAGGGATCTACCGACACCTGTTGTGCCGGATCAGATATTTCTCCGAAGGAGCGGTGATCGGTTCTCGCGGTTTTGTCGAATCCATCGCCTTAGGGCATGAACGGTGGTCGATGAGAAGGCGATCACCCAAAGTTCATGCCGTTTCAGGATTTGAATGGGACTCCCTGTTCAGCTTGAAAGCGATGCGAGCCCCCATCGGCGTTTAGTCCGTCCCGCCAAACACCCCTCACCAGTGACCCCGCCGGGGCTCTGGCGGCCGAAAATGTCGGTGTCGTGGCAGATCTGCGCGCTCCTTGAGCTGGCGGCGGGGGAATCTTCGATCATGGATCAAAGGATTTGACCGAACTGCGCATCCCGGCGTCACCCGGCATCACCCGGCATCACCGTTACTCATCCAGAAAACGACTGAAGCACCTCCGAGCACCGCAGCCTGTCCCTCCCGGGCGTTGCCGAACGGTTTGCAGCCTGTCCCTTGTGGCGGAAATCGGCTTCCTCGGTGGCTCCGAGGCTGGTTGACTCGCCCGACGGATGAAGGTTCTTGTCATTGGTTCAGGCGGGCGCGAGCACGCTTTGGTTTGGAAACTCTCCCAATCGCCCCATGTCACCGAGTTGATCTGCGCTCCGGGGAACGCAGGCACTTCCGGGGCCAGGCTGCGTTCGGGCAATCCGACCACCAACGCACCGATCACGGCCGATGCTCTGGAGGCATTGCGTGAGTTCGCGGTCCTGAACCGGATCGATCTCACCGTCGTCGGGCCGGACAACCCGCTGGCGCTGGGCATCGTGGATCACTTCCAGGCGGCGGGCCTGCGAATCTGGGGCCCCAATCGCCGCGCGGCCCAATTCGAATCGTCCAAGGCTTTTTCGCAGGACTTCATGTTGCGGCACCACATCCCGACCGCTCGCTCCGGGGTCTTCACCGATGCGACCCTGGCTCGACGCTTCGTCGCCGAACTGGATGGCCGTTGCGCGGTCAAAGCCGATGGATTGGCCCTGGGCAAGGGAGTCCTGCTGACGCATTCGACCCCCGAGGCTGAAAAAGCCGTGGATGACATGCTGTTGCGGGGCAGCTTCGGAGAGGCCGGTTCGAGAATCGTGATTCAAGAACTCTTGGAGGGCATCGAAATATCCCTTCATGCGTTGTGTGACGGAAAAACGGCCAAACTTTTCCCGACCGCTCAAGACCACAAACGCATCTCGGATGGCGATCAGGGCCTGAACACAGGAGGTATGGGAGCCTATTCTCCGGCCCCGTTCATCGACGACGTCGCCTTGGAAAAGGTCGGGAAAGCGATCCTGGAGCCTTGGCTGGCCGGGTGTGCCGCCGAGGGCATTGATTTTCGGGGACTGCTGTATCCCGGGGTCATGCTCACTGCAAATGGACCCAAGGTCTTGGAATTCAACGCTCGGTTCGGAGATCCGGAAACCCAAGCATACCTGCCACGCCTCGAGAACGACTTGGTGGAACTGCTCTCGTCCAGCATCGATGGCACCCTGAGTCAAGTGCCTCTGCGCTGGTCGCCGATGGCCAGCCTCTGCGTGGTCATCGCCAGCGAGGGTTATCCGGGATCCAGCCCGAAGGGACTCCCCATTCACGGTCTCGAAGAACTCTCCGGGCAATCACGCCTTCAGGTGTTCCACGCCGGCACGGCGCTGCAGGATGGCCGCGTCGTGACCGCAGGCGGGCGGGTGCTGGGTGTCACATCCTGGGCTCCAACGCTCATCGAGGCCAAAAATGCAGCCTATGCCGCCTGCGATCGGATCTGCTTCCAAGGCATGCAATTCAGGCGGGATATCGGGGCCAAAGCCCTGCGGGACTAAATCGGCTACGCACGGATCTGCGGGCTCCGAGCTCCGTCAGCCTCTTCCACGGCAAGATGATCCAGACACGAAGGGGAGACGATCCGATCCACCCGCAGTGACCCATCAGAACCCGTTCCACGACACCGCAATCCCACGCAAGGAATTCCGCCCATGACCCGAGGCGGCCGGAGCCTGTCACCCAAATCAACGAGCCTGTCCCCATCGGACTGTGTGGATCCCACCTAAAGGTTTGGTCGTGGTGTTCCGATCCCAGAGAAGTGTCTCCGCGGGTCGTTTGATTCTTCCGATGGGGCACGCCGGGAGGCCAGATGCCGAATATCTTCGAAGAAGCCCATCTTTCCGACAACGCCAAGGTGACTGGAGACGCATTGGTCTTCGGAAATTGCCGCATCTTTGGAAATGCCCGGATCTACGGCGATGCTCAGGTCTACGAAGATTCCCACATCTCCGGCAATGCGTTGGTCTACTCCGATGGCCGAGTCCACGGCACGGCCAGAGTCTACGGCGAAGCCCAAGTGGCCGGCCAATCGCGCGTCTACGGCGATGCCCGCATCTTCGGCAATGGCTTCGTCCACGGACAGGCTCAAATCCATGGAGCGGCTCAGGTGAGCGGTAGCGCCCAGATATTCGGCACGGCACAGGTCTTCGGCGAGGCTGCCGTCGCAGGCAACGCTCGGGTCTACGGAAACGCGCGGATCTCGGGCGATGCCCGGGTCTACGGCGATGTCCAGATTCGGGGGTTCGCACTGATTGAAAGCAGCCAGCACTGGTTCTCGTTCACCCAAGGCAATGAAACCATGAGCGTCTACCGGTCATCGCGTCCGGGAGGCTTTGAAATCAACATCGAAGGTCAGGAAGCGACGATAGACCTCCTTGACGAGGATCTGGGCCGCTTCGTGCAAAAGACCATTGAAGCCAACTTCGACCTGACCAAGAAGAGAAGCGCCACCACCTCGGCGCTCAGACGCTGAATCCATCGAGTCGGGGCCATTCCGTTCCATCCACCATCGAGGTCATCCCCGCTGGACACCCTGCCGCCCCAAATCGTCACGCCGGCGGCGAGGAAGCGGCCACCAACGATACGGATCCGTTGCGGGCTTTCTCTTCCAATTCCTCGCGATCGATCAAGAGGGTCATGCCCGCCTCGAACGCCAATACACGGACTCCGGTTTGAGAACAAACCTCGATGGTCTTCGGTCCGATGCAAGGAATGTCGAACCGCAGATCATGACCCGCTCGGGCCAACTTGACCGCCACCGCTCCTCCGGATTTGCCCGCCAACCGCCCTCCGCGTTCCAGACAGGCATCGGTCCCTTCGAATCCTTCGACCGCCAGAGTCGTTCCCTCTTTGACCACGACCACCTGACCGATCTCCAAGCGTGCGATTTCTTTGGCGATGGCAAAACCGTACCGGACATCCTCCATGGACTTTGAAGGAAGAGGGGCTCCAGCGACATAGCCCGGGCCGGGCATCCAGGCCGAGAGCCAAGGGACGGCTGGAACCAACTGCACGCCATCCTTGGCCAATTCATCTCCGATCGCCCCGAACAGCGTATGGGCATTCTTTTCCTTGAGCCGCATCAAGAGACTCATCGCACGCAGGTCCGGCCGGACATCGAACAGGTTGCGGGGCGCGATCTGCCCCAGCATCACACATCGTTGGACGCCTCGGGAAGTGAACGCCCGGATCATTCGGGACAATTGGCCCACCTTCACCCACTCCAGCGCAGCAACCTCCGCTTCCAATGCGGGATCGGTCTCCCCCTCGAACGCGACAGCCACAACGGTCTCACCGCGACGGCGGGCCTCGCGGGCAAACACGAACGGCAACGACTTGCTTCCGGCAATCAGGCCAATCACCGCGTCAGGATGCCCGACCTCGTCCGCCAAGGAAAGTCACGCCTGGGAGAAGGCCTCCGGCGCCGGAACATAGGGATGACACCTGCAACGAACCCGGCGACCAAAGCCATTCCGATGGGATCAAGTGAAGGCTTTTCGAAGCTTGCGGAAACTCTTGGGTACAGCGGTCTCAGCGGGTTCCTTGCCCTCCATTTCGAGGGAAACCCAACCACGGAAACCCGACTCGCGCAGGATGCCGGCGATGCGGCGATAATCCAGGTCCAGGGTGTACCATTCGCCCCCACCCGGATAGTCCTTGGCTTGGACCATGACCGTCCGTGAGGCGATCCGACGCAGGCGATCGTAGGGGTTTTCGAGAAAGTTGCCGGTATCCATCAGCAAACCGAAATACGGCGACTCGATGGCCTGAGCAATCCGAAGCATCCCTTCGACAGTACGGGTCAAACCCCAATGATTCTCCACCGCCAGAGTCAC
>JAIXXC010000190.1 GCA_027490985.1 Verrucomicrobiales bacterium
GTGCAATGGACGCCGACGGAGGCCCAGGGGCCCTCCACCAACGACATCGAGATCGTCGTGGGCGATGGGATCGCTTCGGTCACCAACCGGGTGCGCATCCAGGTCCAGGAGATCAACGCCGCCCCGGCGTGGGTTGGTGAAACCCTCCTGCGCACCACCGAAGGACAGACCCTGTCGGTGTCGCTCCCGGTGAACGATCCCGACCGGCCGGCGCAGGCCTTGAGGTTCACCCTCGAATCCGGCCCCGACGGGCTTCTGGTGAGCACCAACGGCCTGTTGGTCTGGACCCCCACCGAAGCCCAGGGCCCGTCCACCAACCAGGTCCGCGTGCGGGTGAGCGACAGCCTCGCCACCGTGTCGATCGACTTTTCGGTCGCCGTGGCCGAGACCAACTCCGCCCCGGTGTGGACCAGCAACCCGGGTACCCGCCGGGTCAATGAGGGCAACCTCCTGAGCTTCAGTGTCCAAGCCACCGACTCCGACCTGCCGGCCCAACCGCTGACCTACCGACTCGTCAGCGGGCCCTGGGGGTTGACTCTCAGCACCAACGGGCTGCTGTCATGGCGACCGACCGAGGTCCAGGGTCCGAGCACCAACCGGGTGCGACTCGGTGCGAGCGACGGCGTCGTGTCCACCGTGCAGGAGTTCGACATCATCGTCCGCGATGCCATCACCGGATCGCCCGGACCGAGCCTCGGCTTGTCGGTCCGCCAGGATGGTTCGTTCGGGCTGAGCCTGAGCGGCATCGCCGGAGGTCGTTATCGGGTCGAGCAACTGACGGTGCTTGGCGGCACATGGGTTCCGGTACCGGGCCTTCCCGAGGTGGTCACGCAGGGCACCAACGCCCCGTCATCGATCCAACTGCCGGCCAATGCCGCGCCGGGCCTGTTCATCCGGTTGCGCAAACTGTAGTCGGGCCCCGCTCCGCGGGCTGGGCTTCACTCGGAGTAGACCAGCAGTGGCGACGACAGCGCCTGCAGGCGGTGGTGATTGAGGATGGACTCGATGTGGGCCTCGGTGAGGACCTGCCCCTCGGGCACCAGCAGCATTCCGGCATGGGTCCGGACGCCGGAGGCCAGGGTCATGCCGGGCTGCAGCTCGGTGGGGGCCGCCTCCCGCTCCTGCCGTGGGATCGACGCCTGGGGCAGAGCCCTCAGCAGCAACTGGACGGCCTCGGGATCGAAGCGCCAGCCGCTGCCCAGCGTGAGGCTTTCGACCGCCGAGGCGTGGGGTGCCTTGCGCTCGGCATAGGCCACGGCCACGGCCAGCACGCGGGAGAGCCAGGGGATTTCCTTGCCCGCGAGGCGGTCGGGATAGCCCCGTCCATCGAATTGCTCATGGTGACCCCGGATGACCCGACCCACCTGTTGGAGGTTGGCCACGAAATCGATCAGCTCTTCTCCGAGGATCGGGTGCTGCTCGAGTTGCGCCTGCTCGGCCGGAGTCAGGGTGTCCGGGTGCAGTTGCCATTTCCGGATGAGGGCTCGGGGCGTTCCCACCAGTCCGATGTCATGGAGCCATGCGGCCAGTTCGAGGGTCTGACGGTCCGCCTCCGAGAGCTTCAGCAGATCGGCCATGGCCCGGCAGAGTCCGAAGACCCTCCGGGCCTGGGTGCCCAGGGTCGGGTAGAACGACTGGAGGACCTTCAGGCAGAGTTGCACCGAATGGTGCAGATTGAGTTGGAGTGCCTGGTTCATCTCGGAGAGCCGCTGCCGGTGTTCGGCTTCGGCGGCGACCCGGGACTGCAGCGCCCGATTGAGCGAGGCCAACTCCTCGTTCATCGACAGCGTGGTCGCCTGCAGCAGCGTGTTGCGCACGATGAGGTCGTGCCGTTGGACGGCGTTGCGCACCGTGGCCAGGAGTTCCTCCCGGATCCAGGGCTTCACCACGAAGCGGTAGATCTCACCCTTGTTGATGGCCTCGATCACCGTGTCTAGGCTGAGCACCGCGGTGATGAGGATCCGCGTCGCGTCGGGTTGGAGTTGCTTGGCCTGGGCCAGGAAATCGAGGCCGGTCATCCCCGGCATCTGGTAATCGGAGATGATCACCGCGAAGGCCTCTTTCTGGAGCACCTTGAGGCCCTCTTCGGGTGAGGCGCAGGCGGTGACCCCGTAGTGCTCGCGCCGCAGCGTCTCGCGGAGGGCGATGCGGACGATCTCCTCGTCGTCCACGATGAGGATTCGCTTGAGCGAGGGCTCGAAGGGGGCGTCAGATGCGTTCATCGGCTGGTGTGGGTGTCGAACAGGTCGTCGATCTGACGCTGGAACTCCGTTTCCTGAAGGTCGGAGGGGAGGGTCAACGTGGCATCCTTGAGCCACGCACTGTGCACTTCGTCTTCGTTCCGGCCGATGATCTGGAGGATGGACTTCACGGGCGGTCGGCGTTGGCGCACCTCGCGAAGCAGTTGACCGATGCGGTCGGGGGTATCGGCCGCCACCTGCACCAGCACCGCATCGAACTCGTAGTCGAGCGAATCGAGCATCTCGAGGGCCTGATCGTCCCGGCTCTCGGCGACGACGAAGAACCCGCCCCGCCGCAGCGAATCGACCGTGGTGTCCAGGGAACGGCCCGCCGCCCCCACCACCAGGAGGGTGCGTCGCCGCCGGTCTTCGCCCTCCTGCACGCGCTCCTGTTCGGTGAAGTCGGCCTCGGGCAGCCACAGTCGGAAAGTCGTGCCCTGGCCTTCGACCGATTCCACAGAGATGGCTCCGTGATGTTTCTCGACGAAGAGACGGGCGTTGTACAGGCCCAGTCCGGAGCCCTTGTTCACCGGCTTGGTGGTGAAGAACGGATCGAAGATGGTGCTCAGATGGCGCTCGGGGATGCCGATGCCGTTGTCCTGGATGCACACGCACACGGCCGGCAGGCGGGGGAAGTTGCCCTGCACGTGGGCCAGGGGTTCGACCTCGGTGATCCGATGGGTCGAGCAGTGGAGGCGACCGTTGTGGGGCATGGCGTCCGCCGCGTTCATGACCAGATTCAGGAACACCTGCCGCAGTTCCACGCTGTCGACGTAGATCGGCAAGGGCAGGGCGACCAGCTCGGAGTCGTAGCGGATGCGTCGGGGCAGGATTTTGCGGACCAGTTCGGACAGGTCGTTCACCTGTTCGTTCAAGTCGGAGTAGCCGTAGTCGCCGATGCGCCCCTGGTGCAGGCTCAGGACCCGCCGCACCAGGGCGCTGGCCTGCATGGCGTTGCGTTTGATCAGGTCGAGACTCTCGCGCAGGGGTTCGTCGGAGCCCTCGACCGGCTCGAGCGTCTCGGCCAGCGCATGGATGCCGGCGAGGATGTTCCCGAAATCATGGGCCATGCCCATGGTGAGGGTGGCCAGGGTGTCGCGCCAGGCGGCCGAACTGAGCCGCCGTTCGGCGATGGTCTGTCGGGACACATCGAGCCAGGTGCCTTCGAATCCGAGGAGCAGCCCGCTCTCGGTCCGCAAGGCCTGTCGGCGTTCGAGGATGTAGGCGACCCTCCCCGTCCGTGCGTGGCGGATGCGGAAATGGGTGCTGACGCCGGTTTCGCTGCGGATCGCCCGTCGGATGTGACTCTGGACCTCCTGCACATCCGCCTCATGGATCACGTTCCAGAAGACGTCGGAGCGGTGCAGGAACTCCGAGAGCGCGATCCCGGTGAGCTCCTCCAGACGGGGGCTGGCGTAGTGCAACGACATGTCGCTGCGCTGGTTGAAGATGACTCCCGGCCAGCGTCGCATCAGGTTGTCCACCTGGGCTTCGGCCTGCAGCAGTCGCAGCCGCAGGCGTTGATTGGCCTCGCCCCCCCGGCCCGCCGTCGGCCACGACTCCTCCTCCAGTCGGGGGCGTGGAGGCACCGTCGACTCGATGTGAGCGAAGAACCCACCGGGTCCGCGCCCGCCCGTCAGGCGGATCCATCCGTCGGGTTGGTCGGGGTGTCCGGGCAGGTCTGTGGTCCGGAACTGCGACTCCGATTCGATCCAGGCCCGGACTCCGGACTCCCAATCCGGGCATTTGTGGGCCAGCACGGCCAGCCATTCCCGCCCGGTCAGCGTCTCGGGTGTTTCATCGAGCCAACTGGCCAAGGGTTCATTGACCGAGACCACCCGGCCTTCCGCATCCAACACGGCCAACCCCCCGGTCAACCAGCCGGAGCCGGGGCGGAAAGCGGGTGTTTCATGGGGAGTCGGGTCCATCTGGAAGGCCATCGGCACGAGCTCCTTTGAGATTAAGGCGGTCTTTGCCGATTGTCAGTCATCCAAGTGCCGACGTGTCATCAGGGGCCTCGGGGAATCTCCCAACGCAACTTTCCGGAGCGCGCGGTTTTGACCTGACCACAACCTTCCATGGAGTCTCCGCTGAACCAAGACTGGCTGGACGAGGTGGCCCGACGGGATTTGACCCCCGAAGAGGCCTCCCGATGGCGTCGGGAGTTGTCGGAGCGTCCTTCCGAGGCCCGCCGTCTCGACGAAGAACTGGCCTTGAACCGGGTGCTCGATTCGTTGCCCCAGCCTTCGGTCTCTTCCAATTTCACCGCCCGGGTGATGTCGGCGCTTCAGGAATCCCCCGAGCAGCAATCCGGGATTTCCCGAGCCTGGGAACAAGGGATTTCCCGATTCAGGACTCTAAAATGGGCTTTGACGTCGGTCATGGCGTCGGTCACGGGGGTATTCCGGTCTCTTGGGGCTCACGCGATTCCGCTCACCGTCGCCTTGGTGTGTCTGGCCATTCCGCTGAACTGGGGTTGGCAGCGAGTCCAGGTGCACCGTCACGGTGCCATGGCCCGCACCGCAGCCGAGCTCTCGGTGGCGGCCGAAATGCCGGGAGTGGCCGTCCTTCAGGATTTCGAGGCGGTGCAATGGCTCGAGACCCGTTCGGCCCCCGACGATGTCGCGCTCATGCAGGCGCTTCGCGAGGATGCCCCATGAGCCCACGCCTTGCCTCCCGGTGTTTGGGCCGAGCCTCCCGGGCCCTGAATGCGGCGCTCCTCTCGAGGCCCTCGGTCCTCGAAACACCCACGTTCCTGTGTCCGATTCCGGGTCGTTCCGAGTGGGGCCGGTGGCCCTGGCTGGGCAAGCTGGGGGCCATCGTGTGGATTGCCGGCGTTTCGGTGCTGCCGGGTCAGGTTCCTGCTTCTCCATCCAACCCCTCGTCCGGCGGTCCAGTAGCGGTTCGATCGGGTCCGCCGTTGCCCCAGCTGGCGACTCTGCCGCCGGTGCCCCGAGTGCGGACGCCCACCGACCGTTTCCGTGAACTCCTGGCCGCCAACGCCGAGCAACGCGAGGTGCTGTTGTCCCGGAAGCCTCCGGCGGCCCGTGCATTGATCGAGGCCAAGCTCCGGGAGTTCGGGGGCCTCCGGCCCGACGAGCGGGAGATCCGACTGCGCTTGGCGCAGTTCCAGGATTCGTTGCGCACCCTCTTGCCGCTGAGCCCTTCGGAGCGCGGCCCCGTCATGGCGTCGGTGCCCGAAGAAGACCTTCCCTGGATCGAGGAGCGCTTGGCCGCCTGGGATCAGTTGCCCGAGTCCGAGCGGCGCGATGTCCTCGAGAGCGAGCGCCGGTTGTCGTGGTTCGTGCGGCAGGCCGGGGCGGAACCCGATCGCAGGAGCGCCGAGGCCTACGTGGCCACCTTGCCGCCGGCCGCCCAGCAGGCGGCCCGCGAGCAGATGGAGCGCTGGTTGGCCCTGCCATCGGCCGAGCGGGCCCGCAAGGCCGCCGCATTCTCTCGGTTCTTCGACCTCAAGGCTTCGGAGCGCGAGGCCGCTCTGGGCACCCTGTCGCAGACGGAGCGCCAGCAGATGGAACGGGCCTTGAGCGATTTCGCGGCACTGACGCCCGAGGCCCGGGAGCGTTGTGTGCGGGGCTTCCAGAAATTCGAGGCGCTGAGCCCGGCCGAGCGCGAGCAATTCCTGCGGCGGGCCGAGCGCTGGAAGGCCATGAGCCCCAATGACCGAGCGGCTTGGCGGCGGTTGGTGCAGAAAGCCCTCACCCCTTCGCGCAAGCCTCCGTTTCCCGCCGAGGAGACGATGCTCGCCGCCCCGCCCCGGTGACCGGTTCCCCCTGGAGGTGGCCTCGCTAGCGGGGCTTTTTGGTGAGTGCGGATGACCGGTGTGGTGATCCTGTTCCGCCATTCGGTCAACAGGGTCTGAACGGTTTGAACCGTCTGAACCGGCGAAAGCAATTGGATTGCGGTTTTGACGCCACTGGAGTCGGGTTGGGTCTCATGGACGATGCCCCTCCATCCTCCGATCCGAAGCCCCCGGTTCTACCGGGTTCGCCCGGCCTGTCCGGCAATGACCGTCCTCCGGTGATGACCACGCCCGTGCCTCCGAAGAAGAAAGGGTTCTGGGGTCCCATCGCCCTCGGGGTGGCCGCGGTGCTCAAGTTCGGCTCGAAGCTGTTGGTGCTGATGCCGTTCCTGAAGTTCCTGCCCGCTTTTCTCAAGACCGGCGGCACCATGCTCCTGAGCGTGGGCGCCTACGCGCTGCTGTGGGGCTGGAAGTTCGCGCTGGGATTCGTGGTGCTGATCTTCGTCCACGAATTGGGGCATCTGGTGGCCGCCCGCAGTCTGGGTCTCCGGGTCGGGGCTCCGGTGTTCATTCCGTTCATGGGCGCGTTCATCGCTCTCAAGGAGGCTCCCCGGAATGCCTGGATCGAGGCCGTGGTGGGCATCGGTGGGCCCATTTTCGGGACCGTCGGCGCGGCTGTCTGCTTCTTGATCCACGTGGCCACCGGCGATCCGTTCTGGTCGGCCCTGGCCTACTCGGGCTTCATGCTCAACCTCTTCAATCTGGCCCCGGTGGGTTTCCTGGATGGCGGGCGCATCGTCACCGCCTTGTCGCCCTGGCTGTGGGTGGCGGGCTACGGCGTCATGATCGCCTACCTGGTCCACGAGGCGATGACCCGGGGTTGGATCAGCCCCCTGCTGATCATGATCCTCATCATGGGTCTGCCGCGGTTGTTCTCACTCTTCCGGGCACGGGACGAGGAGTCGCGCCGGTTCTTCGAGATCGAGCCCCGGCAACGCTGGACGGTGGGCATCGCCTACTTCGGATTGATCGCCTTGCTGGCCTTGGGAATGACTCTGAGCCATGTCCGATCCTGATTCCTCTCCCGGGGAGCGCTCGTGGGAAACCCTTCCGGTCACCCGGGGGTGCTTCGTGTGCGGCATCGACAATCCCACCGGGCTACGACTGGCCTTGCAAAGCGATGGTCGCACCGTGGAGGTGCCGGTGCGGTTCCGGGCCGAGCACTGCGGCTTCAGCGGCGTGGTGCATGGCGGGTTGCTTTCCACCGTGTTGGACGAAGTGATGGCCTGGGTGATCGGCGTGAACACCCGATCCTTCGCCTTCGCGGCCGAACTCAACGTGCGGTTCCTGCGGTCGGTGGCCCCGGGGATTCCGATGCGGGTCCGGGCCGAACTCACGGCCGATCGTCGGGGGCGGCTGTTCCTGACCCGCGGCGAGGTGGTGGGTCCCGACGGGGTCGTCCATACCGAGGCCACCGGCAAGTTCCTGCCCATTCCCGCCGCGCAGCAGGCCGCCCTGCTGGCCGACTTCGCGGTGGACCCCACCCCCTGGATCCACACGCCCGTGTGAGCGGGACCGCGGGGCTGGGCGATCGGGCAACCCGACTCAGCTCCGGCACCGGGCGATGAGGGCGGGCAACAGCCGCTCCACCCGGGACACTTCGTCTTCGGTGGAGTCGCGGCCGAGCGAAAAGCGCACCAGGGCCTTGGCGCGAGACTCCGGCACCCCCATCGCCCGCAGCACATGGCTCGGTTCGACCGAACCGGCCGTGCAGGCCGAACCGCTCGACGCGCAGACGCCCTCCAGATCCAGGTTGGCCAGGAGCGAGATGCTGTCGGTGCCCTCGACGGAGAAGGCCAGGGTGTTGGGCAAGCGGTTGTCCGGGCATCTGTGGCACTCGACGCCGGGAATGGCGGCCACGCTCGAGGCCAGTCGTCGGGTCCAGGCCCGCAATCGGTCGGCGGGAAAGACCGGTTGAGGCACGAAGCACTCGAAGGCGGTCACCAGACCGGCCACCCCGGCCAGGGGCTCGGTGCCGCCCCGCCGTTCGTTCTCCTGGGCTCCTCCATGCTGGATCGGATGCGGGAGCAGGGGGGAGCGGATGAACAGAGCCCCCGCCCCCTTGGGTCCGTGGAACTTGTGGGCGCACACGGAGACCAGATCGGCCTCGAACTGGTCGATGCGCTCGAAGGGCAGCTTCCCGAAGGCCTGGACGGCGTCGGTGTGGAAGGGGACGCCCCGTTCCCGGCACAGGCGTCCGATCTCGGCCACCGGTTGCACCGTGCCGGTCTCGTTGTTGGCCGCCATCACCGAGACCAAGGCCGTGTCGGGGCGGAGCGCCTCGGCCACCGCCTCGGCGCAGACGCGGCCGTGATGATCCACCGGGAGCAGTGTGAGTTGGAATCCTTCGTGGGCCTCCAGGTACTTCAGGGCATGCAGCACCGCGTGGTGCTCCACCGGGGAAGCCACCAGATGGGCCCGGCCGCGTGATCGGGCCAGTCGCGCCGTTCCCAGCACGGCCAGGTTGTTGGATTCGGTGCCGCCCCCGGTGAAGACCACTTCGCTGGGGCGGCAGCGCCACGCGGTGGCCAGACGGTAGCGGAAATCATCCAGAGCGGCCCGAGCCCGTCGCCCGGTGGCATGGACACTCGAGGGGTTGCCCCAGACCTCGGAGATGAACGGCTCCATCGCCTGCCGGACCCGGGAGTCCGGCGGCGTGGTGGCGTTGTAGTCCCAATAGATGGGATTCACTCGGGCGGTAAGGGGCTTTCGACGGGCCTTGCGACGGAAACAGGACCCGGGATGTCAGAAGGTGCGGATCTTGATGTTGCGGAACCACACGTCGTCGCCGTGGTCCTGCAGGCAGATGTGGCCGGAGGCGTTCTTGGCGAAGCCGGGCATGCCCTTGAACTTCGATTCGGAGATGAGCTTCTGGGTCTCGGAGCCACCCCACGTGTACTCGACGACCTTCTTCTTGTTGAGCCAGTGCTCGGCCTTGTTGCCCTTGATCACGATGCGAGCCTTGTTCCACTCGCCCACCGGGTTGAGGGCCTTGTCGGCGTTGCAGGCGATCAGGGCATAGAGGGCGGCCGCGCTGGTCTTGGGGTTCTTGCCGTCGCCGTGCTTGGAGTCGTCGAGCACCTGATACTCGGGCCCGGTTTCGTAGGAGGCGTTGTGGTCTTCGGTGACCCGGTAGATCACGCCGCTGTTGGCGCCGGGGGCGACCTTCCAGTCGAAGCGCAGCTCGAAATCCGCGAACTTGTCCACGCTGATCAGATCCCCGCCGCCCTCACCGGCGACGTGGCGCAGGGTGCCGTTCTCCACGCGCCACCCCTTGGCCGGGAACGCGGTGGCCTTGTAGCCGCGCCATTTCGAGGTGTCCTTGCCATCGAAGAGGGGCTGCCAGGATTCCTTGTCCGAGTTGTCGGACTTCTTGGCCTTCTTGTCGGCGGCCAGGACGGGAGTGGTGAGGAGCGCCGTCGCCACAGCGGCCGACAGCATGGAGAGAAGCACGCGGTTCATGGTAGGATGGAGTTGAACGGTGCGTCCCCGGCGCTCCGGCGGCAAGCGCCGTTCCGGGTCTGACCGGGTGATCGGACAAATCCTGCCGTCGGGAGGCCAAGATCGGGGCAGTCGGCCGTCGGAGCCATTCGCACAGTGCCGGTGCCGTGCCCACATTGGATCTGGTCGATACCGAGACAACCACCCGCTCCGGGGAAACCGCTTCCCCGCGATCGTCGGCGTGTTCGCACTGCGGTCTGCCGTGCGGAGAGAGTCCCCTGCACGGGTCCGGGAAGCAGTTCTGCTGTGCGGGGTGTAAGGCGGTCTTCGAGCTGCTCAGCGAAGGGGGGCTGGACGAGTTCTATCGGTTGGGCGGGGCCCAGGGGGTGCGTGGCGGAGGGGCCGACGCACAGGATCGATTCGCGTTCCTCGACACACCGGAGGTGCGTTCGGCCCTGATCGATTACTCGGACGACCATCGAACCAAGGTCACGTTCCGGGTGCCGGCCATCCATTGCGTGGCCTGTGTGTGGTTGTTGGAACACGTGTTCCGGTTGCGACCGGGCATCGGGGGTTCGTCGGTGGATTTCCTGCGTCGGGA
>JAIXXC010000051.1 GCA_027490985.1 Verrucomicrobiales bacterium
CGGAACTCCTCGCGCAGGTCGCCGATGAGTTGGATGGCCTTCTGGAGGCCGGCCGCATTGCGCGCCATGCCGCAATACTCCCACATGATCTTGCCCAGTTGCTTGTGGAAGCTGTCGGGTGTGCGTTTACCGGAGCTCGCCGTGACCCGACGGATGAACCCGCGGACGTCTTCTTCGGCCTGCTTGAACTCGCCGCGATCGGTGGCCGGACGGCCCCCGGCCTTCACCGTGGACAGGTAGGTGGTGATGGTGCTCGGGAGCACGAAGTAACCGTCGGAGAGACCCTGCATGAGGGCGCTGGCCCCGAGGCGATTGGCCCCGTGATCGGAGAAATTGGCCTCACCCAGCACGAACAGGCCGGGGATGTTGCTCATCAGGTTGTAGTCCACCCAAAGACCGCCCATCGTGTAATGGACCGCCGGATAGATGCGCATCGGCGTCTTGTAGGCGTCTTCGTTGGTGATCTCATGATACATCGCGAAGAGGTTGCCGTAGCGCTCGCGCACCTTGCCCTCACCCAAGCGTTTGATGGAGTCGCCGAAGTCGAGATAGACTCCCAACCCGGTGTCACCAATGCCCCGCCCCTCGTCGCAGACGTACTTGGCGGCCCGGCTGGCGATGTCGCGCGGCGCGAGATTGCCGAAGGCCGAGTACATGCGCTCGAGGTAGTAGTCGCGGTCGCCCTCGGCGATGTCGGCCGGGTTCTTGTTGCAGTCTTCCTTGCGCTTCGGGACCCAGATGCGGCCGTCGTTGCGCAGCGACTCCGACATCAGCGTGAGCTTGGACTGGTAGTCGCCCGACACCGGGATGCAGGTCGGATGGATCTGCGTGTAGCACGGGTTGCCGAAGCAGGCGCCGCGCTTGTAGGCGCGCCAGCTGGCCGTGACGTTGGAACCCCGGGCGTAGGTCGACAGGTTGTAGACGTTGCCGTAGCCGCCGGTCGCCAACACCACCGCGTCGGCGCTGTGCCGGGTGATCTCGCCGGTCTGCAGATTGCGGACGATGATGCCCTTGGCGTGGCCGTCGACCACCACCAGGTCGAGCATCTCGGAGTGGGTGTGCGACTTGACCCCGCCCGCGCCGATCATCTTGTTGAGCGCCGAGTAGGCGCCGAGCAGGAGCTGTTGGCCGGTCTGACCCCGGGCGTAGAACGTCCGGGAGACCTGCGCGCCGCCGAACGAGCGGTTGTCGAGCAACCCACCGTACTCGCGGGCGAAGGGAACACCCTGGGCCGCGCACTGGTCGATGATGTTCACCGACACCTCGGCCAAGCGATGCACGTTGGCCTCACGGGCGCGGTAATCGCCGCCCTTGATGGTGTCGTAGAAGAGGCGATGCACCGAATCACCATCGTTCTGGTAATTCTTGGCGGCATTGATGCCACCCTGTGCGGCCACCGAGTGGGCGCGACGGGGGGAATCATGGAACACGAAGTTGTGCACCTCGTAGCCCAACTCGGCCAAGGTCGCCGAGGCGCTGGCACCGGCCAGACCGGCACCGACCACGATGACCTTGTACTTCCGCTTGTTGGCCGGGTTGATCAGCTTGGTGCTGAACTTGTGTTTCTCCCACTTGTCGGACAGAGGACCGGCGGGAATCTGAGAATTGAGCGTGGCCATATCAGCGAAGAGTCTCCGTGGTGGTGGTCGGCGCCTTCTTGAGGTTCTTGACGTAGTCGCCCCCCATTCCGGTCAGCACCGCCACCGGAATCGAAGCATATCCCAGGAAGATCACGAAGCTGGCCACCTTCGCGAAGGCGGCGATCCGCGGACCCCACACATGATTGCGAAAGCCCAGCGACTGGAACATCGAGGCCAGTCCATGCCCGAGGTGGATGAACAGGAGGGATTGGGCGATCAGGTAGAACAGCGACACCCAGCCGACCTGGAAGCCGTGCACCATCATGGCGTAGACATCCTGCACCTGGGTGCCGTCGGCCAATCGGGTGGTGAGCGAGTGGAAATCCAGTCCGCCATTCACCGCCGGCAACTGCACGGTGTAGTGCAGCAGGTGATAGACCACGAAGGCCAGGATCACGAGACCGCTGACCAGCATGTAGCGGGAACGCCAGCTCGAACCGTAGGCCGAACCGCCCGCGTAGCCCACCGGGCGGGCGGCCTTGTTGGCGGCACTCAAGGTGACGGCCGCGGCCACGTGGATGGCCACCGTGGCGAGCAGGCCCAAGCGAGCCCCCCACAGGAGCCCGGGCTTGGATTTCAGGAAGTGGGCATAGGAGTTGATCAACTCCGGGTTGCCGAACACCTGGAGGTTGCCGACCAGATGCCCCACCACGAAGCCGAAGAGCGCCAGGCCGGTCAGGGCCATCAGGTACTTCTTCCCGAGGGAGGATCGCCAGATGCGTTGGAGCAGATTCATTGGAGCAAAGTCACCGTAGAAACTCGGGGTTTCAGGAATTCCACAGGGCCAGATAATGGCCTCCGGTTCGTAACGTCAAACGTTCCGAGACGATATTAGACGGGCTTCCATCCCTCTTAAGGGGTCTTCCCTCCCGCCACGACCGCGGCAGGAACCCGGAATCGGAACCCACCGCCCGAACTTCCTTCATCGGGCCATGACCCGATAGAAGGTATTTCCTGCCGGCGGCGAATGCACCCAGGTGAGGCGTCCGGATCCGCGGTCGGTGAGCGTGGCCCCGCTGAGGGTCTGCCACGCGTCGGTGAGCGAACCCCGGCCCAGGAGCACCCATTCCCGCGCGACCCCCGAGGTGAGGGCGAAGTCGATGAGCATCTGACCCGGTTCATTCCGGCGGATCCCCTCGATCACCACCGTCCCCGAAGCGGCGGCCGTCGGTGAGAACTCCACCACCAGCGGCGTGGAATACGGCAGATCCTGACCTCCAAAACGGGGGCGGGCCTTGAGTTCATAACGCCCGGCCGATGGAGCCAGGAAGACGAACGGTTCGCCGAGGGCCAGAGCGTGGGTGGCCGGCTCGGTGCCCACCAGGGCATTGGCGAATTGGATATCGTCGAACGACCACCCGAACGACGGCTGGGTCTGGCTGTAGAAGCGCGCGCCCTCCACCGGTTCGACGAAGAACCGGAACCGCACCTGGAGTTCGACCCCCACCCAGGCGGCGAGGGAAACGGATCGGGCCAGATAACTGCCGGTCGGGGTCACCGAAATGCCCCTGCCCCGTTCTTGCAGCAGCGGAGTCCATTGGGTGCCGTTGGTGGAGATCTCGACCGAGGCGATCTGGTTGGTGGTGGTGTAGCCGAGGTAGGACTTGTACCGGATCTCGGCCCCGGCCGTCGGGCGGATGACCGGCTTGAAGCGGAGGATCTGATCAAGCCCGTTGGTGTGGACCAATTGGAACGAATGGGTTCCCGACGCGGGAGTGCCCATCTTCACCGGATCCCAGCCGTCGAGACCGCTGAACTGGAACCGCACCGCACCGTCTTCGGCCCCCTCGACCCCGGTGAAGGCATCCCAACGCATGGAATGCCATTCGTAGCCCGAGGCTCCCAGCACCGGCTCGATCCGGAACACGTTGAGCCCCACCGACGAGGCGGCCGTGGGTCCCGACACGCGCGTCCCCGCATAGGGCAACGCCAGATCCTGCTTCACGTTCTTGCCCACCAGCACCGTCACGGTCTTCGAACCCAACTCGCGGTCGCCACCGAGGAATCGCAGCGTCTGGGAACCCTCGACACCCGGAATGGCGTATCCTCCGGAACGCCCGGTGGTCGCGAACCAACCCGACGCCGGCCCCTCGACACGCACTCCGGACACGCCCTCGTCCACGTCGTAGAATCCGTTGGTGTTGAAGTCGTAATACACCACCCCGGTCACCAGAGGCGGCAGATCGGCCCGTGATGCGAAATCAATCGTCACCAGTCCGGGCCCGACGGTGTTGGTCACCGCGGGCGTGATGACCACGTTGGTCCCCACGATGTTGGTGACCGCGGGTGTGATCCGCGATCGTGCGCCATGCACCACCCCGACACCCACTTCGCGGAACGCGCCGTCGTGGTTGCTGTTGCGATGGCCCGGAGGGCGTTGGACACCGCCATCGCCATACCCCCAGTCGACCTCGAAACTGGCGTGCCCTTCCAACGGCGACTGGGCGTAGGCATAGACGCTTTCGCCTCCCGCACTCAGCGGATAGCCGCTGCCCACCAGGCGCGACGAAGTCGTGTTGAGTAGGGCACCGGTGAGCGGATCACGTTCCTCGTGTTCCTGGACTGCGTTCCTCAGCATGTACTCGCTGTGGCCGCGGGCGATGCCGATCAACCGCGGTTCGAAGGCCAGCGGCGGCTGCGGTGGGTAAAGGGCGATCTCATCGACCACCCGCTGGAGATCGACGCCGAAAAACCGGTAGGCAAACTGGATGTCCGGATCCGGGGTGGTCGCCAGCAGATACCCTTCTTCCCAAGGCAAGGCCCGAGCCCGGTTGATGTATTCGAGATACACCTGTTCTTCGGAAGTGGGGTCCCCGATGGAGTATTGCCGCCACCCCGCAACGGCGGCGGGCCCGTCGAGACGCTTGGCCCGAGGGGCCTCGGCCAGACCGGGTGAGAGTCGGATGGCCGGAGGAGCCGGTTGGGGATCCATGGCCCAAACCAGCGACGGAATCACCAGCGCCCACGCCGCTTTGAGCATTCCCCTTCGCCAAGAACTCATGGGTCTAGAGGAACACCATGACCCCACCTCCAGCCAGCCGAAACCGGCGGGCCTGAACCCGGGGCCAACCCGTCGGCAACCCGCAGTCCGACCGAGCGATCAGCGGCTCGCCGTGTAGACAGACCGACCGCCCACGACGGTTCCGGTGACCCGGCCTTTCATGGGCCATCCATGGAAGGGATTGTTCTGGCTCAGGCTGGCCGTGTCGCGGCGGTCGCATACCCACGTCGCGTCGGGGTCGAACAGGGTGATGTCGGCCCAGGCCCCCACCGAGAGCGTGCCCCGGCCTTCGGAGAGTTTGAGGAACCGGGCCGGATTGATGGTCAGTTTTTCCAGCACGCCCGAGAGCGACAACCGACCGGTGTGGTAGAGCTGCATCAGCGACAGGGGCAATTCGAGTTCCAA
>JAIXXC010000279.1 GCA_027490985.1 Verrucomicrobiales bacterium
CGTTGCAGTGAAATCATGGGAGTGATGTCGAGGGGTGATGTTATCGAATCGGTGTCGTGAACGTAAAGGTTCGGTGAATCTCCCGGTGGCTCAGCGGAAGGCCTCGGGCACGGATTCCGGGATGCCCACCATCTCCCGGTAATCGGTGATGATGCGCAGCACTTCGTCCGGGGTGTCGGCCAGTTTCAAGAGATCGAGGTCGCCGGGCGAGACCATGCCCTTGGCCTCCAGAGTCGTCTTGAGCCAGTCGAGCAGCCCCTTCCAGTAATCCCGCCCCACCAGGATCAGCGGAAAACGCGGGACGCGGCGGGTCTGGACGAGGGTGGCGATCTCGAAGAGTTCGTCGATGGTGCCGAAGCCCCCCGGCATGAAGATGAAGGCCACGCTGTATTTCACCAGGGCCACCTTCCGGATGAAGAAGTAATGGAAATGGATGCCCACATTGGAATACGCGTTGGGCTTCTGTTCCTTGGGCAGCACGATGTTCAGCCCGACGCTGATGCCCCCGGCCTGCGAGGCCCCTTTGTTGGCGGCTTCCATGATGCCGGGTCCACCTCCGGTGATCACCGCGAAGCGCTCCTTGGCCAACCCGGCCGCGATGGTCTCGGCCATGGCATAGCAGGGATCCTCCGGACGGCTCCGTGCCGATCCGAAGAAGGTGACCGCCGGCGGCAGGCGCGAGAGCGTGTCGAACGATTCGACGAATTCCGCCATGATCTTGAAGACCCGCCAGGGATCCTCGCGGATGCGCTGAATGTGGGAGGCCTCCATGGGGTAGTGACGCTATCGGGAAGCGGGGCCGGGGTCAGTTGCAGATTCTCTGGCAGATTCTCGAGCTAATTCTCGGGTGACCTCTCGGGTGACCTCTCGGGTGACCTCTCGGGTGACCTCTCGGGCTCCGGGGCGGCGCAGGTGATCCCGCACCAGGCGTCGAGCGAACTCCACGAGCGGCCGATCTTCGATGAGGCTGCCGAAGCGCAGGTGATCGGAACCGCTCTGGGCCAACCCGGTCAGTTCTCCGACACCCCGGATCTTGAAATCCAATTCGGCCAATTCGAATCCGTCGTCGGTCTCGGAGAAGGCCTTCAGCCGGGGATCCGGGAGCACCGGAACGGAGAGCCCCTTGGAGGACGTCGCCGCCTTGCCGCTCACGAGGATGCAATGGCTCTCGGCAGCCCCACGCCCGATCCGTCCGCGCAATTGGTGCAACTGGGCCAATCCGAATTGCTGGGCGTTCTCGATGAGCATGAGCGTGGCTTGCGGCACGTCGATGCCCACCTCGATGACCGAAGTGGCCACCAGGGCTTGGACCCGTCCGGCGCGGAACTCCGATAGCACGCGCTCCTTCTCCTCGGGGGGCATCCGTCCATGCAGCTTCCCGACCGCATGCGGTTCCAGGGCCTTGCAAATCCGGGGGTACTCGGTCTCGACGGATTTGGCGTCCTCCTCGCCGTTGTCGAGGATGCGCGGATACACGATATAGGCCTGATGCCCGCGCTCGATCTCCCGACGGAGAAAGGCCCACACCTTGGGCAGCGCATCGGGCGTCCGCAGGTGGGTCCGGATCTTGCCGCGCCCCGGGGGCTTCTCATCGAGCACGCTGATGTCGAGGTCACCGTACAAGGTCAGCCCGAGGGTGCGCGGGATGGGTGTGGCGGTCATCACCAGCAGATGCGGGTAGCGGCCCTTGCGCAGGAGGCGCTCCCGTTGGGCCACGCCGAAGCGATGCTGTTCGTCGATGATCACCAAGCCCAGCCGTTCGGGCAGGAACCCCGATTCGATGAGGGCGTGGGTGCCCACGGTGAGGCCCACGTCGCTGAAGCCCAGATTCAAGCCGGGTTCGGAGCGCGACTTGGTGTTGGCGGTCCAGAGGTGGACGGGGATTCCCAGGGGTTCGAGCCACCGTCGGAAGTTGGCGTGCAACTGGTGGGAAAGGATCTCGGTGGGTGCCATCACCACGGCCGAATAGCCGCTTTCGATGGCCATCAACGCCGCGGCGGCCGCCACCAGCGTCTTGCCCGAGCCCACGTCGCCCTGAAGCAGTCGGCGCATGGGCACGGTGCCGCCCATGTCTTCGCGGATCTCCCGCAACACCCGGGCCTGGGCCTGGGTGGGGCGGAAGCCGAGACCGGCCAGAAAGGGGCGCATCCGCGAATTGTCGCCTTGGCAGGGCAGGGCGGTGGCCTTGGATTCCAGGTTGAGGCGGCGGCGCTGGATGTCGAATTGCAGCGCGATGAACTCGTCGAGCGCGAGCCGTTGCCGCGCCCGTTCGGCATCGGTGTCGGAGGGCGGAAAATGCAGGTTGCGGATCGCCTCGGCGCGTGAAGGCCACGCTTGGGCCAACAGGGGGATCTCCTGCTGACCGTCGCGAGCGGCGGTCCATCCCGCCTGGCAGGCCTGGGCGAGCAGGTCGGGCTCGGACTCCGGGATGCGATCACCGAAGGCCTTCAGCGCGTTCCAGGCGATCCACCGGCGCGCCCGCTGGGTCAGCCCATCGGTGAGGCTGTAGAGGGGCACCCAGCGGCCGACGTGCAGACTGGGTTCTTCGGCGGGGTCGACCGTTCCCGGGGCTGTGGTCTCGGGCTCGGCCTCGCGGGTGACCGACGAGAGGGTCTCGGTCTCCGGGTGGTCCATGGCCAAGGGGCGCAGTGAGCGGACCTTGCCGTGGACGACCAGTTCATCGCCCACATCGAAGAAGCGCTCCATCTGGGGTAGGTTCCACCAGCGGCAATGGAGGTGAGCGCTGCCGTCGTCGAGGATGACTTCGAAAACGCTGCGCCCGGTGCGGGCAAAGGACTTGTTGCCCATCGCGATGACCTTGCCCGACACCGTTGTCTTTTGGCCCTCCTGAAGGTCGCGGATCTTGCTGAACTGGCGTCGGTCTTCGTGGCGTCGCGGCGCATCGAGCAGCAGGTCTCCCACGGTGAGGATGCCCCGTTTGGCCAACAGCCGTGCCCGCGCCGAACCCACCCCGGC
>JAIXXC010000171.1 GCA_027490985.1 Verrucomicrobiales bacterium
ACTTTGCGCTTTTCGGTGAGGGCCTGATTGCGGAGCAGATACGCCGGATGATACGTGGGCATCAGGGGAATGCCGCGGTAATCCTGCCAAGAACCCCGCAACTGGGTGATGCCGGCCGCACCCTTGCCGAGAAGGCCTTCAACCGCGGTGGCCCCGAGGGCCACCATGACTTGGGGCTGCACCAGATCGATCTGACGTTCGAGCCAGGGTATGCAGGTGGCCATTTCCTCGGGTCGGGGTTTGCGGTTCCCCGAGGCCAAACCGGGAGTATCGGGCCGGCATTTCAGGATGTTGGCGATGAACACCGAATCGCGACCCAGCCCCATGGCGGTGATGATCTTGGTGAGCAGTTCGCCCGCCTTGCCCACGAAGGGCTCTCCGCTGAGATCTTCTTCGGCTCCGGGAGCCTCTCCGACGAACAGAATCCGGGCCTGGAGATCACCGACCCCGAAAACGACCGAACTGCGAGAACCCACCAGATGGGGACATCGGGTACAAGCAAGAGCCTCTTCGCGCAGGAGGGCCATCGCCCGTGCGCGCTCTTCTGGCGGCAACGGCGGCGGGAGAGCCACCGCGACTCGCGACGGGGTCACCGGAACCACTGACCTCATCGGAGACACCGCCTTGGACCAGCGTGACAAGGCCGCTTCGGACCGGATCGGAGTCGGGGCGAGCCGCGGTGCCGGTGCCGGAGCGGACGGGTTTTCTGGAAGAACGACCGGGTTCGAACGCAGGACCGGGACCGTATCTCGGCTCTCGATCGGCGAGGCAGGTCGGGTCGCCGCCTTGTGAGACGGCTTGCCCGATGAGGCTTGGACCGAGAGCAGCGTCTCTCGCCGAACGGGGATCCAGGAAATGCCCCGCTCTTTGAGAGCCTCCAGATGCGCGATCGTGGCATCCAGCAGTTGGGTGTATTCGGTGGACATCGGTTCGTTCGGTAAGTTTCGGGAGATTGGGCCCCTTTGCCAAGTGCTGTCGACCGGGCCGTTGACCGGGCCGTTGACCGTACTACGGAACGGGTGATGCTTGGGGCGCAAGACAATCCACAAGACCCACCATGAGCATGCACGGCTACCGGAAGACCAAGATCGTCGCCACCCTCGGTCCTGCCACCGATTCGGCGGAGATGCTGGAGCGCCTGATTCTGGCGGGGGCGAATGTCTTGAGGCTCAACATGAGCCACGCCAAGCCGGAGTGGGTTCGTCGAGTGGTCCAAGACATCCGCAGCCTGGCCGAGCGCCACAAACGTGCCGTCGGCATCCTCTTGGATACCCAGGGACCCTCGATCCGGACGGGCGATGTCGCCCAGAAGATCAACCTGTCGGTCGGCGAGCGCTTCACCTTCACCGTCCGGGGGAAGGTGCCCGCCGAAGGCAAGTGGACCAGCGTCGGGTACGACCAATTCGCCGATGATGTCCACGCCGGCGACACCCTGATCGTCGACAACGGCGAGATGAAGATGCGGATCCTTTCCAAGACCGCCGATTCGGTCGACTGCGAGGTGCTCACCGAGGGAACCCTCGGCAGTCGCCGGCACATCAACCTTCCCGGAGTGCATGTCTCGTTGCCGGCGCTGACCGACAAGGACAAGGAAGACATCCGGTTGGGCCTCGAGGTCGGGGTGGACTATGTCGCCTTGAGCTTCGTGCGCGAACCGCAGGACATCGAGCTGCTGCGGGCCTTCCTCAAACAGCATCCATCGGCCCACCAGCCCCAGATCGTGGCCAAGATCGAGCACCAGTTCGCGGTGAACCATTTCGATGCCATCGCCCGGGCGGCCGATGTGATCATGGTCGCCCGCGGTGATCTGGGCATCGAGTGCAACTACGAGGAACTGCCCATCATCCAGCGTCGGATCGTCAAGACCTGCCAACAGCTCGGCCGACCGGTGATCGTCGCCACGCACATGCTCGAGAGCATGATCCAGAGTCCATTGCCCACCCGGGCCGAGATCACCGACGTGGCCAACGCCGTCTTCGAGCAGGCCGATGCCATCATGCTCAGCGGAGAGACCACCGTGGGCAAACACCCTCTCGGCTGCATCGAGGTCATGGATACGATCGCCCGACGCATCGAGCGCAGCGGAGGAGCCAACTACCAGGAAAAAGCCGAGCTCACCTCGCCGCGACAGAAGCTGGTCAAAAGCGCGGTGAGCCTTGCCGATGATCTCAATGCCGACGCGATGCTGGTGTTCACCAAACGGGGGAACATGGCCCGGTTCGCGGCCTGGATGCGACCGCGCCATTCTGCGGTCTACGCATTCACCGACCGTTGGCCCACCGCCGACGGGCTGACCTTGCTGCGGGGGGTCCAGCCGCGGGTGATCGCCTTCAATTCCGAGCATCCGGACAAGACGGTCGATGTCGCCGTGGCTCAACTGGTGGGCGACGGCCTGCTGCGCCGCGGCAACACGGTGGTGGTGGTGACCAATATGGCCTCGGGAAATCGTATCGTCGACGGGGTCAAGATCCGAACGCTTGACTGAAGCGGTCGGTCGGAAGGGAATCGCCCTCTTGAGTTCCACAACGTCCACCTGGAAAGCCTGGCTGGTTCTGGCCCGAGCCTCCAACCTGCCGACCGTCTGGTCCAACTGTCTGGCCGCAGGCGCTCTCGGAGGCGGCATCGAAACCGGCCGATGGGCGGTGGTGACGCTGTCGGCCAGCCTGATCTACGTCGGCGGGATGGTCCTCAACGACGCCTTCGACGCCGAGTTCGACCGACAGTTCCGTCGCGAGCGTCCTATCCCTTCCGGCAAGGTGCCCGAACAGCGGGTCTGGCAGGTCGGGTGGTCGTTGATCCTCGCCGGATTCATCGGCCTGGCCGTCCAAGGATGGGTGACGGCCGTGCTGGCCGGACTGCTCACCGCCTCGGTGATCCTGTATGATGCCGTTCACAAACGGGTGACGCTGTCTCCCGTGCTCATGGCGGCCTGCCGATGGTTCCTCTTCCTGACTGTGGCCTCGATCGGAGAACGCGGAGTCACCGGAGAGGCCGTGTGGGCCGCCTTGGCCCTGGCCGCCTGGATCGTGGGTTTGAGCTACATCGCCCGCCGGGAGAGCCGGAGGGGGCCCATGGCGTATTGGCCGCTGGCGTTCCTGGCCGTGCCGGCAGTGCTTGCGGTGCTCGTCCACGGAGACGACCCGGGCAAGGCCGTGATCCTCGGGGCCGTTTCGATGGGGATCTGGACGGTGTGGAGCCTCGGTCACACCCTCGGCCGCTCCCAACCCCACTTCGGCCGGACCGTTTCGGGTCTCCTGGCCGGGATATGCCTGGTGGATCTGTTGGCGGTCTCTCCCGATCCGGCCGGCATGGCCCTCTATGCGGGATTGTTTGTGCTGTCGCTCCTGAGTCAGCGGTTCGTGCCCGCCACCTAGAGTCGGGTCCAATCGGCTCCACCGCACGACCCGGATGAGCCGGTCACTTTCCCTTTGGCGGAGTTGGGCCCCGGGTCCATACTGACGCCCGTTCGGGGAGCCGTTGAAGTCATGGCTGAGAGGGGTGCCGCAGCATCCGACCCGTGGAACCTGATCCGGATCATGCCGGCGAAGGGATAACCCTTCTCCTTCCCCTGTCCGCCTGAGGTCTCCAACGCGGATGTTCCCCATGGGGAATGTCTGCGGACCACCAATGGGTCCGATGGGTCCGATTGGTCCGATTCAAGAGCCCGAGAGAAACGCCACATCATGATCGCCGATCCCAAGACCTCTTTCGAACCCCATAGCCGCGAGCAGTTGCCGAACTCCAACCGGGTCTATGTGCCGGGCAATCTGCATCCGGCCATCCGGGTGCCCTTTCGGGAGATCTCCCAGAATCCGACCCACACGGTGAGCGGGGCCCAGGAAGCCAATCCCCCGGTGCGTGTGTACGACTGTTCGGGCCCGTGGGGCGATCCGCAGTTCACGGGACGGCCCGAAGAGGGGCTGCCGGCCCTGAGGTCCGATTGGATCCGAGCCCGGGGTGATGTGGAGGAATACGACGGTCGCGAGGTGAAACCCCAGGACAACGGTTACCTGTCGGGCAAACACGCCGAATACGCCAGCAAGGCCGAGAAGAACCGCCTGGTGGAATTCCCGGGTCTCACGGCCCACCGTCGCCGGACTCTCCGGGCCAAGGCGGGTCGGGGTGTCACCCAGTTGGCCTATGCCCGGGCGGGCATCATCACTCCGGAGATGGAATTCATCGCCCTCCGCGAGAACATGGGTCGCGCCCAGTTGGCCGATCTGGCCGGTGATCCGGTGCGCAACGATCTGGCCAAGCAGCACGCCGGTTCGAGCCAGCTCTCGGGCAGCGCCTATTCACCGTCGGTCTTCCGTCGGTTTCCCCAGCGGATTCCCAACGAGATCACCCCGGAATTCGTCCGCAGCGAAGTCGCGGCCGGCCGCGCGATCATCCCGGCCAACATCAATCATCCGGAGAACGAGCCGATGATCATCGGCCGGAATTTCCTCGTGAAGATCAACGCCAACATCGGCAACAGCGCCGTGGCGTCGAGCATCGAGGAGGAGGTCGAGAAGATGCGCTGGGCCACCAAGTGGGGAGCCGACACGGTGATGGATCTCTCGACGGGCAAGAACATCCACGCCACCCGGGAGTGGATCCTGCGCAATTCGCCGGTGCCCATCGGGACGGTGCCCATCTATCAGGCCCTCGAGAAGGTGGGAGGCAAGGCCGAGGATCTCACCTGGGAAGTGTACCGCGACACGCTCATCGAGCAGGCCGAGCAGGGGGTGGATTACTTCACCGTCCATGCCGGAGTGCTCCTGCGGTTCATCCCCCTCACCGCCCGTCGCATGACCGGCATCGTCAGCCGCGGTGGCAGCATCCTGGCCAAGTGGTGTCTGGCCCATCACCGCGAGAACTTCCTCTACACCCACTGGGACGAGATCTGCGAGATCATGGCCGCCTACGATGTCAGCTTCAGCATCGGCGACGGCCTGCGGCCGGGATCGGTCGCCGACGCCAACGACGAAGCTCAATTCGGCGAACTCCAGGTGCAGGGTGAACTCACCCAGCGCGCCTGGAAGCAGGGCGTCCAGGTGATGAACGAAGGACCGGGCCATGTCCCGATGCACATGATCGAGGAGAACATGGCCAAGCAGTTGGAATGGTGCCACGAGGCCCCCTTCTACACGCTGGGCCCCCTCACCACCGACATCGCCCCGGGTTACGATCACATCACCAGCGGCATCGGGGCGGCCATGATCGGTTGGTACGGCTGCGCCATGCTCTGCTACGTGACGCCCAAGGAACACCTCGGCCTGCCCAACAAGAAGGACGTCAAGGATGGGGTGATCGCCTACAAGATCGCCGCCCATGCCGCCGATCTGGCCAAGGGCCATCCGGGAGCCCAGTACCGTGACAACGCCCTGAGCAAGGCGCGCTTCGAGTTCCGCTGGCAGGATCAATTCAATCTGGGTCTCGATCCGATCACCGCCCGCGAATTCCACGATGAAACGTTGCCTCAGGAAGGGGCCAAGACCGCCCATTTCTGTTCGATGTGCGGTCCGCACTTCTGCTCGATGAAGATCACCGAAGACGTGCGGAAATATGCGGCCGAGCAGGGTGTGGCTGCCGAAGAGGCGCTCAAGAAGGGCCTCGAAGAGAAGTCCCGCGAATTTGTCGAAAAGGGCGCCGAGGTGTACTCGAAAGCCTGAGGCGGTCATGGGTCCGCCATGGGTCGGCCGTGCGCCGGGGCCGGCCGATCCCGAGCGGCTCAGGCCCGGCGCACGAAGCAGGCCTTGAGACCGACGGCGACGCCGTCGATCTTGCAGGAGATCTCATGGTCGCCTTCGACCAGACGGATGGGCTTGGATTTCGATCCGCCTTTGAGCACCCCGGAGGACCCGCGGAGGGGGAGGTCTTTGATCAGGATGACACAGTCGCCGTCGTTGAGCACGGTTCCATGGGCGTCCTTGACCACCCGGGGCCCGTCGGGAACCTCGGCCTGGGCCTCGCGTTCCCACTCATGGCCGCAGGTGAGGCATTCCCACTTTCCTGGGTGCTCCATCACGTCGGTCATTTCGCACATCGGGCAGGCGGGCTTGCTCATGAAGCGCTTACCCTAAGGGTCCGAATCCCGCGGAGGAATCCGAAACCGAGGATCCGAACGCCGACTGAACAAACCGACACCTTCGATCAGAACGTGAAGGTCCATTCGACCCAGGCATACAGCGTGTCGCCATTCGCATTGGCGTTGGGCGCCAGCTCGAGGAACGAACCCTTGAACAAGGTCGTCACGCCGGTATCCAGGCGGCAGTTGCCCGGGATGACATCCCAGCGGATCCGAGCCTCCAGCTGTTGGCCCACATAGGAACCCGAACGTCCGGAGGCATCCCGTACACCCGCCGCCGTGAACGCGTCGAAGGGGCTCTCCAACCAGATCCAGCGATGCGCGAGCGAGGTTTCGAGGGTCTTGGCCGGCTTCACCGAGGCGCGGACCTCCGGGGAACGCAGGTTGGCGCGGGCGATGGCCCCGTAGATGCCGGTGGGTCCGAATTCGAAGCGGCGCGCTCCGAAGAGCGTGTCGAAGCGCTGGTTCTCTCCGTCACCCGGGTTGCGATCACCGCTGGCCTGGTCGATGCGGAATCCCACCCGCGGCGTCCCGCGGGCCTCCCACGTATAGCCACCTCCGCTCTGGAGCAACCAGGCCGTGTGGTCGAGGTCGGGTGACAGGCCGGTGTTGGCCCGTGAGGTGCCCCGTTGGAGCGAGGCCTCGGCCTCGAAGTCCCAGTGCCCGGGTTTGGGGGCGATGACATAACGACTTCCGACCGTATGCAACCGACGGTGACGGCGCGTCGGATCGGCGTCCTCGAACAACCCCAGCCAGTAGGCCTCGAGTCGCGCGTCCAGCGTCAGGCGGGGTGAAGTGGCATACACGCCGTAGAACTGTTGGCCGAAGCTCTGGGTATCGGCCGTGATCTGGTTGTCCAACAGCGACGCCGCGTCATCGGGCAGGCGTTGGACGGGCAGGAAGGCGAAGCTGCGGAGGGAACCGCCCCCGTCGGAGGTCCAAAGCCAGTCGACGCCGGTGAAGGCGTTGATCGTATTGCGGTAGGCATTGCGGGCCACCAGACGGCGATTGCCCAGATCGAGGGTCTCCCGCCCGATCTGGATCCGATGGGTTCCGCCGGTGAACAGGGGTCCGGCATTCCAACGCACGTGGGCCTGGAGCAGATCCACCGCATTGACTTGCGTGGTGTCGATGGCGCTTCCCGAATCGGAGAGGTATTGCCGGGAATCCATGAGTTCGGCCAGAAGGCCCACGGGCTCGGTCTTGATCTGTCCCACGAGACTGGTCCTCAGGGCCAGTGCCTGATCGCTGCCTGTGCGGCCGGCCCGGAACGAGTTGCCGAGCGACTCGTAGCGGGTCCGCTGTTCGACACCCAGGTCGGCCCAGTCCGGCAGATCCAGAGTCGAATTGAGACGCCACGGTCCATCGGCAGCGAACGCATGGGACAGGCAAAGGAGCAGACAACTCCACCGGAGACCGATTCTGCGATGATTCAAGGCAGGCATGTGACGGGGGCGCGATCAAAAGGCCGGAAGGATTCCCAGTGAAGCCTTTTTGGGACCCGGCTGGTCACGCCGGCCGCGGGCTCAGACCAAACCGACCGAGCATGTGGTTGTCGGGCAATGCCTTGGGGCTCTCGGGGTCGGGTGGTCGATCATCACCCACCGTCCATACTCGGAGCGCTTTGACCGCTGCCTGGCCGAACCTGTGCACGACCTGCGCCGTGACAGTCACGGTGCCCTTGACCAACTCGGCCGGATTCTTCCGAATCGGAGGCAGCCGTCCCCTCGCGGTCGTCTCCAATCACGGCTCCAGCGCTTGGGCGATCGGAGCCGTTGTTTTTTTCCTCAGTCCGATCCGTCCATGAAGCTCGTCTTTTCCGAAGCGGTCGCCGACCCCGTGCGCTATGTCTACCCCTATGCGGTATGGGCATTTCCGGAACCGCCCGAGACACCGGCCGACCTGTTCGCCGCGGGTTTCCTGCCCTCGGCCCCGGATCTGTCCCGCTTCTACCTCGGCCGGCAATTGCGCGTTGTGCTGAGCGAGTGGCGGGCCACGTCGGAAAACCGGCGCGTGCTGCGCAAGGCGGGTGATCTGCACTGCGAACTGGTCCCGCGGGACGCCTTCGAGGTCACCCCGGAGCGGCGTGCGGCCTGGCTCGCCTTCGCCGAGGAGCGCTTTGGGGCCGGGGTGATGCCACCGGCCCGCCTGGACCGTCTTCTGGCCGGCCGGGTGATTTCCCATGTGCTGGTGTTCCGCAACGGAAGCCCCGACGGAGCCGAATGTGGTGTGGCGCTGCTCTACCTCGAGGCTCCCCGGATGGCCTACTACTACTATGCGTTCTACGACCTGCGATCGGCCACGCCGCACCTGGGCATGGCGATGATGACACGGGCGGTGGCCTGGGCCCGGGAGAGCGGTCTGTCGCATCTGCATCTGGGCACGTGCTACACCGAGAAGGCGCTCTACAAGACCCAGTTCGAGCCGATGGAATTCTTCAACGGACACCGGTGGTCCCGCAATCCGGAGGAACTCCGGCACCTGCTTCGGACCCGACCCGAAACCCATCGGTTGGAATCGGCCGAGTATCAGGCTTATCTCGAAGGCGGTCTGGCCTCGGCCGCGTCGTCGTCTCCGTTCCGGGTGCGACTCAGCGCTTCAGACTGATGTCGATGGCGTCCCAGACCGGTTTGCGCCAGGCCTCGTAGCCGCTTGCGTTGACATGGAGTTGGTCGGTCGCGAAGAACCGGGGATCGGGATCACCCGCGGCATTCAGCAGGGGTGAGGCGACATCCGCCACGACCACCCGAGTGCGGGCTTGGGCCAGAGCCTTCAGACGCAGGTTGAACTCTTGCTGGGCCCCGATCAGGTGCGCTCGAGAGGGGCTGGGCTTCACGGTCAACAACACGACGGCCGTGCCGCGGAGTTCCGTCTCGGCGCGGTCGAGGAAGGCGGCCAGATCCCGGGCGATGTCGGCGGGCGTCTGGCCTTCAGCCAGATCGTTGTCCCCTTCGTAGACCACCAGCACCGACGGTCCATAGAGCAGCACGATGCGGCTGAAGTATCGGAGCAGGTCTTTGAGGGTCGATCCTCCGAAGCCGCGATTCAGGACCGGACGTCCATGCATCGTGGTGGGCAGGTTGGTCCACAATCGGATGCTGGAACTCCCCACGAAGAGGATCGGGCGCGGGGGTGGCGGAACCCTTCGGTCGAGAGCCTCGAATCGCTGGATCTCGGGCTCGAAGCGGTGCGGGATCATGGGATCGGCGGCCCGGGTCATCTCGGTCACCGGCAGCCAAAGCCAGAGCCAAAGCCAGACTCGGCTGAGAAACCGGGACCTCATGCCTTCGGAGACGGGGAGAACTCGTCGGCGTGGTAGGAACTGCGCACGAGCGGCCCGGAGGCCACATGGATGAATCCCATCGCCTCGCCTTCCCTGCGGAGGCCCTCGAAAACGGCCGGCGGAATGTAATCCACCACGGGCAGGTGCCTGAGGGTGGGTTGGAGGTATTGCCCGAGCGTGAGGATGTCGCATCGCGACTCCCGGAGATCTCGCATCGCCTCGAGGACCTCCTCCCGGGTCTCGCCCAGCCCGAGCATCATGCCCGATTTGGTGTGGACCTCCTCACCCAGGCGATCCTTGACCTTGGCCAACACGCGCAGCGATCGGTCGTAGGTGGCCCGATGACGCACCGACGGGGTCAGTCGGCGCACGGTCTCGAGGTTGTGGTTGAAGATCTCGGGCCGAGCCGCGAGCACCGCATCGATGGCGTCGTCGCGATCGAGGAAATCCGGCGTCAACACTTCGACGACGATCCCGGGATTGAGAGCCCGGACCGCTTCGATCGTCCGGCGGAAGTGTTCCGCGCCGCCGTCCTGAAGATCATCGCGCGCGACGGCGGTGATGACCACGTGCTTCAGCCCCATGCGCCGGGTGGCCTCGGCCACGCGCTGGGGTTCATCCTGCTCGAGGGCCAGCGGCTTGGCAGTGGAGACCGCGCAGAAACCGCAGGCCCGGGTGCACCGATCACCGGCGATCATGAAGGTGGCCGTGCCCTTGCTCCAGCACTCCCAGTGGTTGGGGCATTTGGCGCTTTCGCACACCGTATGGAGGCCGAGCCCGTCCAGCAGGGTGCGGGTGGCCGTGAAGGCGCTCGAAGTCGGCAATTGCACCTTCAGCCATTCGGGCAGACGGCGCCGGGGAAGCAACGGGATCGGGGCCGCCGGGGCCGCGATCGTGGAGGAACACGAACTCATCGACGGCGCTACGCTCAAACCGGACCGGTTGCTTGGCAACTGCTTTCGGGGAGGCCGACCCGCTCTTCGATGAACCCGGCGGCCTGGCCGGCGACGACCTTCCAGTCGAGGCGGGCCGCGACCCGGACCGCTGCGGAGCGGCCCAGGGCGCGACGTTCGTCTTCGGGGAGGTCCAGCAGCCCGAGGACCGCTTCGGCCATGGAAAGACCGGTCCAGCCCGAGAATCGGATCGCCGGTTCATCGGCGAAGTACCGGGACAGGTTTTCCAAGGGCGTGCTCACACACGGGATGCCGCATCCGAGGTATTCGACCGCCTTGGCGACGAAGGCGCAGTGGACGCCCTGCGACTCTTCGTAGGGAACCAGGCCCACCGTGGCCCCGCGCAGCGCCCCGGCCATCTCGGCGTAGGGGATGAATCCGGTCAACTCGAGGGGGATGCCCGGGGCGGCTGCCCGGACCTCGCGGGCGAGTCGTTCGAGGGCCGGTGTCTGTTTGCCGAGGAAGCGGAATCGCAGCTCGGGCCGCCGGGCGTGCAGGTGCAGCAGGGTGTCGCGGGCGATGGGCCCGAGGTGATGGGTGTCGAACGACCCGTGCATCACGATCGTGGGAGTCGGCGATCCGGTTCGTCCCGACCCGACGTCCGATCCGGTCTCGGGCCGGAACAGGTTCGAATCGTACCCGTATTGGATGACCCGGATCCGCTCCTTCGGATAGCCGGTCGCCATGAAGCGCTCGGCCAGCGGCGCCGACACGGTCATCACCCCATCGGCCCGGAAGCGGCGTGGCAGCGACCGTTCGTATCGATTGAGCCCTGCGACCAGTCCGGTGCGGGTGAACACCGCGGGCCAGGTCTCCATGAACCCGGTGAGGTAATCCAAGAAATTGAGGAAGATGGGCACTCCCCATCGGCGCTTGAGCAGTCCCGCAGCCACCGCGGAAATCGTGTGCTGCGAGAGGATGGCGTCGAAGCGGAAATCGGCCCCGGACTGCTGGCGAAGCCGCAGCAGGGTGCGATGCGCATGATGCGCCAGCGCCACCGGGTAGAGCAGGTACTTGAGATTGCGCAGGCGGGTGTAGCGACCCATGGGCCATCCGGTGAAAGGATGAATCCGGATGGAGTGATCGGCCGCGACGGATTCCCAATTCTCGAAGACCGGGCAGAACAGGTGCACTTCATGACCCCGTCGGACCAGTTCAGCGATCAGATAGATCGCCTCGGCCGATCCTCCCCCGCTGGGCGGGAAGTACGGTTCGTGGGTGAGGAAGGCCAGACGCATGGGATCTCTGGACACTCAGGCCAGTCCGCGAAGGAAGCGCTCCAGGATGCGGATCGACTCCTCCAGTTGGGAGATGGCCAGCCACTCGCGTTCGGTGTGGGCCTGGGCGATATCGCCGGGGCCGAAGACCACCGAGGGCGTGCCGCCTGCGGCCAACGCGGCCGCGTCGGTGAAGTAGTGGACTCCCCGAGTGACCTTGCGTCGCGCCGCCCGGGTGAGGGCCCGGACCCAGGGCAGATCCGGATTGGTTTCGAGCGGTGGGCAGGGATTGGTCCGCAGCGTGTCGTAGTGGGCCTTCAACCCGTGGCGCTTCAACAGAGCGCTGATCTCCCGGCGCACGCCGGCATCGGTCTCGCCCGGCAGGGTCCGGCGGTCGATGTCGATGACGCACTCGGCGGGCACGATGTTGGGCTGCCGGCCCCCCTCGATGCGGCCGACATTGATGGTCGGTCGGCCCAGGAGGGGATGGGGTGGTCGTGCGGCCAGTTCGGCCGCGTAGCCGGTCTCGAGGGCCAGGACGATCCGGGCCATGTCGGTCACCGCATTCCTGCCGCGGTGCGGAGTGGCTCCGTGCGCGGCTCGGCCGGCGGTCCGCAGACGCAACCAGACATCTCCTTTGTGGGCGGTGATGATTTCCAGCCCGGTGGGTTCACCCACGATGGCCAGGTCCGCCTTGGGCCCGTGCTGGGCGAAGTGTCGGGAACCGAGCTGCATGTTCTCCTCGTCGATCAGACCGACGAAGAGGATCTCGGTGCGGGCCGGACGCGGACCCGAAGCGGCCACGTTCAGCAGGGATTGGAAGTAGGCGGTCACCGAACCCTTGGTGTCGCAGGCACCCCGGCCATAGACCCGGCCGTCCCGCACGACCGGCTTGAGCTGTGCCTCGTAGGCCGGTTCACCGACCGTGTCCAGGTGCGGTGCCAGAAGCACCCGATGGCGGACCTCACCCCGTGGCGACACTCGCACCAGCAGGTTCGAACGACCCGGAACCACAGCCTGACTTTCCACCTCGAGGCCCTGGCGTCGGGCGGCCGTCTCGAGGAATTCGGCGACCCGGTGTTCGCCATGCAGTCGGGGATCGCTGAAGAAGGCCGGATTCACGCTGGGCAGCGCGATGAGATCCTGAAGCAACCGGACACTGGTGGGTTGGGAGGCCACGGTGGGGCGACCGTACCGACCGGAAGGAGCCACGGCGATCCTCAACTTTTGCGGACCGAAGACCGTTGGGTGGGCGTGGCCATCGGATACAGCCCCGGGCAGCAGCCGAAGGTCTGGTGGAAGGCCGCACTGAAATGGCTCAGACTCGAATAGCCCACTTCCAGGGCCGCTTCGGTGACATTGAACGAACCCGACTTCAACAAGGTGGCCGCCTTTTCCATGCGCAGCTGCCGCAGGTACTGGGGGATCGTCTGGCCCATCTCCTTGGAGAAGGTCCGGCTCAGGTAGAACGGGCTGCAGGCCGCTTCGCGGGCGATGGCCTCCAGAGTCGGGGGGTTGGCGAGGTCTTTCCTGAGGGCCTCGACCACGGTTTCGACCCGATCCCGGGCCACGCGTTGCTGACGGTGGCAGAACAGTTCGGAGTCGGGAGGCGGAGCGAAGAAGAATTCGCTCATCAGCTCGCGGACCTTGGCCCCATACCACAGCCGTTGGGCCCCGGCCAGGACCGGCGGCTGTCGGAGGGCCATGACCAGGTCCCGTTGGCGGGCGGTGAGCGGTTCCGGTTCGGAAACGGCTGAACCGGTGGGCTCGGTGTCCAGCGAGGATCGGATCAGGGGGTGGAGCCAGGCGCTGCTTTCGACCAACTCGCGGTGCAGGAAGTCGGGCCGGAATTCCACGGTGATGAACCGGTGTGTCTGGCCTGCGGCGCGCTCGGCCGACAGGGGAGACTGCCCCTGTCGGTAGAATCCGGCCGTCTGGCTGCCGAACCGGGCGGTCCGCGTGCCGTCGCCCACGGAACCCTCTCCCGACAGATTCAGACAGAGTTCGATACTGCCGGGGTGGAAGCTTCGCGCCCAGTCGATGGGCTCGGGCGCGTTGAAGTCATGCCACTCGAGGCTGAATCCGAGGTCGCCGAAACTGCCGAAGAGTTGACGCCAACCCGCGCCGACCGCAGCCCAAGCGGCGACCTCGCCTTCGAAGCGCCGTGGGGGTGTCTTGGGTGTCCGGGGCATGATCGTGTGACCGTGAGCGGTCAGGGTAGGGCGAGTCCGAAGGACCCACAAGGCCGGCGGCCCATCGTGCCGGCGGCCTACAGCAAGTCCGGGCCCGCCCGATCCGGTGTGGTCCTGAGCGGTCCCGCGTCCGCCGACCCGGGCCTGGGATGGGCCCCTGTCGGAGTCGATGCCCATCGAGCCTCGGGAAGGATCCCCAGCCGCACGATGCCTTTCTATTTTGGGCCGGCGCGGTATACTCTCGATCCATCACATGGCCTTGAGCTTGTTCAACTCCCTTCACCGGCGTGTGGAGGCCTTCTCGCCGCTGTTTCCGGAGGCCGACGCCATCGGGTTCTATTGCTGCGGGCCCACGGTGTACGACTTCGGTCACATCGGGAACTTCCGGACCTTCGTTTTTGCCGATCTCCTGAGGCGCTACCTCGAGTACCGGGGTTTCCGCGTCAACCACGTCATGAACATCACCGACGTGGAGGACAAGATCATCCGCCAGGTCGCCGCCACAGGCCTCTCGCTGGCCGAGTTCACCGGGAAATACACCGAGGCGTTCCTGTCGGATCTGCAGACGCTGGCCTGCCTGAGACCGCACCACCTGCCCAAGGCCACCGACTACATCCCGCAGATCATCGACCTCATCGGACGACTGGAGCAGCGCGGCATCGCCTACCGGGCGGGCGACGGATCGGTCTATTTCAGCATCAACAAATACCGCGCTTGCGGATGCCGTTACGGCCAGTTGGTAACCCTCGATCCGGAGGCCCAACAGCGCACGGAACGGGTCTCGGGCGATTCCTACGATAAAGACGACCTCGCCGATTTCGCACTCTGGAAGGCCCGCGTTCCGGCCGATGGTCCGGTGTTCTGGCAGAGTCCGTGGGGCGAGGGCAGGCCCGGCTGGCATATCGAGTGTTCGGCCATGAGCATGGCGATCCTCGGACCGAGCTTCGACCTGCACCTCGGGGGTGAAGATCTGGCTTTCCCCCATCACGAAGACGAGATCGCCCAGAGCGAAGGCGCCGGCTTGCAACAGGCCGGTCGACCCTTCGTGAAACACTGGGTGCACGCGGCCCACCTGCTCGTCGATGGCAAGAAGATGAGCAAGTCGTTGGGCAACTTCTTCACCGTGCGCGATCTGTTGAACAAGGGATTCCTGGGTCGGGAGATCCGCTTCCTGCTCACCAGCGCCCATTACCGCGAGACGTTCAATTTCACGCTCGAAGGCCTTGAGGCTTCGAGATCGGCGTTGTCCCGCTTGGATGCGACGGTCGCCCAGCTGACCGAGAAGGCCGCCGGTTCGGTCGGTTCGGCCTTGGGGGATCCTGCCACGCCGTTGCCCTTGGAAAGCGCCTTGATCGCGGCCTTGGACGACGATCTCAATGTGTCCAAGGCTTGGGCGGTCATTTTCGACTGGGTCCGGGAGACCAACGCGGCCTTGGCCTCGGGTTCGTTGAGCCCGTCCGCTGCGGCCGAGCGGCTGGGTGCCTGGAAGCGCGTCGATCAGGTGATGGGACTGGGAGCCCGCCCCGTCGAGGAGGCTCCGGCCGCCGCCCTGGCGCTGCTCGAGAAGCGCAACGCCGCCAAAGCGGCCCGCGATTTCGCCCTGGCCGATACGGTGCGCAACGAACTCAAGGCGCTGGGTTGGACCGTCGAAGACTCCAAGACCGGTTCCAAGTTGAAACGTCTCTGACCCCGGCGATGGACACGCCTTCGTCCGGGTCGTTCCCGCTCGAGTCTTGGGAGCGGGCCGTGTTGAGACACCTGCTGCTCTCGGAACCCGATGCCGCCGTGGCCACGCAGTTGGCGGGGGCGACCGTGCGGCGACGAGAACGCTTGGGCCCGGCGTTGCTCATTCGGCTTCGGGCCGCGGAGGGTTCGTTTCCCGGACCCCGGGGCGCTCTCTTCGGCGGCCATACTTTCGCCCGCATCCCCGGATGTCCCGCCCGTGCGGCCTTCACGCTCCATTTCGATGATGCCGGCTGGGTGAGCCACCTCTTAGCTTTCCTGGAGGACGACTCGCCGTGGCCTCAGGAGCCGGGTGCCCTCGAGGTGATGGGCAGTGCCGGTTGAGGTGGATCGGTCCACACCCCGCCCGGTTCGAGGACGGCCCGGGCCACGGCCCAGACCACGACCTGTTCTGCGCCCAGGCCTTTGAGGACCGCCGCCACCGCATCGGTGGTGGCCCCGGTCGTCAGCACGTCATCCACGATGATCCAGGAGCCCCGGATGCGATCGGTCCGAGCCGCCTCGAAAGCCGAACGGACATTGCGACTCCGGTCATCGCGGCTGAGGGAGGCCTGACTGGCCGTGGGCTCGCGACGACGCACCCGGTCGGTGACCATCGGCACGTCCAGCGCCCGGGCCAATGGGCCGGCCAGGCGTTCGGCCTGGTTGAATTCGCGTTCCCGGAGTTTGGCCCGGTGCAGCGGCACCGGCACGATGCCCTGCCACGATCGTCCTTTGAGCGCCGGCACGGCCGCCTCGTTCAGCAGGCCCGACAAGAACGTCGCGAACCAGGGCTCCTTGCGGTATTTCAAGCGATGGATGCAGTCCAGCGCGACACCCTCGGCGATCACGGCCGCCCGGGCCTCATCCCAGGACCCGCTTGCACCCCGACACGATTCGCAGGCATGGTGGCCCACGATCTTCCCGGACCACGGCAGGCCGCATCGCTGACAGCAGTGATCCCCGATGCGGCGGACGCTCAGGCTGCACGTCTCGCAGACATAGCCCTGGCGATGATCGGCCCGTTGCCGGTGGCACAGCGCGCAGACCGTGGGGTAGACCAGACTCAGGACGCCCTCGAACCAGCTGGCGATGGAGCGCTCAGGGTGCATGGCTCAGGATGACCGGTTCGGCTCCGGACCTTCGGTTTCCGAGGAACCGCACAAACAAGCCCGACGTGAGGGCGATGACCGCGAAGGTGAGCCATCCATCATGGAGCCGGGCCGAACCCCACCACCAGGCGTGCACCGG
>JAIXXC010000066.1 GCA_027490985.1 Verrucomicrobiales bacterium
TAGGCGTCGGAGAAGGTCTCGTCGGCGTACGCACCGGCGTAGTCGAGCCAGACGCGCAGGCCGCGGGTCTCGTGACCGACGGGGCTGGGGGTGTTGACGAGGGTTTCGAGGAAGGCCAGCGATTGCGAACGCATGGCTTCGAGTTTGCCGCAGGATCCGCGGGGTGCCAAGCGGGGGGCTTGGCCCCAGCCCACCGGGCCCGTTGGGCCCGGTGGGCTGTGGATCCGGAAGCCCCGGTTCAGTGCTGATCGGTGTCGGGGTGTCTGCGGAGGCGGTTTTCCAACAGCAACCGCCAGACCATCCAAGCCGCTTCGATGGCGATGTCGCGGGACATCTTCGAGACGCCCTGTTCCCGATCGGTGAAGATGATGGGCACCTCGGCGACCGCGAGGCCCCGTCGCCACACCCGGTGGGTCAGTTCGATCTGGAAGCTGTAGCCGTTGGCCGTGACCGAAGCCACGTCGATGGCGGCCAGGGTTTCGCGTCGGAAGCACTTGAAGCCTCCGGTGGGATCGCTGAACGGCATCCCGGTGATGACGCGGGTGTAGAAGCCCCCCCACAACGAGAGGAGCAGTCGGGGCAGCGGCCAGTTGATCACCCGGATGCCTCCGGAGTAACGCGAGCCCAGCACCAGATCGGCCTTCTGCTCCCGGGCCGCCTGGAGGAATCGCGGGATGTCGGCCGGATTGTGCGAAAAGTCGGCATCCATCTCGAAGATGAACCGGTAATCGCGGGCCAGCGCCCACTGGAAACCCGCCACGTAGGCCCGACCCAGACCGTCTTTGACCGTGCGGTGCAGGACATGCACCCAGGGATGCGTCGCGGCCAGTTCGTCGGCGATGCGGCCGGTGCCGTCGGGCGAGTTGTCGTCGACCACCAGCAGGTCGACCGACACGGGCAACGACCCGAGACGGCGCACGAGCTCGGGCAGGTTCTCCCGCTCGTTGTAAGTGGGCACGATGATGAGCGTCTCGGACGGCATAGCTGCTGGGCAGGGATCGTAACGGTGGGCACAGGCCCTGAACAGGCTCGAAATTCAGGGGTCGATCGTCCCCGCGTTCCGCAGTCGATCCGAAGTCCAGTCGGGTTTGGAACCCGATCGAAAACCCCGCAGACCCGCCCGCGGATGCTTGCATCGGGGCGTTTCTTGGAGAGCCTCACGGCATGAAGATTCCTCGGAGGGCGTTCATGGGCTCGTCACTGGCGGTCATCACGGGCGGTCCCTTGGCCGCGGCGGCATCCAAGTCGGGCCCGGCGAAGAACTCCGGCCGGCGCGGGCCGTGGGAAGGGGAGATCGCGGTCAAGGCTCCGCTGGTGATCTCGACCTGGCCCTTCGGCAAGCCGGCCAACGACCGCACGCTGGAGGTGTTCCGGTCGGGGAAATCGGGGCTCGATGCCGTGGAGCAGGGGGTGCGGCTGGCCGAGGCCGACTTGTCCAATCCGAGTGTCGGGCTCGGTGGCATTCCGGCGGCACACGGCGTGGTCCAGCTCGACGCCTGCATCATGTCGGGCCCCGGTCACAAGGCCGGGTCGGTCGCGGCGGTCTCGGGGTTCAAGCATCCGGTGTCGATCGCTCGCCGGGTCATGGAAGAGACCCGTCATGTGATGCTGGTGGGCGAGGGGGCCGAGCGCTTCGCACGGGATCGCAAGTTCGAGGAAGGGCCATTGGTGACCCCGGGACAGAAGGCCGCCTGGGAGAACTGGAAGAAGGCGCAGGAGGCCGAGAAGGCCAAGGCGCCCAATCACGATACCATCGCCTTGTTGATGCTGAGCCCGTCGGGCGACGTGTTCGGGGCCTGTTCCACCTCGGGGTGGGGTTACAAGATCCCGGGCCGGGTGGGCGATTCTCCCATCATCGGGGGAGGGCTCTACGTGGACAACACCGTGGGAGGGGCCGGAGCCACCGGCATCGGTGAGAACGTGATGCGCTACTGCGGCTCATTCCTGGTGGTCGAGTTCATGCGGCAGGGCCTTTCGCCCACCGAGGCCTGTCTGGCCACGCTGCACCGCATCGCCTCCCTGGATCCCAAGGGCTACGACCTGAGCATCAACTTCGTCGCCCTCGACAAGCGGGGACGATTCGGGGCGGCGGGCACCGGACAGGGTTTCCAGTATGCGGTGGCCTGCGACGACTACAGCAAGGTGTTGCAGAGCCCGGGCGTCACCCAGAAGCCCGTGGGCCCCCTGGGCGGAAACCGGCTCTGAACCGTCCGGGCCGTCCGGACGGCCCGGGTCATTTTGCGCCGACCGGCAGGGGCACCTGACCCGGGCGGGTGAGGTAGTAGAGCAGGTCGCGAGTCTGTTGTTCGGTGAGGTTGGCGATCAGCCCTTCGGGCATCATCGAGATGGCCGTGGATTCGATCTTGCGGATCTCCGAGCGGGGCAGAGTGACCACCTCGTTGGCGGTCTGGAGAGTGACCCCGTTGGCGTCCTGGGACTTGATCATGCCCGTGAGCACCCGCTCGTCTTTCGTCTCGACGGTCGAGGCGAGGTATTCGTTGGGAATGACCGAGTTCGGGAAGAGGATGTTCTGCAGCAGATAGTCGAGATCGGCGCGATTGGCGCCGGTGATGTCGGGGCCGACATTCCCGCCGGTGTCGAAGAGGTGGTGGCATTGCGAGCACACCTGGTTGAAGACCACGCGACCGCGCGGGGCGTCGCCCGGTTGCGAGCCGCCGGCCCAGTAGAGCTTCTTCACCCGCTCCACCTCGGCCTTCATGTCGGGGCTGGTCTCCTTCATCACGCCCCAGATCCCGGTGAGGTCGGTGGCCAGGGAGGCGTCTTTGAGCGAGCGCAACTGGCGGACGAGGTCGGCCGTCAGGGCCGCCTTGGGAACCTGCCCGGCCCGGACGGCCTCCAGCAGAGGGCGGGCATA
>JAIXXC010000228.1 GCA_027490985.1 Verrucomicrobiales bacterium
CAGGCTACGCTACGCCCCGAACCAAACGAGGGCCGGAAAATGGGGAAACATCGTTTCAGTTGCAAACGATTTCTCCTGAAAAGTGAAAATCGCCCGATCCCGAGAACGGCTTTCGGAACTCGTTTCACCCCCAGAAGCCCACGCCCCGACGGCCCGACGCCCCGACTCGCGGCCCGCAAACCGCCCGCCCCGGCATCGACTGCGTCGCATGGATTGACCTGCCGCCTTGCCCCCGGTATACCCTAGGCCTGCCAATGAACCTGAAACTTTCTGCGGGTCGCGCTGTCCGGCGCGGCTTTACGCTCATCGAACTGCTGGTGGTCATCGCGATCATCGCCATCCTGGCCGGGATGCTCCTGCCGGCTCTGGCCAAGTCCAAATCCAAGGCCACCGGCATCCTGTGCATGAACAACCTCCAGCAGCTCATGCTCGGATGGCGCCTGTACGCCGATGACAATTCGGACGGAACCGTGTCGGCTCAGGATGGAGGCGATCGCCGCCCGAACTGGATCCAAGGCAACATCGACTACTCGGCCGACAGCGCCAACGAGCGGTACCTCACCAACAGCCCGCTCTTCAAGTACGTGGGCGGCGCCAAGGCGGTCTTCAAGTGCCCGGCCGACCGCCAGATGGTCCGCGTCGGCCAGCTCAAGGTGGCGCGCATCCGCAGCAACTCCATGAGCCAGGTGTGGGGCAACGGCGATTGGCTCGACTACGACTACAACCCGAACCAGACGAAGTGGCGCAAGTACAACAAGCTCGGGACCGTGGTCCAACCGTCTCAGACCTGGGTGTTGATCGACGAGCATCCCGACAGCATCAATGACGCGGCCTTCGCCAACATCATGACCGATGCGCGCAGAGCTGGACGTTCCAAGGTGGTGGACCAACCGGCCAACTACCACAACGGAGCGGCCGGTTTCTCCTTCTCCGACGGCCATGCCGAGATCCGCCGCTGGCTGGGCGCCAAGATCAGTCAAGCCAAGGTCAACTTCAATGCGACCGGCAACTACATCTCGCTCGGTGGCGTGATTCCGGCCAGCGATCCGAAGTCGCTGCTGGATGTGGGCTGGATGGCCGACAACACCACGGTGTCCACCCAGTAACCGACTCGCGTCTCACCACGCACCTCACGAAACGCCGCCACCTGGCGGCGTTTCTGCTTTCCATGAATCCCCGGATCATCGCTTCCCTGGTCTTGATCGGTACTTGTGCCCTGTGGGCCTTCAGCTTTCCGCTGCTCAAGTCCATCGAGCAACTGGGCCAGCGCAACGCTCCGGGCAACGGCAGCCTGTTCCTCTCCACCCTCCTGGTGGCCTGCCGCTTCACGTGCGCCGCAGGACTGTTCCTGGTGGGCAATGCACTCCGGTGCCGATGGCGGCGATCACGGCCCAGCGCCGGAGCCCCGGAAACAGCCCGACTTTCCATCCGGCCCACGGCCCTCGAATGGCAGCAGGGGCTGGGCATCGGCCTTTTCGGTTCGCTCGGACTCATCCTCCAGATGGATGGACTGGCCTACACCGAAGGCTCCGTGTCGGCCTTCCTGACGCAGGGCTATGCGGTGTTGATCCCGATCTGGGTGACGATCACGGCCCGACGCCTGCCCGGTTGGACGGTCGTGGGCGCCTGCCTGCTGGTGGGGCTCGGGGCGGCCTTGCTCGCCGGAGTGAGCCCGGATCACCTGCACCTGGGCCGCGGCGAGTGGGAGACCCTCGCCGGTTCGGTGCTCTTCGCCGGACAGATCCTGTGGCTCGAACGTCCACGCTTCGCCGGCAACGATTCCATCCGGGCGACCACCGTGATGTTCGGCGCGATGGCGCTGACCGCCTGGCCCCTGGCCTTCGCTCTGGCACGGCATCCGGGCGACGTCGTCAAGGCGGTCCAGTCGAGCGAGATCGTCACCCTCTTCGCGCTGCTGCTCTTCGGATGCACCCTGGCCACCTTCCCGCTGGCCAATCACTGGCAACCCAAGGTGAGCGCCACCCAGGCGGGGCTCCTCTATTGCACCGAACCGGTGTTCACCAGCCTGGTGTGCCTGTTCGTACCCGGTTGGATCTCCCGGTCGACCGGCTTGACCTACCCCGACGAATCCGTGCACCTGCGATTGATCCTCGGAGGCTCGTGCATCCTGGCAGCCAATGTGTGGATCCTGCTGCGACCGCCCCGAAGCTGAGGCGGTGCCTACTTCCAAGTCATTCGCGTGAAGACCGGGAAATGGTCGCTGGGCTGACGCCCCCCCGGGGTGAGATCCACCACCTCGGTCCAAGGCACGTCCGCCTCGCCCCGGTAGAGGATCCAATCGATGCGGGCACTGTTGAAGGTGGACTGCCCGAAGCCGTTGAAGGAATTGAGTGTCTCGTTCTTCCGTTGGGCGGCCGAAAACCAGGAGTCGGTGAATCCGATGTCCTTGGTGAGCGCGTCATAGACGGTGTTGCGGGTGGCCACGGCGTTGAAGTCACCCATCAGGATCACCCGATCGGAAGGCGGCAGCTTGGCCAGGCGCTTCTGGATCAGCGCCGCCCCCTTCTCGCGGGCCGGTTGCAGCGCATGATCGAGATGGGTGTTCCAGAAATGAAACTCCTTGCCGGTCTGACGGTCGCGAAAGTGCACCGAGGTGACCATGCGCCGATTGGGGTTGCCCCAGGTCGACGACCCGATGACCTCCGGGGTGTCGCTCAGCCAGAAATGATCGTAGGCCAACGGCTCGAAGCGTTCCCGCCGGTAGAAGATGGCCATGAACTCGCCGCGACTGCCCCCGTCCCGACCGGTGCCGATCCAATCGTATTCCGGCAGGTCCGAGGCCAGTTCCCGCAACTGGAAATACACTCCCTCCTGGGTGCCCATGAGGTCGGGGGCGTATTGCTTGAGGAGCGTCTTCATGGCCGGGCGGCGATCCGGCCACGCCTCGGGCCCCTTCAGGGTCGCGTAGCGGAGATTGTAGGTCATCAAGCGCAGTTCAGCGCCCCCCTTGTCATCCCCGCGTTCGGCCAAAGCCGGCGCGGTGGCGATGAGGGGAAGGGCCGAGAGGAACCGGCGGCGGGAGTTCATGCCTCCAGAAACTACGCCCACGGCCAAACCTCAAGCAAAAGCAGGGTGGACCCGAAACCGGCAACCTCACCCCGGCCCTGCTGTTCAGGCCCATGTTCAGCCCCACGGGTGCGGTCCGCCTTACCGGGGCTTTTCGAGCAGGCTCTCGCGGATGCGCCGGGCTCGCTGAGACCAGGGGGCCGACACGGCCGGCAATTCGCGGGCGACGTGCTCGTACAGCCCGGCCGCCTCTCCGGTGCGTCCGAGGCGCTCCAGAATCTCCCCGGTGGCGCGGGCCGCCTCGGCCAGCAGATCGGCCGACATCGTCTCCCCGGGCAGCAGGACCTTGCCCAGAGCGACATCGAGGCCCGCCTGGATGGCCCGCTCGAGGTATTCGCCCGATTCGGATCCGCTGCGCAGTTCGGCCATCTTGCGATTCACCGCGGCGTATCCCAACCACGCCCGGCAACGGGTTTCGACCCCGGCTCCCGGCAGCTTGGCCGACCGCTGGTACAATTCGGCGGCCCGGGTGTAATCGGCCGGATTGAGGGTGCTGAGCTGGAAGTGACAATTGCCCATCATCCCCAGGGCCGGAGCCAGATAGGGACTGTTGGTGAATTCGAGAACGCGCGAAAAGGCCTCCAAAGCCAACCGATAGCGCGACAACGGATCGGCGCCCGATTCGACGGGCTTGGATTGGAGAAGTTCTCCGTAATGGAACAGGGCGGCCGACTGGATCTCCGGCGGGGCCGCCTTGTCGTTGATCAATTCGCGGAAGTGCTCGGCGGCCGAATCGAAGTTCTGGAGTTTGCGCCCCGCCTCGGCGGCCCAGATCTTGGCCCGATACCAGGTTTCGCCCCGAGCCGCCCGGACGGTGGCGTTGGTCAGGATGGCGGCGCTGGCCTGGCCCGCTTGAAGGTAATCCTGCTGCTCGAAGAACCGGCCGGCCAGCCACAGCTGGGCCGACAGGGTTCCCGGGTCGGTCGGGTTCTTGGCCGCCAATTCGGAGAACTGCACCATGGCTGCGGCCGGATCTCCGGACCGCGACAGGGCATAGGCCAGATGGAATCCCGCACGCACCGCCCCCGGGTGCTGCGGATGAGCCGCGAGCCAGCGCCGCAGTTCCGCGACCGAATCGGACCACCGCTCGTCGTGCAACCCGAGCATGGCCAGTTCGAGCTCCACTTCGGGGCGGACGGCGCTGTCGGGAAACCCCTTGAGGTAGTCCTGGAGCAGTCCACGCCCCAGTTCACCGGCTCCCTGACGGGCCAACGACGACCCCAACCACAGGGCGCTGCGTCCGGCACGGAGGGACGCCCGGGGCAAGGTCAGCAGACGCCGAAGGGCCGCTTCGCCAGCCGGCGCGTTGGAACTGGCGATGGCCGACACGACGACCTGCTCGAGGGCCATGGGCATCCAGGCATCCCGTTCCACCGGGACCTCGGCGACCCGGTCGACCAACTCCAGATAGCCCTTGAGGGCCTGAGGCGCGTCTCCGAGCCAGGCCGCGGCATCGGAAGCCTTGTACCGCGCCACCAACCCGTCGGCTGAAGCGGCCGGCAGGAGCCCCATCGCGGCCTGGAAGCCGGTCAAGGCCTGCGACATCGCAGTCTTGGACTGGGTAGCGAGCGCCTCCTCCCATCGGCACCAGGCCAGGGTCAGGGCGACCGTCCCGCGCACTTCGGGAGGCGGATTGAGCGCCGCGGCCTTCTCGAGTTCGGCCACGGCCCGGAGGAGGCTGGCATTGGATTCGATCCCGGCGGAGGCGACCCGATTGGTGGCGTGACGACCGAGATGCTCGCGCAGGTGGATCTGCCCCAGACGCAGTCTCAAGACGCTGGCGGAGGGGTCTTCAGCCAAGCCCGAAGCGATCCCCTCGAGGCGTTCGCGAGCCAGGGCCACCTGTCCTTGCGACACCCACCAGTCGCTGAGTTGCGTGACCGCATCGATCCGGAACGACGCCGGAACCGACGGGGTCAGATTCTCCTCGAGAGCCGTCACGGCCCTGGCCCCCTGTCCCGAGGCCAGGAGCAGTCGCCCGAGGAGGGCGGACGATTCGGGACGTCGCCCGGCCAAACCCTCCGCGTCGGACAAGCGCCGGAGCTGCTCGGCGGCGGCCAAGGCCTGATCGCCCTGACGGCCGGCTTCGAGGATGCGCACCTCGAGTCGTAAGCGGTCCCACTGGGCACCGGGAGTCCGGGCGTAGGGCGTCGCAGCCGTCACGGCCACCCGGGCCTGGCTCCAGTTCCCGGAATCGAGGTGGGCCTGCGCGGCCAGCATCGAGCCGCTCCACAGCAGGTCGGCGGGCTTGCCTTGGGCCAGAGCACCCCGGAACGGCCCATCGGGCTGATCAAGAAGAGACGCGGCCTCTTTGGCCTGACCCGATCGGGCCAACGACTCGGCCTGTCGGATCGAGGCATGGAGGGTCAAGTCCGATCCGGGAAACCGCGACAGGTACAAGGCGAAAGTCTTCTGCGCTGCGGCATGATCCCCCCGCCCCGCCTCGGCTTCGCCCTGGGCATACAGGGCCCGGCGCGAGGCCTCGGCCTTCAGGCCCGAATCCGGGAACTGGGTGGCGAAGGCTTGGAACTCCTCGGCCGCCCGGGCATAGGCCCCGATCGAGAAGGAGCGGAGCGCGGCGTGGAAGGCCACCTGATCCGGCCCGTCGGCCGCGAAGACCGAGAAAGCCACCACGGCTCCGGCCAACCCGCCCCACCTCCGCCTGGATTCCTCGCGCAACCAACGCATCGGCCCACTCTCCGGACCTCACCCTTGTCGGGCAAGCGGAGACCCACGGGTCCGGGGAATCGAAAAAAAGAGGGCCCTTCCCGATTTCGCGCCAGAGGCTATCGTCGTGACATGCAGTTCAGTCACGGCGCCACGGGAGTCTGGAAAGGGGGCTGGGATGAAGCGGGGATCACCCGCTGGGCCACTGCCTTGCGCCAGCAATTGACCCCGCCCGGCGTGACCCTCGGATTGGTGTTCATGGCCCCTTCGCTCTTCTCCCATGCCGAAGAGGTTCTGGAGATCCTGCGGGTGCACGGGCGCATCCCTTGTCTGGTGGGCTGCTCCGGCGTCGGCCTGGTTTCCGGGGGCGACGAATTCGAAGAGGGGGCCGATCTGGTGCTCGGACTCCATCGGCTGCCGGGCGCCACCCTGAAAGCCTTCCATTTCGACAACGACGAGATCGATGCCACCGAAGACGCCGCGGCGTGGATCCAAAAGACCGGCCTGTCGGCCGACCAAGTCAACGGCTGGCTCGTCTTCGCCAGCCCCTTCGACCTGAACGGCGAAGTGTGGCTGCGGAACTGGAACAAGGCCTATCCCGGCATTCCCGCCATCGGCGGGTTGGCCAGCGGCGACTTCTCGGCCCAGCAAAGTCAGGTGTACCTCGATGGGGCCGTGCACGAACACGGGTTGGTGGCCGTGGCCCTCACCGGCGACGTGACCCTCGAGACCGTGGTGTCGCAAGGCTGCACGCCGATCGGCGACAGTTGGACGATCACACGGGCCGAGCGGAACTTCATCCTCGGCATCGCCAACCGTCCGGCCTACTCGGTTCTCATGGAGACCTTCGAAGGGCTGAGCCCGGAGGAGCGCAAGAAGAGCCAGAACAACCTCTTCGTCGGACTGGCCATCGACGAGTACCGCGAGGAGTTGCACTGCGGCGACTTCCTGGTCCGCAACCTGTTGGGGGGCGATCCCAAGAATGGGGCCCTGGCCGTCGGAGCCTATCCCCGGGCCGGACAGACCCTCCAATTCCAACGGCGCGACTCGGAGACCGCCGACGCGGAACTGTCGGCCCTGCTGGCCCGGGCCCGCACCGATCTGGCCGGGCGACCGATCTATGGCGGGTGCCTCACGGTGTGCAACGGTCGGGGCTCCCGGTTGTTCGGCGTGCCCAACCACGATGCGGGGCTGGTCCAGGAGCAACTCGGCCCCGTGGCCATCACCGGTTTTTTCGGCCACGGAGAGTTGGGTCCGGTGGCCCGGCAGAACTTCCTGCACGGCTACACCGCCTCGCTCGGTCTCTTCGTGCCCAAGTCGCCCCTCCGCCCCGGATGAGCCGCCCGCCCACCCCGGATGCTGCGAGGCTTTTCCCTGCCCGACCCCGGGAGTTGCCACAACCGCCCCGACTCTGCCTTCATCTGCGTCCATCTGCAGCCAATCCCGATTTCTGAATGAACGACGAACAACAACCCCAGTTTGAATCCGCGAAGTCCGAGGTTCAACGCAAGACGCTGGACCAGCGCGAGCAGATGAATGAACTGATGCGCCTGCGTCACTCCTGCGCGCACATCCTGGCGACAGCGGTCCTGCGGCTCTGGCCCGATGCGTTGTTGGACATCGGACCGCCCACCGAAGAGGGCTTCTACTACGACTTCGAACTGAAGCACCGCTTCACCCCAGACGATTTCCCGAAGATCGAGGAGGAGATGCGCAAGGTCACCAAGGAGAACCAGGTCTTCGAGAAGTCGATCAAGACCCGCGAGGAGGCGCTGGCCTACTTCCAAGGCAAGGGCCAGACCTTCAAGGTCCAGCGCCTGGGCGACATCCCCGAGGGCGAGCCCATCAGCTTCTTCCAGAACGGCGAGTTCGTGGACCTCTGCGCCGGCCCCCATGTGATGCGCACGGGGAACGTGAAGCCCGGCGGCATCAAGCTGCTCAAGGTCGCCAGCGCGTATTTCCGCGGCAACGAGAAGAACCCCCAGCTCCAGCGCCTGTACGGAACGGCCTTCAAGAACAAGGAGGAGTTGGACACCTGGCTCAAAATGCAGGAGGAGGCCCGCAAGCGCGACCACCGGAAGATCGGCGCCGAGATGGGGCTCTTCGCCATGGACGCCGAGTACGTCGGGCCCGGCCTGCCGCTGTGGCTGCCCAAGGGCACGGTGCTGGTCGAGGAGTTGGAGCGTCTGGCCAAGGAGACCGAGTTCCAGGCCGGCTATGTGCGCGTGAAGACCCCGCACCTGGCCAAGGAGAAGATGTACAAGACCTCCGGCCACCTGCCGTATTACGCCGAGTCGATGTTCCCCCCGATGGAAATGCTCGAGGAGGACGAACGCCAGAAGCGCGACGATCTGATGGAGCGTCGCGCCGACCTCATCCAACTCGCCGAAGGCATGGGCAAGGCGATCGCACCGAACCCCAGCGGCTACACCGAGGAGCAGGTGCGCCGTGACATCCAAAAACTGGAGTCCGAGATCACCCTGTTGGGCGGTCGGTATTACCTCAAGGCGATGAACTGCCCGCATCACCACCGCATCTTTGCGGCGGAACCGCGCAGCTACCGTGACCTCCCCCTGCGCTTGGCCGAGTACGGCACCTGCTACCGCTACGAGCAATCGGGTGAACTGTTCGGGCTCATGCGCGTGCGCAGCATGAACATGAACGACGCCCACCTGTACTGCACGGCCGAGCAGTTCGCCGAGGAGTTCCGGGCGGTCAACGACATGTACCTGAAGTACTTCAAGATCTTCGGGCTCGACCGCTACCAGATGCGCTTCAGCACCCACGACCCGTTACGCCTGGGGCAGAAGTTCGTCAACGAGCCTGAACTCTGGAAGAAGACCGAGGACATGGTCCGCCAGGTGCTCATCGAGTCGGGCATCAACTACGTGGAAGTGGCCAACGAGGCGGCGTTCTACGGACCCAAGATCGACGTGCAGGTCTGGAGTGCCATCGGCCGCGAGTTCACCATCGCCACCAATCAGGTCGATTTCGCCGTGCCTGCCCGCTTCGGGCTCACCTACCGCGACCGCGACAACACCGAGAAGACCCCGCTGTGCATCCATCGCGCCCCGCTGGGAACCCACGAGCGCTTCATCGGCTTCCTCATCGAGCATTACGCCGGCAACTTCCCGTTGTGGCTCGCGCCGGAGCAGGTCCGGGTGCTCACCCTCAATGACGAGGCGCCCCTGGTGGAGTACGCCAAGTCGATCACCGCCGAACTCCGTGCCCAGTTCGTGCGGGTGGAGGGCGACTGGAGCGCCAATCCGGTGAAGGCCAAGATCGCCGACGCCGAGACGGCCAAGGTGCACACCATGCTGGTGGTGGGTCAGCGCGACCTGGAGGCTGGAGCCGTCAGCGTCCGCCTGCATGGCAAGGGCAATGTGGGTGCCAAACCGCGTGCCGAGGTGATCGCCGACCTGCTGGCCTCCATCCGCGAACGCCGCGCCTGAACGCCGGCCCCCCGTCGCTTCCGGAGTCTCCGCCTGGGTGGAGGCTCCGGAAGGCCCCGATGAATCCTCCGGCGGGATCCTTGACCCCGCCCCGCCGCGCCCCATCCTCCCGGCCCGATGTTTGATCTGGGATCGCTCAACCCACAGCAACGGGCCGCCGTGGTCACCCACTCCGGTCCGGTCCTGATCCTGGCCGGGGCCGGCACCGGCAAGACCCGCACCCTCACCTGCCGCATCGCCCACATGATCGGCAAGGGCATCGCGCCGGGTCACATCCTGTCGGTCACCTTCACCAACAAGGCGGCCAAGGAGATGCTCGAGCGGGTCAACGAAATGATCCCCAAGGTGCCCCGGTCGCGTCGGGAAGCCGGCGCCCCCGAAGACCCGTTTCTCGAACGCCCCACCCTGAGCACGTTCCACTCGCTGTGTGTGCGGATCCTCCGGCAGCACATCGAGAAACTGGGCTACAAGAAGAACTTCGTGATCTACGACACCGGCGACCAGCTCGCCGCGATGAAGAAGATCCTGAGCCAGATCTCGGCCAAGGGTGAGAAGACCGATGCCGGGGCGGTGCTGTCCATGCTCAGCAAGTTCAAGAACGGCGGCAGCCGCGGCGGCTTCGAGGACCCCTCGGTCCGCGCGCTGGCCGAACATGTGGCCCGCCGCTACGAGAGCGCCCTCCACGCCTGCAACGCGGTCGATTTCGACGACCTCATCCTCCTGACCCTCCGACTGTTCCGCGAGCACCCCGACGCCCTCGAGGCCTGCCGTCGCAAGTACCGCTACGTGATGGTCGACGAATACCAGGACACCAACGCCAGCCAGTTCGAGCTCATCCATCATCTGGCCGGCGTGTCGCGCAATCTGTGCGTGGTGGGCGACGACGACCAGTCCATCTACGGATGGCGCGGGGCGGAAATCGCCAACATCCTCGACCTCGAGAAGCACTACCCCGAGGTCAAGATCATCAAGCTCGAGCAGAATTACCGCTCCACCAACACGATCCTCAAGGCGGCCAACGCCGTGATCCGGCAGAACACCCGACGACGCGAGAAGAGCCTGTGGTCGGCCAAGGGCGACGGCAGCAAGATCACCCTGTACGCCTTCGACACCGACGAGACCGAGGGACGGACCGTGGTGGAGAACATCGAGTACGACCGGCTCACCCGGCAGATCCCCTGGGGCAAGCAGGCGATCCTCTTCCGCACCAACATCCAGTCGCGCCCGATCGAAGCGGCCCTGCGCAAGGCGCGGGTGCGCTACCGACTCATCGGCGGCCAGAGCTTCTTCGACCGCAGCGAGATCAAGGACATCCTCGCCTACCTGAAGACCTTCGTGAATCCGAACGACGATGTGAACCTGCTGCGCATCGCCAACAAGCCGGCCCGGGGTCTCAGCGATGTCACCATGGAGCGGCTCCTGGCCTTCAGCGCCGAGCGCAAGGCCAGCGTGTACACGGTGATGCGGCACACCGACGTGCTGGCCTCCTTCCAGGCCCGCACCCGCGATGCCATCACCGGCTTCGCCCACTGGATCGACACGACACGCGCCCCCCTGCTCCAGGATTCACCGATCTGCCTGAGCAACTGGGCCGACCATTGGCTCGAGGAGACCGGCTATCTGGCCGACCTGCGCCGCGGCGAGAAGAATCAGGACGTGGCCGACAACCGGGTCCGGAACATCCAGGAACTGCTCGACGATCTGGACGGCGACCTGACGGCCGAGGCTCGCCGCAAGAAGCGCGAGGCCACGGCCCCCAAGAAGGCGGCCAAGCCGGTGGACCTCGAGAACGACCCGGAGGGACTGCTCTCCGACATGACGGCCGCCCCCCGTCCCAGCGGGCCCCTGTTGCCCGATGCGGCCCCCGAGTACCTCGGCAAACCCATGGACCGGCTCGATGAGTTTTTGGCAGGCGTGACCCTCGATCAGGAACGCGAGGAGGAGAAGGATTCCACGGGCGACCAGGTCACCCTCATCACCCTGCATGCGGCCAAGGGACTCGAGTTCCCCCATGTGCACATCATCGGGGTCGAAGACGGCCTCCTGCCCCACTCGCGCAGCAAGGACGAAGGCACCCTCGATGAGGAACGGCGTCTGTTCTACGTGGGCATCACCCGGGCCCAGGAGACCCTGCGCATCAGCCACTGCTCCGGTCGGCGGCGCTACGATCAGGTGATGCCCTGTCACCCGTCCCCCTTCCTGCGCGAACTGCCTCCCGAATGCGTGGAAGACGCCGACGAGGCCGCGGCACGCCCGGTCGACAAGGACGATGGGGGTGATTGGTTCAAAGCCATGCGCGAAGCCTTGGAATGAACCCGGACCCCATGGCACGCTCGATTTCATTCTGTGTTCTTCCGAGTCGTTGAATGGTTCCTGTCGGCCCTGCTGGGCGCGATCCGCTGCCTGCCGCTGATGACGGTGGCCCGATTGGGGCGCCTGCTGGGCGGTCTGGCCTGCCGGATCGACCGACGTCACCGACTCGTGGCCGAAGACAACATCGCCCGGTCCTTCCCCGAGATGAGTCCCGCCGAGGTCCGGGCGCTGGCGCTCGAGAACTTCCGACGGGTGGGAGAGGCCTACGCCTGCGCCATCCGAACTCCGGGCATGGATCCGAAGGAGTTGGCCGATCGCATCGAGTTCGTGGGGCTTGCCGACCTGCTTCAGAGCGGAGCCGATCGATTGGTCGTGGCGACCGGCCATTTCGGGGGCTTCGACCTGCTGGCGCATGTTCAAGGGCATTGGCCCGATTGGCGTCTGGCGACCACCTACCGGGCCCAACGATTCGCTCCGCTCAACACGGTCCTCCAGCGCTTGCGAAGCCTGACCGGAGTGTGGTTCATCGAACGGCACGACGCGACCCATGCCGTTTCTCGGCTCTTCAGCAATAAAAAGACCATTCTGGCCCTGTTCTCGGACCAACACGGTGGGGGTAAGGGGCTGTGGTTGCCCTTTCTCGGGCGTCACAGCTCTTGCAGTCCGGCTCCGGGCGTCATGGCCTTGCGCTACAAGGCGGCCTTGACCATGGCCATCTGCTACCGCACCGGACTGGCGCGCTGGCGGATCGAAGTCGGTCCGGTGATCCCGACACACAACGAACAGGGCCAAGAGCGACCCATCGAGGCCATCATCCAGGATGTCCAGATCCAGTACGAGATCGCCGTGCGGCGGGACCCGGCCAACTGGTTCTGGGTGCACCGCCGCTGGAAGCCCCCCTCGGCCCATCAACGGGCCCAGAGCCAAGCCACCACTCCCGTGCCATGAACACCGAAACCCCGGGGCACATCCTCATTCGGGGCGTGAATTGGCTGGGCGACGCCGTCATGACCACCCCGGCGGTCCTGCGCCTCCGCGAACGATTTCCCGAAGCGCGGATCACCCTGCTCTGCCCAGAAAAGCTGCAAGACCTGTGGGTCTCCCATCCCGCCGTGGATGCCGTGCGCACCTTCAAGGCCGGTGAGGGGCTCGGTTCGGTCGCCCACGGCCTGCGCTCGATTGGCGCCGATCTGGCGGTGGTCTTGCCCAACTCGTTCCGATCGGCGCTCGAGGTGTGGTGGGCGGGCATTCCGCGACGGGTCGGTTCCGGACGTTTCCCACGGACCCTGTTCCTCACCGACCGCGTCGCGGCCGACCCGGGTGTCGTGCGCATGCGCAAGCGCACCGAGGCGGAGGTGCGGCGGCTGACCGGATCCCCCGGAGCCCGGCCAACACCCCGCACCGTCTACCCGACCGCGTCCCATCAACTGCACCACTACCTCCGATTGGTGGCCCCTCTGGGGGCCCGACCGGAGCCGCTCCCGCCCAGCCTCACGCCCCCCCCTGCCGCCACCCGCACGATGACCGATCGACTCGGAATCGCGCTCGGCTCCGGAAAGCCCCTCGTGGGGCTCAATGCCGGAGCCGAATACGGACCGGCCAAGCGCTGGCCCCTGGAGCGCTTCACTGAAGCGGCCCGCGGACTGGCCCAGCGAACGGGTTGCCACTTCGTGCTGTTCGGCGGCAAGGCCGATCAGGCCCTCGCGGAAGACCTGAGCAACCGTCTGCAAGGGCTCCCGGTCACCTCGCTGGCCGGCGCCACCACGCTCGCCGAATTGATGGCGGCCCTGGCCTTGTGTCGGGTGGTGATCACCAACGACACGGGACCCATGCACCTGGCCGCGGCCCTGGGTGTCCCGGTGGTGACGCCGTTCGGCAGCACTTCGCCCGAACTCACCGGCCCCGGGCTTCCGGGCGATCCGCGCCACCACCTGCTGCTGGGCTCGGCCTCGTGCGCCCCGTGCTTCCTGCGCCAATGCCCGGTGGATTTCCGGTGCATGGATTCCATCCCGGCCGATCGCGTGGTGAACGCGGCCCTCGAGGTGCTGTCCGGTCGTTCAGGCACCCCCGCCTGAGCCCGATCGACCCCAGCGGATCGACCCCAGCGGATCCCCCCACCAGGGCGACTCGCTCAGGAAGGCCCGGAATGGGCCGGGCTTTCGGAATCGAGCCCAAGGCCGTTGATCCGCCTGCCGGACACCCGCCTGGTTGACGCGTTCCGGAGCGACGCGGAGTCCGGGCTTTCCTCCCTGGGGGCAATCCTGCTACAGCCTCCGGTCACTCCCCATGCGCAGGTTTCCGCGGTTCCTCATCGCAGGCTGGGCCCTTGGAATGGCCGTCCTGGCCCAATCCCGGGCTCCGGAACCGGTGTGGCGTGAGGTTCCCGGAGGGCGAATCCGCTCGCTGTCGGTGTCCTCGGGGACGACGGTCGGCTTCACCCGGATGCCATCGACGATCACGGGGGTTTCCGTGACCAACGCGGTGAGCGAAGCCTCGATGGCCAACAACCGGATCCTGGAGAACGGCTCCGGGGTGGCCCTCGGGGATGTCGATGGAGACGGGCTGTGCGACCTGTATTTCGCGCGGCTCGAGGGATCCAACGCATTGTACCTCAACCGCGGTGGCTGGCGTTTCGAGCGCCAGGCCGAGGGGGGCGGTGCCGCCTGTGCCGACCAACCGAGCACGGGCACGGTGTTGGCCGACGTCGATGGCGACGGGGATCTCGATCTGCTGGTCAACGGGATCGGCGTGGGCACGCGACTGTTCCTGAATGACGGATCCGGACACTTCACCGAATCCACCCGGCACCGGCTCGCGAAACGGCTCGGGGCCACCTCGCTGGCGCTGGCCGACATCGATGGCGATGGCGATCTCGATCTGTACGTCACGAATTATCGGACCACCACCTTCAAGGATCATCCGCCCGGATTGCGGGTCGAGGCTCGCCGGGAAGCCGACGGATCCATCCGTGTCACACCGGAAGACCGGTTCATCGCGGTGGGCGAACGGGACGGCAGCGCCGAGATCCTGGAACGGGGAGAGCGGGACTTCCTCTACCTCAATCGCGGCGGCGGCGACTTCGCCCCGGTTTCCTGGACCGAAGGCACCTTCCTCGACGAGGACGGTCGCAAACTGGAGTCGCCCCCCACCGACTGGGGCTTGAGCGTGATGTTCCGCGACCTGAATGGCGACGGGTGGCCCGACCTCTACGTGTGCAACGACTTCGTGCACTGGAAAGACCGCGTCTGGCTCAACCGTGCCGGGGCCGGTTTCCAGGCGGCTCCGCGCACCCTCTTCCGGAACCAGAGCCTCAGCTCCATGGCCGTGGACGCGGCCGACCTCAATCGCGACGGCCTGGTGGACCTCTTCGTGGTGGACATGGTCAGCCGCGATCAGGAGCGCCGGGCCTGGCAGCGGCCGAACACCATGGCCTCGGTGTTGCGCCCGCCGGTCCAAGATCCGGCCTTCCGGCCCGAAGTCACCCGCAACACCTTGCATGTGGCGCGGGCCGGAGGTCCCTTCGCCGAGATCGCCCAGTTCGCGGGTCTGGCCGCCACCGAGTGGTCATGGAGCGCGGTCTTCATCGATGTGGATCTGGACGGGTGGGAAGACCTGCTGGTGGCCAACGGCAACGCCCACGATGTGCAGCATGCCGACATCCTGGCCGCCCAATCGCGGGAGCGGAGCACTCCCAGCGCCGAACAACGGCTGCGGAACCTCTCGCGATTCCCGCGACTCGACACCGCCAACCTCGCCTTCCGCAATCAGCACAACCTGCGATTCGAAGACCGCAGTCGGGAATGGGGCTTCCAGGATCGCGGCGTGACCACGGCCATGGCGCTGGCCGACCTCGACAACGATGGCGACCTCGATGTGGTGACCTGCAATCTGGGCGACGCCGTGGGCCTCCACCGCAACGAATCCGGCGCCCCGCGGGTGGCGGTGAGCCTGAAGGGCACCGGCGGCAACACGCACGGGATCGGCGCTCGCATCGTCGTCGAAGGGGGCCCGGTTTCCCAAAGCCAGGAAATGGCCGCCGGAGGGCGTTATCTGTCCGGAGACCAGGCCTTGAGGGTCTTCGCCGCCCGACCCGATCGGCCTCTGACGGTCGAAGTCCATTGGCCCGGCGACACGATCAGCCGGATGACCGGCATCCCGCCCAACTCGCACCTCGAGATCCGGGAAGATTCAGCCCGCCCTCTGGCCAAGACCCCGTCGGCAGCCACTGGTGCAGATGCCGTCACCAGCACAGGCGACGGATTGTTCGAGGAAATCTCCGCCGCACTGAACCATCGCGATCCACCGCGCCCGTCCCAGGATCTGGAACGGCAACCCCTGCTGCCTCGAACCCTGTCCACCGAAGGACCGGGAGTGGCCTTCTTCGACATCGACACCGACGGATTCGACGACCTGCTCCTGGCCGGACGCGGAGAATGGCTCGTTTTCCGGAACGACCGCGCCGGGGGCTTCCAACCGAGACCCGACCTGAGCCTCAAGGCCGGGCAGGCCCATTCCGTGACCGGCATCGCCGCCGCCTTGGACCGGCAGGGAATCGCGCTGGCCACCGGTCATCAACCGACCGCCGGGAGCAACGGTCCCGCGGCCCTGGGCTCACTGCTGCGGACCAACCAATCCCAGAGCCTCGGCGAGTCGCTTCAGGCTTCGGGCAGCGTCGTCCTGGCCGACTGGGATTCCGACGGAGCGCTGGATCTGGCGGTAGCCGGTCGATACCTCCCCGGGCGCTGGCCCGAATCGGCCGACACACGCCTTTTCCGAAACCAGGGTGGCCAGTACACCCCCTGGATCACTCTCACCAACACCGGTCTGGCCACGGGGTTGATCGGCACCGACCTCACGGGCGACGGCAAACCGGAGTTGGTCGTGGCGGCCGAATTCGGGCCGTTGCGGTTTTTCCAATCCGACGGAACGACGCTGCGCCCCTGGAATCCGGCGTTGATGACCGCCGACGGCCGCTCTGCCGACTGGCTCGACTACCAGGGACGCTGGACCGGGCTCACCGCGGCCGACTTCGACAACGACGGCCGACTCGACCTCGCCGCCGGCAACTGGGGCTGGAACTTCGGCGAAGGCCGCATCGACCCCGCTCGGGATCCGGTGCGCATCACCTATGCGGAGTTCCTGCCGGGCACGGTCGCTCCGCTGATCCACGCCTGGGATCCGGTCCACCGACGCGAGGTACCCTGGCGGGAACTGTCGGCCGTCCGCGAAGCCTTGCCGTTCGCCGCCGAGACGGTTCCCTCCCATGAGGCCTATGGTCGGGGTGGTCTGGAACGCTTGCTGGGCCCCCACGCTCAAGGCGCGCACCGGGTGGAGTCGCGGTGGCACGCGTCCACGGTGTTCCTCAACCGGGGCGATCGCTTCGAGGTCCGGGCCCTGCCGGCCGAAGCCCAGTGGGCCCCGGCCTTCGGCCTCACCGCCGCCGATTTCAATGGCGACGGCTTCCAGGATCTCTTCCTCGCGCAGAACTTCTTCGGGGTCGACGCCGAGACCTCCCGGCATGACGCCGGCTTGGGCCTCCTGTTGACCGGGGATGGTCGCGGGAATTTCAAGGCCCTGTCTCCGGCGGCCTCCGGCATCGTGTTGCCCGGCGAGGGCCGAGGCAGTGCGGTCGGTGATTTCGACCTCGATGGGCGGGTCGATCTCGTGGTCACCCAGCAGGCCGGTCCCACCGCCCTGCTCCACAACCGCGCCGCCCGCCCGGGCTGGGGATTGCGGCTCGAGCAACCCGGCTCGAATCCGCTGGCCATCGGTGCGGTGGTGCGCGCCGAATTCGGCAGCGCCAGCGGGCCGGCCATCGAAATCCGGGCCGGCTCGGGCTGGTGGTCGCAAGACTCGTCGCGGGTGCTGATCACCGGCCTCCAGCCCCCCACCGCGGTCCACATCCGCTGGCCCGGAGGCGCCCAACAACGCCATCCGTGGAGCCCGAATGTCCGGGAGATGCGCATCCGCCGGGTCCCTTGATCCCGCCGGTTTCCTGTTTGCCCGCTCGGAGGCCTTGGCGGATTGTCAGGGCCGAATGTCGTATTCCGAAGACCTCATCCTCCGTGCCCGGCGGGTTCGCCTGTTCCTCTGCGACGTCGACGGGGTGCTCACCGACGCGACCGTGAGCATGGGTGGCGGATCCGAGACCAAGGTGTTCCACATCCGGGATGGTCTGGGGCTCCGGCTGCTGCAGACCGAGGCCTCCATCCGCGTGGGCTGGGTTTCGGCCCGTCCGAGCGAAGCCACCGTCCAGCGGGCCCAGGATCTGAAGATCGATTTCCTGCATCAGTCCTCCGGCCCGAAGGTCGCCGCGATCGAAGCCTGGCTGAAGGAGACGAACGTCACCTGGGACGAGGTGCTTTACATGGGGGACGATTGGGTGGATCTGGCCGCGCTCAAGCGGGCCGGGCTGGCCATCGCCCCGGCCGATGCCATCGACGAGGCCCGCCGCATCGCCCATTGGGTCACCCAGAAACCCGGAGGCCACGGCGCCGTCCGTGAGGCGGTCGATCTGCTGCTCAAGGCCCAAGGGCACTGGGAACGGATGATCGAGAAATTCGCTTCCTAACCCGCGGCCCCGATTCCAAGACTTCGCACCATGTCCTTGTCTCGCCTCCGATCGCCGCTGGTCTCCCTGCTGGGACTCCTGGCCCACGGGGCCTTGGCCGAGGGAGCCGGAACCAACGGCGCCCCGGGCGCACTCCCGGCGACAGCCCCCAGCGGTGCCGCGGCCGCCACGATCCGGCAGTGGGGCATCAGCCTGCGCGACAGCGTGACAGGCCGCCTCCAATTGAGATTCTCATCGACCGAAGCCACCCCCGTCGCCTCGGGCAAGGGAGGTCTGGTCCCGGCGTTGTGGGATGTCACGGGCCTCCGCCTTGAGTCCTTCCGCCCCGACGAGACCTCCGACTTCATCATCGAATCGCCCTCCTGCCGGGTGAATGTGGCCCAGCACGACGTCGGTTCACCCGGCACCTTCACCGCCCGACGGGAAACCGACGGCATCGCCGTGAACGGCCGCGGATTTCAATTCGAGGGTGCCGAACGTCGGCTCACCGTCACCAACTCGGTCCACATCGAACTGCGCACCCGCCTCTTCCAGCCCAAAACCGCAACCCCATGATCCGCCGCGTCCTCGCTCCCCTCTTCGGCCCCTTCCTGGCTTCAGTCCTGGCCCTGTCTCTGGGCTCCGGTTCGGCACAGGCCCAGCAACAGGACAAGATCCTGTTGTCCGCCACCAACTGCGTGCTGGAACTCGAAAAGGGCGTCTACCACCTCTGGGACCATGTCCGGGTGGAATCCCCCGGGGTCCTGCTCATCACCTGCGACGACCTCCGGGCTTCCCTGCCCCAGGACAAGGCCTCGGGCGCTGCGAGCCCCCTGCCCACCGGAGGCAAACTCCAGTCGCTCATCGCCTCGGGCGGAGTGGCGATCGAACTGTACCAGCCCGGTGCGAACGGCTCGACCAATGTGGTGCGGGCCTTCGGCAAGCAGGCCGAATACGGCTCCCAGGAGGAGATCCTGATCCTGACCGGAGAACCCCGCATCGAAACGGCCTCGGGCTCCATGATCGGCACCGAAGCGCTCATCTACGACCTCAAGTCCCGGACGATGCGCAACCGCGGATCCTATCGCATCGAACTCAGGTCGGACATCCTGAAGGGGTCGACGCTCTTCAACCGCGGAACCAACGCCCCGAAATCCCGCTGACCATGGCCACCGCAGCCCAGAGCGCCCCCAAGGATCCGACGCCGCTCCTGTCGGTCGACGGACTGGCCAAGGCCTACTCGGGCCGCCGGGTGGTCGACGGCGTGTCGATCCACGTCGGAGCCGGCGAGATCGTCGGCCTGCTCGGCCCCAACGGCGCGGGCAAGACCACGTCATTCAACATGACCGTGGGTCTGGTCCGACCCGACGCCGGTTCGGTGAAGTTCCTCGGCACCGACATCACCCGGCTGCCGATGCATCGCCGGGCGCGCCTGGGCATCGGGTATCTCACCCAGGAGCCGAGCGTGTTCCGCAAGCTCACCGTCGAGCAGAACATCCTGGCCATCCTCGAGACCTGCGAGGGGTCGGCCGCCGATCGGCGATCCCGATTGGCCCACCTCCTCGACGAATTGGATCTGGCGCGACTGGCCAAGAGCTACGCCTACCAGCTGAGCGGCGGTGAGAAACGTCGACTGGAGATCACCCGGGCGCTGGTGACCTCGCCCCGCCTGCTGCTGCTCGACGAACCCTTCGCGGGCATCGACCCGATCGCCGTGTACGAGGTGCAGAAGATCGTCCGGCGTCTGCGCGAGCGGGGGTTGGGCATCCTCATCACCGACCACAACGTGCGCGAGACGCTCCGGCTGGTCGATCGGGCCTACGTCATCCATCAAGGCCGGGTCCTGGTCGAGGGCACGGCCGAGTTCCTCGTCAACGATCCCAAGGCCCGGGACATCTACCTCGGGCCCGACTTCAACATGTGACATCCCGCAGGTCCCAGCCCATGAAACCGTCCAACGTCACCGTCGAGAAATTCTACACCGACCACGCCGGACCCCTCGGGCTGAACCTGCTCACCGGGGGCAACTCGCTCGACCGGCTCATCCAGGAGCCCACGGTGAACCGCCCCGGCCTGGCGCTGGCCGGATTCCGCCGCTACTTCGCCAACAAACGGGTGCAGGTGCTCGGGGCGGTCGAGACTTCCTACCTGCGTTCCATCGAGCCCGACCTGCGTCGCCAGCGTTACAACGAGCTCTTCCGCTACAAGATCCCCTGCGTGGTGCTCTGCCGGGGCATCCGCCCGGAGCCGGAATTCCTGGCCGCGGCCGACGACCGCGGAGTGCCGGTGTTCCAGACCGAACTGGTGACCATGAAGTTCATCAGTCAGGCCACGTTGGCCCTGGAGCAGTTGTTCGCCCCGCGGACGCAGATCCACGGCTGCATGGTCGATATCCAGGGCATCGGCGTGATCATCCAGGGCGAGAGCGGGATCGGCAAAAGCGAGGCCGTGCTCGGGCTGCTGGAGCGGGGTCACAGCCTGGTCTGCGACGACATCGTCTGCCTCACCCTGGCCGACGGCAAAGAGCTCTTCGGCACCGGCAAGACCATCACCCGCAACCTCATGGAGGTGCGGGGCATCGGCATCATCGATGTCGCCGCCCTGTTCGGCGTCGCCGCCATCCGCGCCGAGAAGCGCGTGGATCTGGCGGTGACCCTGAAGGCCTGGGAAAAGGCCGGGGAGATCGACCGCCTGGGGCTGGATCAGGGACATGCGAACTTCCTCGGGATCGACATTCCGCACATGGACCTGCCCGTGCGCCCCGGTCGCGACATCGCCCGGGTCGTCGAGGTCGCCGCGCTGCACACCAAGCTCAAGCTCAGCGGCATCAACCCGGCCGAAGACCTGCAGCGGCGCCTGATGATGCAGATGAACCCCCGACTGTAGCCCCCCCCTTCACCCGACCGCGGCCCATGTACGAGTCCCGGACCGAAACCCCGATCCACAGCCGCCGATTCGTCGGTCGCCTGCTGGTCCATCTCGGCGTGGCTGTCGGTCTGTTGACCCTCTCGCTGGCCGGCGGGATGGCGGGCTACATGGCCCTCGAAGATCTCCCGGCCATCGACGCCTTCCTCAACGCCTCGATGTTGCTCGGGGGTATGGGCCCGGTGACCCCTCCCAAGACCGAGGCGGGCAAACTCTTCGCCGGTTGCTACGCGCTCTACGCCGGGCTGGTCTTCATCGTGACGGCCGCGCTGATCTTCACCCCGATCGTGCACCGGGTGCTGCATCAGTTCCATTGGGACGACGAAGACTGAACCGCCCGGAGTCGGATCCCCCTTCAGCCGAGGAACTTCCCGGGGTTCAGGATGCCCGCCGGATCGAGCGAGGCCTTCACGCGACGGTGCAGGGCATCGGATTCGGGCGAGACGGCGATGGACCACCAGGGTTGCTTGGCCAACCCCACGCCATGCTCGCCCGTGATGCTGCCGCCGAGGGCCACGACGCCCTGGAACAACTCATCCAGGGCCCGATCGCTGGCCGCACGCTGCGCCGGCACGGTCTCGTCGAGCATCAGGTTCACGTGGATGTTGCCGTCTCCGGCATGACCGAAACAGGCCACCCGGATGCCGTGTTTTTTCTGGAGCGAGGCACCGAGCCGGAACAGGGCCTCGAGGGATCCGCGCGGCACCACGACATCTTCATTGAGCTTGGTGAGCCCGGTGTCGCGCAGCGAGTAGCTGAACTCCCGGCGCAGCTTCCAGAAACGTTCACACCCTTCAGGCCCCAAGCCCTTCTGGATGAAGGTCGGCTTGAAGTCGGCGAGCAGCCGACTCAGCTCGGTGATCTCGGACCGGACCGCCCGCTCGCGGCCGTCGAGTTCCACGATCATCAGGGCTCCCGCGCCCCGGAGCAGTTTGGAACCGGTGCGGCGACGGGCCGCATCGACGGTGAAGCCGTCGGCCAACTCCAGGGCGCTCGGAATGAATCGGGCGGCGAACAGGGCGCGGATCGCCCGCGCAGCCGTTTTCATGTCGGGGAACCCCACCCCGACACAGGCCCGATAGGCCGGGAGCGGCAGCAATTTCAGCGTCGCCTCGGTGACCACTCCGAGCATGCCTTCGCTGCCCACGAACAGACGGTGCAAATCGAACCCGGTCTTGTTCTTGTGGGTCCGACCGCCCAAGCGGGTCACCGTTCCATCGGCCAGCACGACCTGGAGGGCCATCACATAATCGCGAGTCACCCCGTATTTCAGACAGCGCGGCCCTCCGGCGTTGGTGGCGATGTTGCCCCCGATGGAGCAGTCGGCCCGACTGGCGGGATCCGGCGGATAGTAGAGTCCCTGACGTTCAACGGCCTCCTGCAAGGCCGCGGTCCGCACACCGGGCTGGACGACCGTCACGAAATCCACCGGACTGATCTCCAGGATCCGGTTCATCCCGGCCACCGAAAGCGCAATCCCCCCCTGAACCGGAACGCACCCGCCGACATAACCGTGGCCGGCACCGCGAGGGGTGACCGGGATCCGGTGCCGGGAGGCGAAGGCCAGGATGCGCGAGACCGATTCCACCGACCCGGGCAGCGCGACCGCCTCGGGCAGGTGGGAGGCGAACCACTTGTCGCCCGCATGGGCGGCCAGGGTTTCAGGCGTGAAAACCAGTTCTCCGGGCGGCAATTGCCGCGCCAGACGACCAAGAAGAGACCGTCGCGTCACGCCCGTCATCCTGCGCGCCGGGGCCCACGGAGGAAACATCGAAAGGCCTCCGCGGTTTGCTCTTCCCGAGACCGCAGCGGCAATGGCGCGATCCCATGGGCTACTGGGCGCCCAACTCCTTCACCCGGATCCGGCGGTATTCCATCTGACCGCGATCGGCCTCCAGACCGATGGGGCCCGTCTCGGGCAACTTGAGCGCGGCCTCCAGCACTTCGCCATTGCAGGTGCAGTGGGCCACGTTGTCCTTCACCACCACCTCGATCAGGTTCCAGTCCTGCGGCTTGTACTTCTTGAGGGCCTTGTACGGCCCCGCCACCAGATAATCGCGGCACTGCAACTGCGGCCCGCGCAAAAAGATCCCGCTGTCGGCATTCACCGAGGCCCGGAATTCGAGCCTCAGGATGAAGTCTTTGGGGAATTCCCGTTGCGTCCACAACTGGCGCAAGTGCGGCCCCTTCGACGGCGCGTAGTCGTTGACCACGATCTGACCGTCCTTGGCCGTGTAGCGCCCATCACTGGCCTCGATCTTGCCGTCGAAGTTCTCGGCGGGCTTGTACTTCCAGCCGGTCAGGTCCTTGCCCGGGACCAAGGAGACGAATCCCGGCTCCATCTGGAACGACTCGGCCCGCCCCGCGCCGACGCACAGGGCCAGGACCAAAGCCAGACAAGGACCGGAAAGAAGGAAACGATGGGGATGCATGGAGGTAGATCCGGATCGCACCAAGCCCCACTCGGCTTGTCAACGGAAGCCCCCTCCGATCGTTCAAAAACGCCACGAAATACCCAGGAACGGATTGTAGTCGGGGGCCGATGCGGTCACCCCGAAATTGCAGCCGGCGTCCAATTGGATGTCTTCGGTGAGCAGGTAGGTGAGTCCGCAATCCACCAACCCCTGCCAGGGGGAATCCGATTCGAAGGGGTGGATGGTGAAGAACTCCACATAACCCGAAAGCCCGCCCACGATGGAATGACCCACCACCACCGAATTGACCGACTCCAGATGATGCCCCGAACGCCCATCATTGCGCAGGCAATCCAATCGGGTTTGCAACCCCAGGTCGAATTCCCCGGGCAATCGCAGGGCCAACGGCAGCAGCAGGCCTCCCTCCACGGAACCATTGCCGACGGTCCGACCGGCGGTGGGCACCTTCACATAGGGAATCACCCCGAAAGCCGACGCCCCCGAATCGTTGCCCCAGAAGTTCTTCTTGAAGCGAATGGTCAGGTCGCCCAGGCCCGACGCCCGATCCGTGAGGCCGGCGGCGCGATCCTCGACCCGGGTTCGCACATAACTGTCGAGAATCAGGTGGAGATCCAGCGATGGCAGGAGTCCGGTCTTCAGATTGACCGAGGCCAGCTTGGTCATCTCGGAGTCGACCCCGGATGCATCGGTGTCATGCGTCCAGGTCGCGATGTCCGACTCCACCTGAAAATGCCCGGCATCCACCGTGTAGGGGCCTTCGGTGAGACTCGGACGATCGGTGATGAGCGGACGCATGGCATCACGAGGCACCGGATTGAGTAGATGATACTGACTCTTGTCCGTCTCCGACGCGGTGATCCCACCGTGACCGCAGAGGCATATCGCCCAAGCCGAATGCAGGAATAGTTCTCTGAATGACCTCACGTCGCGAGGCTAACCAAAGGCAGTATTTTGAAAACGGTTTGTTGTTTTTACATTTTCACACCCTTTTTTGCATCACCCCCCCGTCTCACCGTCGCTCCATCGGTTCATAGCCTGTCCCTCGCGGATTGGGCCGGGTTCTGACCTTCCATCAAGCCGCCCGACCTGACCGACCCTCCGCGGCTTGAAACAGGGGGATCGCCTTTGATCTTCCTCCCATCTGCCGGTTGCCCCAAAATGGACCCGCCATGGGCAACACGTTTGGACACCTTTTCCGCATCACCACCTGGGGCGAATCGCACGGCGGCGGCGTGGGCGTGGTCGTCGACGGTTGCCCGCCCCGGTTGCCGCTGACCGAAGCCGACATCCAACCCGACCTGGACCGCCGCCGCCCGGGGCAATCGTCGATCGTCACCCCGCGCAAGGAGACCGACACGGTCAAGATCCTGTCCGGAACCTTCGAAGGCCTCACGCTCGGGACCCCGATCTCGATGTGGGTCAAGAACGAGGACTTCCGCTCCGAGGCCTACAACGAAATGGCCGAGAAGTTCCGCCCCTCCCACGCGGATTACACCTACCACGTCAAATACGGGCATCGTGCCTGGCCGGGCGGCGGACGGACTTCGGCCCGCGAGACCATCGGACGCGTGGCCGCCGGAGCGATCGCCAAGAAACTCCTCAAGGAATTCTGGGGGGTCGAGGTGCTGGCCTGCGTGACCCAGGTGCAGCACCTGAAGGCGACGGTCGATCCTGAAACGCTCACTGCGGAGGCCATCGAGTCCAACATCCTGCGCTGTCCCGATACCACGGCCGCGCCGGCGATGATCCAACTCATCGAAGAACGCCGCAGTCAGGGCGACAGCGTGGGCGGCATCGTCCTCGGTGTGGCCAAGAACGTGCCGGTGGGCTGGGGAGACCCGGTGTTCGATCGACTCGAGGCCGATCTGGCCAAGGGGATGATGTCCCTTCCCGCGACGAAGGGCTTCGAGATCGGATCCGGATTCGACGGAGTGTTGCTCACCGGACTGCAGCACAACGACGCTTTCCGGAATGTCGACGGCAAGATCGTGACCACCTCGAACCGATCCGGAGGCATCCAAGGGGGCATCTCCAACGGGGCCACCCTCCACTTCCGCGTGGCCTTCAAGCCCGTGGCCACCGTGATGCACGAGCAGGACACCGTGGACATCCATCTTCAGAACACCACGTTGCGCGGGCGCGGGCGTCACGATCCGTGCGTGCTGCCCCGAGCCGTGCCGATGGTCGAGGCCATGACCGCCCTGACCCTCATCGACCACGCGCTCCGGCACGAGGCCCAGTGCGGCCACCGCGAACGCTGGGCCTCCTGAGCCGACCGAAGGGTCCCCAAGGTCGGAACGCCACCGGGCTGCGGCCACCGGGCGATCCGACTTCCGCGCTCACGCCGCCGAAAAAGACTGTCGCATCGTCGGGACTGCGGTTGACTTGCGGGCATGTCCCTCTCGCTGCCCGGTTTCCGCCGATCCGCCTTGGCCACGATCCTCACGACAGCCTCCACCCTGGGGCTCGGATGGGGCCTCACCGCCTGGGGAGCCGACCCCAAACCCAGCCCCAAACCTTCGGGCGCCCAGGTCGACGGCGCTTTCCACAAGGTGATCCTCGACACCGACCGCGATCAGGACGGCGATGGCACCCCCGAGGACACCGTGGTCAACCCCATGGAGATCGCCGTGGCCCCGGACGGCCGGGTCTTCTACATCGAACGGGCCGGCCTGTTGAAGGTGTGGAACCCCACGACGCGCTCCTCGTCCGTCGCCGCGACTCTCAAGGTGTTCACCGAACTCGAGGACGGCCTGCTGGGAATCACGCTCGATCCGAAATTTCCCAAGAATCCGTGGGTCTACCTGTTCTATTCGGATCCCCAGACCCGAACCAACGACACCCAGCACAAGACCGGCGACAATCGGGTCTCCCGCTTCACCTTCCGCGACGGAACCCTCGACCTGGCCAGCGAGAAGATCCTGATGCGCATCCCCACCCAGCGCGATCAATGCTGTCATTCGGCCGGATCCCTGGCCTTCGACGCCGCCGGCAACCTGTATGCCGCCACGGGGGACAACACCCACCCCGGCGAATCCGACGGCTACAGCCCCATCGATGAACGCCCCGGACGCGAGCCTTGGAACGCCCAGAAATCGGCCGCCAACGCCAACGACCTGCGTGGCAAGATCCTGCGCATCCATCCCGAGGCCGACGGCACCGCCACGATCCCGGCCGGCAATCTCTTTGCGCCCGGCACGCCCAAGACCCGGCCCGAGATCTATGTCATGGGCAACCGCAACCCCTTCCGCATCAGCGTCGACAAGGCCACCGGACACCTCTACTGGGGCGAGGTAGGCCCGGATGCCGGCGGCCCCAACGACAAACGCGGTCCCGCCGGCTTCGACGAGATCAATCAGGCCCGCGCGGCGGGCAATTTCGGATGGCCGTTCTTCGCCGGAGACAATCGGCCCTACCACCGCTACGACTTCGAGACGCGCCAACACGGGGAACCCTGGGACCCGGCCCACCCGATCAACCCCTCGCGCTTGAACACCGGACCGTCGGAACTGCCGCCGGCCCAACCCGCCTTCATCTGGTATCCCTACGGAGCCTCCACCCGTTTCCCGGAGGTGCGCAACGGAGGCCGGACCGCGTGTGCAGGCCCTGTTTACCGCTACGACGCCGCGTTGTCGTCGGCGCACAAACTGCCCAAGGAATTCGACCGGACGCTCTTCATCTACGAATGGTCCCGCAACTGGATCCTCGCCGTGCACCTCGACGAGGATCACAAGATCGCCAAAACCCCGGATGGCAAGCTCCGAATGGAGCGCTTTTGCCCCAACATGACCTTCATGCGCCCCATGGACCTCGAGATCGGAGCCGACGGCTGCCTGTATGTGCTCGAAAACGGCACCGCATGGGTCGGAAACAAGGACACGCAACTCGTCCGGATCGAGCACCACCCGGTGGCCGGACAGCCCGGGCAACCGTGAGTTCGCACCCCGTTTGAACCCCTTCGTCGATTTTTCTCAAAAAACGTATTGCACGGACAACACCGGTTGCTAAGGTCCGCGCTCCCGTTTCTGTCGCTACTGACGGAGACGATAACCTTTCGGCATCGATGCCTACGATTAACCAGCTGGTCCGCAAGGGCCGCACCAAGATCAACTACAAGTCCAAGTCTCCGGCCTTGGAGAACGCGCCCTTCCGTCGTGGCGTTTGCCTGCAGGTCATGACCCGCACCCCCAAGAAGCCGAACTCCGCCATGCGGAAGGTGGCCAAGGTGCGTTTGACCAACGGCTTTGAAGTGATCGCCTATATCCCTGACGAGGGCCACAACCTCCAGGAGCACTCGATCGTTCTCGTCCGCGGCGGCCGCGTGAAAGATCTCCCCGGTGTCCGCTACCACATCGTCCGCGGCACCCTCGACGCCGCCGGCGTCGAGAAGCGTCGCGTCAGCCGCTCCAAGTACGGCGTCAAGCGCCCGAAGGCCGGTGCCGCTGCCAAGAAGAAGTAATCCAACTCCGTTTCCGATCTTTGTATGTCCCGTCGTCGTCAAGCCATCAAGCGTTCCGTCATCGCGGACGCCAAGTATAACAGCGTCCTCGTCGGGCGCCTGGTGAACACCGTGATGTTCAGCGGCCAGAAGAATGTCGCCCGCCGCATCGTCTACGGAGCCATCGAGGCCCTGGCCGAGAAGACCCCTGGAGTCGATCCCCTGGAGATCGTCCAGCGCGCCATCGACAACGCCAAGCCGCGCATCGAGACCAAGGCCCGCCGCGTTGGCGGTGCCACCTATCAGGTCCCCATGGAGGTCACCCCGGATCGTCAAACCTCCCTCGCCATGCGTTGGATCGTGGGTTATGCCGACGACCGCAAGGGCATCCCCATGAAGCAGGCCTTGGCGACCGAGCTGCTCGAGGCCTATCAGGGTCAGGGCAACGCGATCCGCAAGCGTGACGACGTGCACAAGATGGCCCAGGCCAACAAGGCGTTCGCACACTTCCGCTGGTAATCCATTCCTTTATGTGACGCCCCGATGCCGAGTCGGGGCGTTTTTCATCTCCAAAAACGACGATCTTTCCCATCCATGAGCGATCCCGCGGCCATCAACACGACTCTCAATTCACCGCAGCGCCAGTATCCCCTGGAGCGCACCCGTAACTTCGGGATTTGCGCCCACATCGATGCGGGCAAGACCACGACGACCGAGCGTATCCTGTTCTACACCGGCCTGATCCACAAGATCGGTGACGTCGATGATGGCAACACCGTCACCGACTGGATGGAGCAGGAAAAGGAGCGCGGCATCACCATCACCTCGGCCGCCGTCACCTCCTTCTGGACCCAGAAGAAGGACGCCGGTATCCACAAGAATTTCGAAGGGATCGCCCACCGGATCAACATCATCGACACCCCGGGACACGTGGACTTCACCGCCGAGGTGGAGCGCTCCATGCGCGTCTTGGACGGTGCCGTGGCCGTGTTCTGCGGCGTTGCCGGCGTGCAGCCCCAGTCCGAGACGGTCTGGCGTCAGGCCACGAAGTACAAGGTGCCCCGCATCGCGTTCGTCAACAAGATGGACCGCACCGGCGCCAACTTCGACAACGCGCTGAGCGACATGCGCAAGAAGCTCGGAGCCTACGCGTTCCCGATCTTCCTGAACATCGGAGCTGAAGAGAAGTTCGCCGGCGTCATCGACGTGGTGAACCAGAAGGCCATCATCTGGGGCGAGGGCGACCTCACCAACGAAGGTCTCAAGTACGAGGTCACCGAAATCCCGGCCGCCCATCAGGAGCGCGCCCAGGCCGCCTTGGCCGAGTTGATCGATGCCGTCTCCAACAAAGACGATTCCATCGCCGAACTCGTGCTCGAGGAGAAGCCCATCACGGTTCCCGTGCTCAAGGCCGCCATCCGCCGCCTCACCTGCAAGATCGAGCTCATCCCGGTGCTCTGCGGTACTGCCTTCAAGAAAAAGGGCATCCAGGTGCTCATCGACGCCGTCGTCGACTACCTGCCCTCCCCGTTGGACATCCCCCCTGCTCAAGGCATGGTGCCCGACACCGAAGACACTCTGGAAGTCCCCCCGAACGACAACAGCAAGTTCTGCTCGCTGGCGTTCAAGCTCTGGACCGATCCGTACGCCGGCAAGCTGGTGTTCTTCCGGGTCTACTCCGGTCAGCTCAAGAAGGGTGATTCCATCTACAATCCCCGCACCCGCAAGCGCGAACGCGTCAGCCGCCTGATGGTCATCCAAGGCAGCGAGCGCAAAGACGTCGACTCCGTGTATTCCGGCGACATCGCGGCGCTGGTCGGTCTGCGGAACATCACCACCGGTGACACGCTCTGCAACGAAGACTTCGACATCGCCCTCGAGCCCCCGACCTTCCCCGAGCCGGTCATCAGCATGGCCATCGAACCCAAGTCGAAGGCCGACCAGGACAAGATGTCCCAGGGTCTCCAGCGTCTGGCTGAAGAAGATCCGACCTTCCGCTGCTTCACCAACGAAGAAACCGGCCAGCTGATCATCGCGGGCATGGGTGAGCTCCATCTCGAGATCATCCGCGACCGCCTCAAGCGCGAGTTCTCCGTCGAAGCCGATGCCGGCGCGCCGCAAATCGCCTACCGCGAAACCATCACCAAGCCGGCCGAGGGCGAGGGCAAGTTCATCCGCCAGTCGGGTGGTCGTGGTCAATACGGTCACGCCATCATCGACGTCGAGCCCAACGAAAAGGGCAAGGGCGTCGAGATCGTCAACAAGGTCGTCGGCGGCACCATCCCGAAGGAATACATCCCGGCCGTCCACTCCGGTATCGAAGAGGCCATCAAGTCCGGTGTGTATGCCGGCTTCCAGGTCATCGATATCAAGGTCTCCATCAAGGACGGATCCTTCCACGAGGTCGACTCCAACGAGTTGGCCTTCAAGATGGCCGGCATCTTCGCGCTCAAGGATGCGTTCGCCCAAGCCGGCCCCATCCTGCTGGAGCCCATCATGAAGGTCGAGGCCACCACCCCTGACGAATATCAGGGCGACATCCTGGGTGACATCAACCGCCGCCGTGGCATGATCCAGGGTGTGGATGCCAAGAATGGACAGACCGTCCTCACCGCTCAGGTGCCGCTGGCCGAAATGTTCGGCTACGCGACCGCCATCCGCTCGCTCTCCAAGGGCCGTGCCTCCTACAGCATGGAGCCGCTCAACTTCGAGCAGGTTCCCAACAGCGTCCTCACCACGGTGATGGATGCCGCCAAGAAGCGCCCTGCCGCCCGCAGCTAATCTCCCTCCACAAAACTCAAACCTGTTCTTTGCAATGGCTGGACAACGTATCCGTATCCGACTCAAAGCCTACGACCACCGGGTCATTGACGCTTCGGCGAGTGAAATCGTCGAGACCGTCAAGCGCTCCGGCGCCCGTGTCGCTGGCCCAATCCCCCTCCCGACCAAGATCGAGCGCCTGACCGTGCTTCGTTCGCCCCACGCGGACAAGAAGTCGCAGGAATCGTTCGAGCAGCGCACCCACAAGCGCCTGCTGGACATCCTCGATCCCACTGCGAAGACCGTGGACGAGCTCAAGAAGCTCAACCTCCCGGCCGGCGTCGACATCCAAATCAAGATCTAACTTTCCCAGCCATGCCTCTCGGACTTATCGGACTCAAGGTGGGTCATACCCGTGTGTATGACTCCAACGGTGTACTCGTGCCCGTCACGGTCGTCCATGTCGGACCCAACCGGGTGCTTCAGGTCAAGACCAAGGCCTCCAAAGACGGCTACGACGCCGTCCAGCTGGGCTACGGTGACCAGAAGATCGGACGCCTGACCAAGGCGGTCGTCGGTCACCTGGCCAAGCAGGGTGTCAAGGTCGACGCCGCTGGACAGAACGGCGAACAGCCGGTGCTCACCGGCGTCAAGCGCATCCGCGAATTCCGCGACTTCTCCAAGGAAGTGAAGTCGGGAGACACCGTGGGCGCCGACCTCTTCCAGGCCGGACAGTTCGTGGACGCCATCGGCACCACGAAGGGTCGCGGTTTCGAGGGTGTCGTCGGCCGCTGGAGCTTCCGCGGCGGTGATTCCACTCACGGCGCCAAGGGCTGGCACCGTCGTTCAGGCGCCATCGGTCAGCGCCTCTTCCCCGGCACCGTCATGCGCGGCATGAAGATGCCCGGTCACATGGGCGTGGTGCGTCGTACGTCGCAGAATCTGGAGATCATCCAGGTTCGTCCCGACGACAACGTGCTCCTCATCAAGGGCAATTTCCCGGGCAGCGAGGGAGACTATTGCATCATCCGTGAAGCGAAGAAGATCTCGATCAACTCCGCTCGCCTGAAGCAGATCACCGACGCCCGCAAGAAGGCGAAGGACGCTGCCACGGCCAAGAAGGACGACAAGAAGGCCGCCGCCGCCGCCAAGAAGAAGTAACTAAGGAACCTGTTCCATGAAACTTTCGATCAAAGACTCCAAGGGAAACGCCGCCGGCGAGCTCGATGTCCGTTTCGAGTTGATTGCCGACGGTCGCGGTACCCAGGCCGTCCACGACACCGTGGTCGCCTACAACGCTGCCCAGCGCAGCGGCACCGCCTGCACCAAGACCATGGGTGATGTTGCCGGCACCGGCAAAAAGCCCTGGCGCCAGAAGGGAACCGGTCGCGCCCGCGCCGGCTCCTTCGCCAGCCCCCTGTGGCGCGGCGGTGGCGTGGTGTTCGGCCCGAAGCCCCGTGACTTCTCCAAGAAGGTCAACAAGAAGGTCAAGAACCTCGCCCTCCGCAAGGCGCTCAGCGAGCGTCTGAAGTCGGGTGACGTGGTCCTGATCAGCGACCTGAAGCTCGCCGCCGCGAAGACCAAAGACTTCGTGTCCGTGCTGCAGGCCCTCGGTCTCGACGGCAACACCAACCTCGTGGTCCTGGGTGCGGCCGACAAGTCCGCCTACCTCGCCAGCCGCAATGTGGCCGGCGTCGAGCTCAAGACCGCCGATCTGGTCAACACCTACGACCTGCTCAAGTACGACAAGCTCGTCTTCACCAAGGCCGGCTTCGAGGCGGTCGAGGCGCGCATCGCCAAGTAACCAGAAAGGGAAACCAACATGACCATTTTCGACACCATCAAGACGGTCCGCATCACTGAGAAGGCGGCCCTTCAGACCGAAAAGTTCAACAAGTACACCCTTCTGGCCGATCGCCGCGCTTCCGCGCCGCAGATCAAGAAGGCCGTGGAGCAGCTCTTCAACGTCAAGGTGACCAAGGTCAACACGGCGAACTACGAGGGCAAGGCCCGTCGCCAGATGACCAAGGCCGCCGGCAAGAGCAGCGACTACAAGAAGGCCGTCGTCACCCTCAAGAAGGGCGACAAGATCGCCTTGGTGTAATCCACACTCGATCCGTTTGCTTCAACGGCGCAGGACTCGCGAGGGTCTTGCGCCGTTGTTGTTCACCCCGTTGCTCTCGCCGTACGCAACCGGATCTTTTCCCAAACAGAGCCTGTCCCTAGTGTCGAGCCGTGTCGCAGTCGAACCTCTTTGAATTGGGCGGTGCATCGGGCGTGCCCGACCCGGCCAAGCCGGACGGCACGGCACTGCACGGGCTCGGTGCGGAGCGAGCGATGTCGGCAGCCCCGCTGGCCTCGCGCATGCGGCCCCGGACCCTCGAGGAATACTCCGGACAGCGCCACCTGCTGGCCCCCGGCCTGTTGCTCCGCCGGGCCATCGATGCCGACCGCATCCAGTCGCTCATCTTCTTCGGCCCTCCGGGCACCGGAAAGACCACCCTGGCCCAGATCATCGCAGCCCGCTCGAAATCCCGATTCGAGAAGCTCAATGCGGTCGAGTCGAATCTGGCCGAGATGCGCCGCGTGCTGCAGGGAGCGAACCATCGGCTTCGCAACACCGGCGAGTCCACCCTGCTCTTCATCGACGAGATCCACCGGTTCAATCGGGCCCAACAGGATGTGCTGTTGCCGGATGTGGAAAGTGGCGCGGTGAAGCTCATCGGCGCCACCACCCACAATCCGTTCTTCTTCATCAACTCGCCGCTGGTCTCCCGGTCGCAAGTCTTCGAGCTCCGCGCCCTCGAGGAATCCGACCTGCTGGACCTGTTGCGACGCGCTCTGTCGGACCCCGACCGCGGCCTCGGGCACCAACGCATCGCCGCCGAACCCGAGGCTCTGGCCCATCTGGCCCGCATCTCGGATGGCGATGCCCGCAAGGCGTTGAACTCCATCGAGATCGCCGCACTGACCACCCCGCCCGGCCCCGACGGGATCATCCGGATCAGTCTGGCGGTCGCCGAGGAGTGCATCCAACGCAAGGCCATCGTCTACGACGGGGATGGCGACGCCCACTACGACACCATCAGCGCCTTCATCAAGTCGATGCGCGGCAGCGACCCCGACGCCACGCTCTACTGGTTGGCCAAGATGATCCACGCCGGCGAGGATCCCCGGTTCATCGCCCGGCGCATCATGATCCATGCGGCCGAGGATGTCGGATTGGCCGACCCGATGGCCCTCATCTTGGCCACCGCCGCCTGCCAGGCCGCGGAGGTCATCGGCTGGCCCGAGGCCCGGATTCCCATCGCCGAAGCGGCCCTCTACATCGCCACCGCCCACAAAAGCAACTCGGTGGTCAAAGCCATCGATGCGGCCCTGGAGGACATCCGATCCGGACGGACCTTGGCCGTGCCGAACCACTTGCGGGATGGGCATTACGCGGGATCCAAGGTGCTCGGACACGGCGAAGGCTACCGCTACGCCCACGATTTCCCCGGACACCATGTCACCCAGGATTATCTGGGGGCCGCCCGGCGTTTCTATGAGCCCACGACCCAGGGCCACGAGCGGAAAATCTCGGAACGGCTGGATCAATGGCGTCGGGCTTCAGCCGGGAGCCCACCGTCCTCGCCCCCTGCCCCGGGCGGTTCGTCCGAAGCACCCAAGTCCTGAGCCCCGGATCCTGACCTCTGCCCGCAATGTCGACCACCGACGGAGGCCGTTTTTGCGGGCTCACGGGCTCACGGGCTCACGGCCTCAAATACCATCCCCGGTTTCGATCAACCGAGATCGCTCCACCGTTCGATCTGTCGGCGTTCGCGCTTGGTCGGCCTCCCCAGCCCGCGTGCCCTGAATCCGGGTTCCAAGGCCTTCTGCCGCGCTTCCTCCCGGGCCTCCGGCGGGGTCAGATCCTGGGCGAACGCAGCCACATCGGGTGCCGAAACCCGACGCGGCGGGAACCCCAGCACCTTGTAGACGCGGGTGATGTCCCCGGTGCGGGCCGACACCGTTTCGCCCGCCTTGGCCTCCCGAGCCGGCTTGATCGCCACGCCATCGACCAGCACCCGCCCGTCCTTGATGGCCTCCTGGGCCAGAGACCGCGATCGGTACAACCGAATGTTCCAGAGCCACTGATCCCAGCGCATGCGGGCAGCATGAAGCATCGCGGCCGAAGCGCCAACGCTTCCGAGGGACACGCTTCCGAAGGATAGGCGGCGGGTCTCACGGACCCATCCATGAGATTTTCGCCGATGGAGCAATCGAGCAATACCCCGAAACCCGTGCTGATAGGGAATACCTCCCCATGCTATCGGCCATGAGAATCGCCATCGATGTTCCCGATGCACTCATCGCGTCACTGGACCGTGTCAGTGCGCTCGAACGACCTTCCCGGGCAGCAGTGATCCGCGATGCGATCACCGAAGACCTCAAGGTTGAATCCCTATCGGCCGCGGAAGAGGCCTTCGGGCTTTGGAAGAAGAGTCAGGTGGACGGCGTCCAATACCCCAAGTCTCTCCGTGACGAGTAGGAATGCCGATGAAGGCAGGTCTCGGCCGATCCGGATCGATTTAACGGTAAGGAAAGGAATGGCTGAAACTCACACCAGAACGACAGAGCAAAAAGAATCGGTGGTCGCAGCCGACGGGGGATTCTACGATTCCGCCCGATGAGTGACCTGTCGAAGTCGCGGCTCGCAGAACTGCTCGGGGCCGCCTCCAAGGCCCGCCTGTGGGTCGTCGGAGACGTGATGCTGGACCAATTCGTCTGGGGACGCGTGAGCCGAATCTCGCCCGAGGCCCCGGTGCCCGTCGTCGATTTCGACCGCGAACACCTCATGCCCGGGGGAGCGGCCAATGTCGCCCGGAACGTCACGGCCCTGTCGGGCAACGCCGAGTTGGCCGGAGTGATCGGCAAGGACGAGGCCGGCCAAACCCTTCGGGAGTTGCTGGCCTCGGAGCGCATCGGTTGCCGCAGTCTGGTTTCCAGCACCCGACGCCGCACGACCACCAAGATGCGCATCGTCGCCGGCCAGCAACAAATCGTGCGGCTCGACCGCGAGACCCGCGGCGAGATCGACGAGGCCACCACCCAAGCACTGCTCACCAAACTCGAGCGTGCCCTGCCCCGGCTCGATGGGGTGGTCGTGGGCGACTACGGCAAGGGCGTCGTCACCCAGGCCTTGCTCGATGGCATCCGGGAGCGCTGCAAACAGGCCGGATGCTGGATCAGCGTGGATCCCAAGCCGGTGCACTCGCTGGATCTGCGTGGGCTTTCCCTGATCACCCCCAACCGCAAGGAGGCCTTCGAACTGGCGGGGATCGAAGACTCGGTCCGGGCCGCCGATCCGATGGCCGACCGACCGCTGCAGGAGGCCGTCCGGAGACTCCAGGACACCCTCCGGCCCGCGTTGCTGCTGGTCACTCTGGGCGAACTCGGGATGCTGCTCTGCCGGCGCGATCAACCGCCCTTCCATGTGCCCACCGTGGCCCGCGAGGTGTTCGACGTGTCGGGCGCCGGCGACACGGTGATCGCCGCGTTCACACTGGCCATCGCGGCCGGAGCCTCGCCGATCGAGGCCACCGTGTTCTCGAATCACGCGGCCGGCGTGGTGGTGGGCAAGCGGGGCACGGCCACCGTCAGCCCGTCGGAACTCCGCGCAACCTTCGATGAAGCCGATTGACCCCATGAGACCGGCCATTTTCCTCGATCGCGACGGAACCCTGATCGTTGAAAAGCACTACCTGCACCGCCCCGAAGAGGTCGAGATCTTCGCCGAGGCCGCCCCCGCCCTGCGCCGGTTGAGTCAGGCCGGCTTCGCGCTGGTGGTGGTCACCAACCAGTCCGGTGTGGGCCGGGGCTACTACACCGAGGCCGATGTCCACCGGGTGCACGATCACATCCGCACCGAGATGGCCCGGGCCGGAGTCGAGTTCCTCAAGTTCTACTCGGCCTTCGAGGCCCCGGACCAACCGAGCCGCGGCCGAAAACCCTCGCCGCAGTACCTCTGGGACGCACGCGATGAATTCCAGCTGGACCTCGCGGGCAGCTACATGGTCGGCGACAAGCGCATCGATCTGGAGGCCGGCTGGAATGCCGGAGTGAAGCGGAGCATCCTGGTTCGCACCGGGTACGGCGCTGAACTGGAACGCCAAGAGGGCTCCTCGCTCGATCCGGCGATCGTGGTCGACGGTTGGCGCCAGGTGGCCGACCGGATCCTGTCGCTCGACACCCCCCGCTGAACAAGTCCTTCAGCACTCCCGGGCCCCGGGAACTTCCATCCTGAAACGCGGGATGCGAACCACCACCCGTCGCCCGGAATCGTCCACCCCGAGGTAGGCCCCTTCGGCCACGGCCGAATGGGTCCCGATGATGTGACGGCTGTTGTAGCTGAACTTGCCACCGGGCGGAATGACCGGGGTTTCACCGACCACGCCATCGCCCTCGACCACCAGCACCGTGTCGTCTTCGTGGGTGACCACCCACTTGCGTCCGCGGATCGTCACCGGCACCGGCGACTGATTGTGGATCGAGATGAAATAGATGAAGGAATGCGGTTTGTCGGACTGGTCGGCCCCGAGCCGCTGATAGAGCAGGCGGTCCACCGTGACCTTCAGTCCGGGCAACTCGATCAGTTCTCCCATGGTTCCCATCTGAGCGGATCCTAGACCCGGAGGGTGGATTGACAAGAACCCGGTCCCCTCTTTCGAAAGCCGGTGCGCTTGGGCGTGGCTTCCCGATGACGGGCGCGATACGGTCGCCCGCGACGTTCGACACCATGCCCAGCGTTTACATCAAGACCTACGGTTGCCAGATGAACGAACGGGACAGCGAGGCTGTCTCGGCCCAACTCCTGGCCCGCGGCTATTCTCTGGCCGCTTCCGAAAACCAGGCCGACGTCGTGCTGCTGAACACCTGCAGTGTGCGCGACATGGCCGAGCAGAAGGCCCTGAGCAAGATGCAGAATGTCATCGGCGTGGACCGCAAGCGCGGCGGGCGCCAGATCCTCGGATTCCTGGGCTGCATGGCGCAGAGCCGGGGCGGCGAACTCATCGACCAACTCCCCGACGTGGACCTGGTGCTCGGCACCCAGAAGACCCACCGGACCGGCGAATACCTCGATGCGCTGTTGTCGGGATCCCGCGACAAGGTCGTCGATACGGCCGAGGAAACCGGCAGCGAGTCGGCCATCCGCGAGCACCTGGGCCACGGCATCGGCAACGATTCGCGCCCGGTCACCGCGTTCGTGAGCATCATGCAGGGCTGCAATCAGCACTGCACCTTCTGCATCGTCCCATCCACACGGGGCGAGGAGCGCAGCCGGCCCATGGACGACATCGTGGCCGAATGCCGCGAACTGGCCGCCCGCGGCGTCCGTGAGATCACCCTGCTCGGCCAGATCGTGACCAGCTACGGCCGCCGGATGTACCCGGTGCAGGACGGCCGCAGCGCCTTCGTGCAACTCATCGAGGCGGTGCACGCCATCGAAGGCATCGATCGGATCCGCTTCACCTCGCCGCACCCCAAGGGCTACGGCGACGACCTGGTCGAGGCCTACGGACGGCTCCCCAAGCTCGTCGAGAGTGCACATCTGCCCGTCCAGAGCGGCTCGAACCGCCTGCTCAAGCTCATGCACCGGGGATACACCCGGGAGCGTTTCCTCGAGATCATCGCCAAGTTGCGGGCCGTGCGCCCCGACATCGGCCTGAGCACCGACATCATCGTGGGCTTCCCGGGCGAGACCGAAGAGGACTTCCTGGAGACGCTGTCGCTGTGCCAAGAGATCCAATTCGACCAGGCGTTCCTGTTCAAATACAGCCGGCGGCGGGATACGCCGGCCGCGGCGATGCCCGACCAGTTGGCCGAGGAGGTCATCGAGGATCGGCACCAGCGCCTCTTGGCCGAGATCAACCGGATGGCCATGGCCAAGTTCGAGGCGCACGTCGGTGGACTGGTCGAAGTGCTCGTCGAGGGGCCCAGCCACCGCAACCCGGCCCGCTACGAAGGCCGGACACGCACCAACAAGATCGCCGTCTTCGAAGGCTCCCCCCGTCATCACGGGCAGATCCTCAACCTGCGGATCGAACGCGTGGGCAGCTTCACGCTCTACGGCAACCCAGCGATTCTCGGCCTCGACTGAGCGGCTCGGCCCCGCCTCTCACCGGGACAGCAGGACGAGATACCGTTGGAGACGCTGCGACTCCGCGGCGTCGCGCCGCTCCTGATGGATCACATGCAGGTTCGCGATCATCCGCTGGAGACAGCGTCGGGCCGTGATCGGTTGGAGGAGAATGGACCCGTCGGACTCCGGCAACGCGAAGTGCGCCAGACGTTGACGGGCCTCGGAGCGGGTCACCAAACGCCCCCCGTGGAAGGCATCGATGAGCCACTCCCCCTGCGCATCCTGATAGCGACAGAGGAAATGCCCCGGCATCCCGATGCCCACCACCGGAAGCCCCAGACGCCGGGCCACGAACTGATACAGACAACACAGCGTGATGGGGATGCCCCGCCGACGGTCGATGACCCGGTCCATGTAGCTGTTGTCGGGATCGAAATACTGCTCGGAATTGCCCCGAAATCCGTGTTCCCCGAAGAGCACGGCATTCAGAGCAGCAATCACTCCCGCCCCGTCCGTGGCGGCTTCCACCGCCGGCGCGGCGACCTGGGCCCACCCATCCAACTGAGCCTGGTAGGCCTCGATCGGGGCCTCGGGGTTGCGGGTCCGGGCGAGCATCCAGACGGCTTCTTCGAGGTCGAAGTGCTCCCCGTGGCCGGCGCAGAACTCGAGGAATTCCCGATCGGCATCGATCCTCGCCCGGGCATCCCACAGTTCCCGGACGCGAGCCCGGATCACCGGATCGCCATGCAGCCGGTGGGCCTTCAACCACGGCTGGGGACGCCCCCGCGGAGCCAACTGTTCCCGGATGGTCTCGACCACCGTGGGATCGTCATCGCCCAGCAGAGTGAGCAAGGCCCGCTGTCGAACGGCCGATGGAGCCGATGAGGCCGATGGAGCCGGGCAACCTTCCGTGGTGGCTCCATCGGGATTCATGCGGCATCGAACATCTTTCCCGGATTGAGAATCCCCTGCGGGTCGAGCTCCCGCCGGAGCCCCCGCATCACCCGCATGGAGGCGTCGCCCAGGAACTTCGGCAGGAACTCCTTCTTGGCCACGCCGATGCCATGCTCACCGGTGATCGTGCCTCCGAGGCGGATGGCCTCGTCGAAGATTTCCCGGAAGGCCACATGCACCCGGTGCATTTCTTCGGTGTTGCGCTCGTCGGTCAGGAACGTGGGATGGAGATTGCCGTCTCCCATGTGACCAAAGGTGCCGATGCGGAGCCGGTGCTTCTTGGCCACCTGGTCGACAAAGCGGATCATCCGGGCCAACTCGCTGCGGGGCACGGTGGCGTCTTCGAGGATGGTCGTCGGCGACACCCGGGCCAGCGCGCTGAAGGCCGAACGACGCGCACCGGCCAGCGCATTGGCCTCGGCCTCGGTGGCCGCCTTGCGAACCTCCCGACACCCGTTGGCCCGGGCGATCTCTTCCATGCGAGCGGCTTCTTCAGCCACCTGGGCCGGATGACCGTCGGTTTCCATGAGCAGCAGGGCCTCGCAATCGGGGAGCCCGATCTTGGCGTAGTCTTCGACGCACCGGAGGGTGGTCCGGTCGAGGAACTCGAGGGTGCAGGGGATGATCTTGGCGGCGATGATGTCGGAGACCGTCTGGGCGGCCGCATCCATCGCATCGAAGGTGGCCATCAGGGTCTGCTTGGCCGCGGGCTGCGGGATGAGCCGGAGCAGCACCCGGGTGATCACGCCGAGGGTTCCCTCGCTGCCGATGAAGAGGTCTTTCAGGGAATACCCGGCGACGTCCTTCACGCACTTGTTGCCCGTGAAGAGGATCTCGCCGTCGGGCAGGACGACTTCCAGGCCCATCACGTAATTGCGGGTGATGCCGTACTTGAGCCCACGCAAACCGCCAGAATTCTCGGCCACGTTGCCGCCGATGGTGCTGATCTTCATCGAACCCGGATCGGGCGGATAGAACAGGCCGGCCGCCGCCGCCGCCTCGGCGATTTGCAGCGTGGTGGCCCCGGGTTCGGCCAGCAGGGTCAGGTTGGCCCGATCGACCTCCAGGATGCGGTTCATGTGCACCGTGCATAGGACGATGCACCCGGGCACCGGCAGCGATCCCCCGCTCAGGCCCGTGCCGGAGCCCCGGGTGACCACGGGGGTTTTCGTGCGTTGGGCCAGACGCAGGACGGCCTGGATCTCGGCCGCGGTCCGCACAAACACCACACAACCGGGTTGCTGGGTCAGGGCGGCCGTACCGTCGAAGGCGTAGACCATCAGGTCTTCGGCCGAGGTGAGGACCGATCCGGGCCCGAGAAGCCCCACCAGTTCGGAGATGATTTCGGGGGAACACGCCATGGTTCAGGCCTGGTTGGAGGGGGCTTTACGGGCCTTCCACGCTTCCCACACCACGGGCAGCACCGACACGAAGATGATGCCGAGCACGATCAGCTCGAAGCGCTTCTTCACGAATTCCAACTGTCCGAGAAACCACCCCGCCGGGAGGATCAAGCCGACCCAGGCCAGCGCCCCGACGGCATTGACGAACATGAACCGCGACCGGTTCATCGCCCCCATGCCCGCCACGAACGGCGCGAAGGTGCGCACGATCGGAACGAACCGGGCCAGGATGACGGTCTTGCCCCCGTACACCTCGAAAAACCGCTGCGTCTTCTGCAGATACTCGGGCCGGATGATCTTCGGAAATCGTCGGGTCAGATAACCGCCGGCAAACCGCCCCACCGAATAATTCACCGCGTCTCCGATGACGGCGGCGACGACCATCAAGGCCCCGGCCACCCAGACATTGAGACCCGAGGCCGGATTGGCCGCCACCGCGCCCACGGCGAAGAGCAGCGAATCACCCGGGAGCACCGGGGTGAACACCAACCCTGTCTCGGCGAAGATGATCAGGAAGAGGATGCCATAGACCCACGCGCCATGATCGCTGGTGAGTCGATACAGGTGGTCCTGCAGGTGCAGCACCACGTCGAGGAAAGCTTTGATGAGGTCCATGACGGGAAAGGGTTCTCGGAGTCGAGTTGGCGGGCTCAACGGCTCGGCGCAGCACCGCCGGCACCACGAACCTCGTCGACTTCCTGCGTCTCCAATCGGATCGAGCGCCGGATGAACACCCAGGCGATGGCCCAGACGAAGGGGAAGAACAGCACCCCGAGCACCAGCCACGAGAGGGTGAACCCACCGACTCGACGGGCCATCTGATCCGGAGCCAGGTAATTGAGGAGGGGCAACCCCACCAAGGCCAACAGGAACGCGCTCGCGCACAGGATCGACAAGGTCAACTGCCGCCGCATCAAACGATGAAGGAAGGCTTCGGAATGGATGTCCCGGTCGGGAGGGGCGGGGTCGGACATGAGCGCAGGATGGGGCGAAAGCCCGACCGCCGTCCAAGCGATTTGCAGGCGGCTCCAGGGAATCACCGGTGGACGACCGTTGCCCGGACCCGAATCGCCCCACAGGATTCCCCCATGAAGGTGACAGTCTATTGCGCATCGAGTTCGGCAGCCCATCCGGACTATGCGCAGGCGGCCCATGACTTCGGAGGCCTCTTGGCCCGCGCTGGCGCAACCACGGTCTACGGGGGCGGCGCCATCGGATCGATGGGGCGTCTGGCCGACGGAGCCCTGGCCGCGGGCGGGCGCGTGATCGGCATCCTGCCCCGGTTCATGGGAGACCTCGAGTGGGCGCATCCGCGACTGAGCGAGGTGATCTGGACCGAGACCATGGCCGAGCGCAAACAACGGCTGGCCAGCGAAGGCGACGCCATGGTGACCTTGCCCGGCGGCACCGGCACGCTCGAGGAACTGCTCGAAGTGCTGACCCTGAAACGCCTGGGGCTGCTGTTGAAGCCGGTGATCATCGTCAATCAGCGCGGGTTCTACGCCCCACTGCTCCGCCTGCTCGACGACTGCGTGGCCGAATCGTTCATGCATCCCCGGCATCGGGAGATGTGGACCGTCGTGGACCGGGTGGATCAGGTCATTCCGGCCATCGAGTCCAGCCCGGCCTGGACTGCCGAGGCCCGGGATTTCGCTGTCCAGAAATCGCTCTGATCCCATTCGCCCTCCGTTCACTCCCGTTCCGGCTTGCGGCCGACCGAGCGACGGGCGGAGGCTCGTCCCATGGAGTTCGCCCAACGCCTGTGGATCACCCTCCTCTCGGTCGGCTTCTGCTTCGCCTCGCTCACCACCCTCGGAGACACCCCGGCCGATCCCAACGCCGCGTGGTTGGCCGAGCACTACACCAAATATGAGCACCGCATCCCCATGCGCGACGGCGTGCGACTCTTCACCCGCGTGTATGTGCCCAAAGACGAGTCCGAGAGCTACCCGATCCTGCTGACGCGAACGCCCTACACGGTGAAACCGTACGGGGTGGACAACTACAACGACCCCGATGGCACCTTCGCCGCACTGGCCAAGGACCGGTTCATCATGGTGTCGCAGGATGTCCGCGGCCGCTTCGGATCGGAGGGGAAGTTTGTGCACATGCGCCCCTTCAACCCCAACAAGGAGCTCAAAGATACCGACGAAAGCACCGATGCCTGGGACACCATCGATTGGCTGGTCAAGAACACGCCCAACAACAACGGCAAGGTGGGCATGTTCGGGATCTCGTACCCGGGCTTCTACACGTCGATGGGCATGATCGATTCCCATCCCGCCCTGAAGGCGGCCAGCCCGCAGGCCCCGATCACCGATTGGTTCATCGGCGACGACATCCACCACAACGGCGCGTTCTTCCTGTCGCAGAATTTCGGCTTCTTCTGGTGGTTCGAATTGCCCAGCGAGGATCCGCTGCGCGACGCCGGCCGGAAGTTCGTGTTCAACAACGCCGACGGCTACGACTTCTTCCTGCGGATGGGGTCGCTCGGGAACTCAGAAACCCTGCACTTCAAGCAGCGCGTGCCCATCTGGACCGAGTTCCTCGATCACCCCAACTACGACGCCTACTGGCAGGCCCGCAACATCCGCCCGCACCTCAAGAACGTGCGCTGCGCGGTGCTCACCGTCGGCGGGTGGTTCGACGGAGAAGATCTCTTCGGAGCCCTCGAGACCTACCGATGGACCGAGAAGCTCAATCCGGGGATCACCAACCTGCTGGTGATGGGTCCCTGGACCCATGGGCAATGGAGCCGCGGGCCCGGCGATCGGGTGGGTGACGTCGATTTCCACGTGAAGACCGGGGAGCATTACCGCGAGAAGATCGAGCTGCCGTTCTTCCGCCAGTTCCTCAAGGGCGACACCAACCGCTTCCAACCCGAGGCCCAGATGTTCGAGACGGGCACCCATCGCTGGCGGCGCTTTGACGCCTGGCCGCCGGCACGGGCGACCTCGCAAACCCTGTATTTCCACCCCGGAGGCCGCCTCGTGGCCGGCACCCCGCCCCCGGCGACCGACACCGGCTACGACGAATTCCCCAGCGATCCGGCCAAACCCGTCCCCTTTTCGCAGGAGGTCACCACCGACTACCCGCGCGGCTACCCGACCCACGACCAGCGATTCGCGGCTTCGCGCCCGGATGTCCTGGTTTATGAAACCGAGCCGCTCGAAGAAGACCTGACCCTCGCCGGCCCCCTCGAGGCCACGCTGCAGGTGGCCACCACCGGCACCGACGCCGACTGGGTGGTGAAGATCGTGGACGTGTACCCGCCCGACTTCCCCGATCCGCAACCCAACCCGGCCCACCTGCGGATGGGCGGTTACCAGCAGCTCATCCGCGGCGATGTGATGCGCAGCCGTTTCCGCAAGAGCTTCGAACACCCGGAACCCCTGAGGCCCGGTGAGGTGACCCCCGTGGCCTTCACCCTCCCCGACGTGCTCCACACCTTCCGTCGCGGTCACCGCGTGCAAATCCAGGTCCAAAGCAGCTGGTTCCCGCTGGTGGACCGCAATCCGCAGATCTTCGTGCCCAACATCGCCCGGGCCCAGGCCGCCGACTTCCGCAAAGCCCTCCATCAAGTCCACCGCACACCGAAGGCCCCCTCGGCCGTGACCGTGCGAGTCTTGAAGTGAGGCACGAGCATTGCGGGCGACGGCCCCATCCCCCCGCCCCGCCCCATAAGCGGGATCGGGCCATAGCCCGCAACGGATCGTAAGCACCCTTCCCCCCGCGCGCGCAGCGCGAATCATCCTTCGACGCACGAGCATTGCGGGCGACGGCCCGATCCCGCGCCCCCCCACCGCCCCCAAGCGGACGAGTTCGGGCTTGGCTCCCGGGCGGGAAGGGCGCTCAATTTGCGGACTCCCTCCCGATTGCATGAGCACCGACTCGCCCCAGTTCCTGTCCCGCGAGGCCACCGTGGCCGGGCCAGGATTCTCGCGGTGGTTGGTGCCACCGGCGGCGATCGCCGTGCACATGTGCATCGGCGAGGTCTACGGTTTCAGCGTCTTCAATGAACCCCTGAGCCGACTCCTCGGCGCCACCGCACACGACCCGGCTCGGGATTGGACCATTCCGCAGATCGGTTGGATCTACTCGATCGCCTTGGTCCTGCTCGGACTTTCCGCCGCGGTGTTCGGCAAATGGGTCGAGCGCAGCGGCCCCCGCAAAGTGATGGTCACGAGCGCCACCTGCTTCTGTTCCGGACTGGTGTTGTCGGGCATCGGAGTGCAGCAGCACTGGCTGTGGCTGGTGTACCTGGGATACGGCGTGATCGGCGGCATCGGACTCGGACTGGGCTACATCGCCCCGGTGTCCACCCTGATGAAATGGTTTCCGGATCGGCCCGGCATGGCCACGGGCATGGCCATCATGGGCTTCGGCGGAGGCGCATTGATCGGGGCCCCTCTCGGCGTGACCCTGATGGCGCATTTCAAGACGGCCACCGATCCGGGCGTCGCGTCCACGTTCTTCGCCATGGCCGGCCTGTATGCCGTCTGGATGCTCTTCGGAGCCTGGCTCGTCCGGGTGCCCGCGGCCGATTGGAAGCCAGCGGGTTGGCAACCCGCGGCGGCCGGATCCAAGGCCGGACCCGCCCAGGCGGTGTCCGTGGATCAGGCCTGGAAGACCCCCCAATTCTGGCTCCTGTGGATCGTCTTGTGCATGAACGTCAGCGCGGGCATCGGTGTGCTCGGACAGGCCTCGCTCATGTGCCAAGACCTCTTCGGTGTCAGCGCCGCCGTCGGAGGCGGATTCGCCGGACTGCTGTCGCTCTTCAACATGGGAGGCCGCTTCCTCTGGTCGTCGGTGTCCGACCTCACCGGCCGGCGCACGGTGTATGCGATCTACTTCCTCCTGGGAGCCCTGCTCTACGCACTGGTGCCCTGGACCCAGAAGATCGGCAGCCGCGCCCTGTTCGTCGCCGTGACCGCGGTGATCATCTCCATGTATGGCGGTGGTTTCGCCACCATCCCGGCCTACTTGCGCGATCTCTTCGGAACCCATCAGGTCGGGGCCATCCATGGCCGACTGATCACGGCCTGGTCGCTGGCGGCCATCGTCGGCCCAAATCTCATCAACTACATCTCCGCCGCGAAGAAGAAGGCCGGCGTGCCCGCGGCCGAAGCCTACAACAGCACCCTGTACCTGATGTGCGGCCTGCTGCTGGTGGGGCTGATCGCCAACCTGCTGGTGCGCCCGGTGCATCCGCGACACCACCTGGCAACGGCCCGATAGCCTCCCCCCCCGCGCACCATGCAACGTCTCCTGCTCATCGCCGCCTGGATCCTGGTGCTGGCCCCTCTGTCCTGGGGGGTGGCCCGTTCGGTCCAGCGCTCGATGCCCCTCTTCACAGCCGACAAAGCCGCCGGCGCGCCGCTCCAGAATGGCTTGACGACTCCGACCCAACCCACCAGACCCTGACTTTTTTCCAGAAACCACCCCATCCCCACCGATGAAAACACTGACTCCCCTGCTCCTGGCCTCCGCGCTGTCGCTGACCGCCGTGGCCGCCGAACCCAAACACAACACCGCCCTCCCCGGCGGCAAACTGCCCAAGCCCGTCAAGGTGTCCCTCGTGAAGGTCGCCGGCGGCTTCGTCGATCCCGTGCGCGTCTCGCTGGCCCCGGGCGACAACAACCGCCTCTTCGTCTGCGAACGGACCGGCGTGGTGAAGCTCATCAAGAACGGCAAGGTCCAGGACAAGCCCTTCCTCGACATCCATGAGACGGTGGTCAGCTCCTTCCTCGAGCAGGGTCTCTACGACCTCGAGTTCCACCCGAAATTCGCCGAGAACGGCAAGTTCTACGTCCACTACTCCGACATGTGGTTCAATGGCGCCGGGTTCATCGTCGAGTACCAGGTCTCGAAGACCAACCCCGACAAGGCCGATCCGGAGTCGGCCCGGGTGGTCTTCCAAATGCCCCGCCCCTACGCCAACCACAACGGCGGCGAGATCGCCTTCGGACCGGATGGCTACCTGTACATCGGCAGCGGTGATGGCGGTTGGGAAGGCGACGTCCTGGGTGCCGGCCAAGACCTGAGCACCTGGCTGGCGAAGATCCTGCGCATCGACGTCAACCCCAGCCAACCCGACCGCGGCTATTCCATCCCCAAGGACAACCCCTTCATCACGCCAGGCTCTCAGATGAAGCTCTTCGGCGTGACCGAAGAGGCCTTCAACAAGATCCATCCCAACGCCAAGCCCGAGATCTGGAGCTACGGCCTGCGCAACCCGTGGAGCTTCCAGTTCGACCCCAAGACCGGCGACATGTACATCGCCGACATCGGCCAGAACCACTACGAGGAGGTCAATTTCGAGCCCCGCGGCAAAGCGGGCGTGAACTACGGCTGGAAGTTCATGTGCGGCACCCATCCGTTCCCCCTGCCGCTCGACGCCAGCGGCAAGCCCGATCTCGATGCGGTCAAGGACGCCCCGAAGGTGGGTGAGGCCCCGATTTGCGAATACAGCCATGTCGACCAGGGCAATTGCGTCATCGGCTTCGGCGTGTACCGCGGCACCAAATACGCCCAGATGGACGGCACCTACTTCTTCGGCGACTGGGGCTCCGGCAAGGTCTGGGGCACGGCCCGCGATGCCCAGGGCCAATGGCAGATGCAGGAATTGCTCAACACCAAGCTGATGTTCACCGGCGGCGGTCAGGGTTCCGATGGCACCCTCTACGTCACGGACGCCAAGGCCAACTACGGTGGCCCGGCCGATCCGGCACAGAACGAGCGCGGTGCGGTGTGGATGCTGGTGCCTTCCGACAAGGTGCCCGCCGGCGCCGAAGTGGCCCCGGTGGAGTGATCCATCGCCGCGGCAACCACCCGCGAACCCATCCCGATCTTCCGTCACCCGGGGGCAAAGCTCAGGCTTGGCCCCCGGGCCTTTTTTGGGGTCCACTGTCGAAAACCAACTGATCGCCATGTTCCGGAATCTCGCCCTCGCCTGCGCCCTTGCCCTCAGTCCTCTGGTTTGGGCGGCCGACGCCCCCGCCGCCCCCGGACACGACCACGGTGCGCCTGCCGCTGACTCCAAGGCACCGGAACCCAAGGAATCGATGTTCCTGTCGGTGGACCCGAAGTCACCGAAGACCGCACGCCTCGTGGTGGTTTCGGCGTACAACGCGGTGAACTACGGCATGAACTTCAACGGCTTCGCCAAGGGCGGTGCGCGCTACACCATCCCACAAGGCTGGACCGTGTCGGTGGTCTTCACCAACAACAGCCCGGTGCCCCACAGTGCGATCGTGGTGGAGAAGCCCGTGGTGAAAAAACTCCAGATGGGCGAACCGGCCTTCAAGGGAGCCTCGACGCCCTACCCGGTGCGCGGCACCACGGGCAAGACGGGCGTGCCCTTCGAGTTCGTGGCCGATGAGGCCGGTGAATTCGCCATCGCCTGCGGCTTCCCCTCGCATTCGGCCAACGGCCACTGGATCGCCTTCGACGTCAGCGCCACGGCGACGGCCCCCAGCCTGCAGTTTGGCGACAAGCCCGCCTACGTGGCCCGCTGATGCCCGTCCCGGTCCTGAACTCTCCCCGTCCCCTGGGCCACTCCGGGGTCTGCCTCGCCTTGGGGATGTTCGACGGGGTCCATCTCGGCCACCAGCATGTCATCCGGCAGGCCCGGATCGACGCGCGGGCGCGGGGCGACTCCACGGTCGTGGCCACCTTCGATCCGCACCCGTTGACCGTGGTCCGGCCCGACAAGGCCCCCCGACTCCTGCAGTCGCTGCCCCAGCGCATCGCCACGCTGGAATCCCAGGGAGCCGACGCCGTGCTGGTGCTCCGCTTCGATGAGGCCCTGAGCCGGAAGAGCGGCGAGGCTTTCGTTCGCGATCTGGTCGCCGGCTTCGGTGGCCTGCGGAGCTTCACCGTGGGTCAGGGATTCCACTTCGGTCATGGCCGCAGTGGCAATGTCCCGCTCCTGAGAACCCTGGGCCGCGAACTGGGATTCTCGGTGAATGCCGTGGCGCCGATCCACATCGGGCCCGAGGTCGTGAGCAGCACCCGGGTCCGCTCCGCCTTGCGCGACGGCAAGCTCGGCCTTGTGGCCGAACTCCTCGGTCGGCCCTACAGCCTCGCCGGGACGGTCGTCGAAGGCGACCGACTGGGACGATCTTTGGGATTCCCGACGGCCAACATCCCGGTCGAAGGGCTCGAATTGCCGCCCTTCGGCGTCTACGCCGCCCGGGCACGCCATGCCGGTGGCGAGTTTCCGGCGGCGGTCAATCTGGGTCTGCGCCCCACACTGCAGTCACCCCAACCGCAGCTACGGTTCGAGACCCATCTCATCGGATTCGAAGGCGATCTCTATGGCCACGACCTGACGGTGGAACTGGTGGGCTTCCTGCGTCCGGAGCGTCGATTCGCCCACCTCGACGCGCTGAAAACCCAGATCACCAAGGACATCGCGGCCGCACTGAAGGCCTTGAGCTGAGTCGCCATCGAGTGATCACGAGGCCCCGATTCGGGACCGGCCTTCCTGAGGGTGCCCTTCAGGGATCTTTCCGGGATTGCTTCATGCCGCGACCCCGGTTCAGCGTCTGCCCCATGAACTCCCGTTCGCTGGCGACTCTGTTGTTGTGCCTGTCCCTGGGTTCGGCGGCCCAGGGCGCCGATGTGGCCAAGTCCACCGCCTCGACCGGCCCGTGGATCGATCTCTTCGACGGCAAGTCCACCGCCGGTTGGCGCGGATTCGGCAAGCCCGCCTTCCCGGAACAGGGATGGATCGTGAAGGACGGCTGGCTCACCCATGTCGCCAAGGGAGGCGGCGGAGACATCATCACCGATCGGCTCTTCACCGACTTCGAACTGCGGTTCGAATGGAAGATCTCCAACGGCGGGAACAGCGGCGTGAAGTACTTCATCGATGAGGCGCGCAAGGCGGCGATCGGCCATGAGTATCAGGTCATCGATGACGCCGCCCATCCCGATGCGAAGATCGGCCCCAAGCGACAGACGGCCGCGCTCTACGACGCGATTCCGGCCCGGTCGCCCCGCGTGAAGCCCGCCGGAGAGGTCAATGAATCGGCGATCATCGTCCGCGGAGATTCCGTGGAACACTGGCTCAATGGCGACTGCGTGCTGAAATACCAGATCGGCTCCCCGGAACTGGCCACCGCCAAGGCCGCCAGCAAGTTCAAGAACGAGGCCAAGTGGGGCACCCGCTTCCCGACCCCCATCCTGCTCCAAGATCACAGCGACGCGGTGGAGTTCCGGGACATCCGCATCCGTGAACTGAAACCTGCGAACCGATAGATACCGCCCACCGGATCGATTTCCTGGCCGGACCGTTCGATCACTGGCCGGATTGGGCAACCTGCAATAACCTTTCTTCCCGATGATCCGTCTCTGGAGAGTTCTCGCCCCGCTGGCCCTTTGCCTGTGCCTGGGCACCGTCCGACTCCGCGCCGATGGCGCGGACGACGCCTTCATCCGCATCTACAACCTGATCCAGCAGGCCGACGCCCATCGGGAGACCGGCCAATGGTCGGCGGCCCGAGCCGCCTATACCGAGGCCCGATCGGGGCTGGAGGCACTGCGCCGCAACTACCCGGCCTGGAACGAGCGGGTGGTGGCCTATCGGATCCGCTATGTCGGCGAACGCCTCGAGGCGCTGAAGGCCCGGCCCGAAGCGTCGGAAGCACCGACGGCGGCCACGACGAATGCCGCACCCCGTGCCACCCAGGGCACCCCCGCGGCGACCCTGGCCCCGAACGGAGAGGTGGTGGCCCAGTTCGAGCAGTTGAACCTGCAGATCCAACGCCTTGCGGCCGACAAGCAACTGCTCGAGGCGAAGCTGCGCGAGGCCCTGACCGCGCAACCGGCCCCGGTCGATCCGAGGGAATTCCAGGCGGCCATCGAGCGGATCACCGCCCTCCAGACCACCAACAAGGTGTTGCTGTCCTCCCTTGAACAGCAGGAGGCCGAGCGTCGCAACCTGGTGGACAAGGTGGTCGCCGACGAGGCCCGGGCCGCCCTCAACGAGGCCAACAAGAGCCTTCTGGAGCAGAAGATCGCCGCCGGACGCATCGAACAGCAGCGCCAGGAGATCGAAACCCGGCTCAAGGAACTCCAGGCCGGACCGCTCCAGACCCTCCAGAAGGAGAACAGCACGCTCAAGCAGCAGGTCACCGAACTGAAGTCCGACACCGAACGGGGCAAGCAGGTGGCCGAATTGTCCGCCCGACTGAGCCAACTCCAGCTCGATCTCGACGAGACCCGGAAACGCAATGCCAGCCTGGCGTCCGAGAAGGCGGGCCTGGAGAAACAACTGGGCGAGCTGCAAGCCCGGTCGTCCGAGGAAAGTCTGGCCAAGATCCGGCAACTGGAGAGTTCCCTGGCCCTGGCCAAGGCCAACGCCGAGCGGAGCGTCGCCAATGCCGAACTCATCGCCGGCACTCTGGCCAAGGAGAAGCAGGCCCGTACCGACCTCGAACTGGCCAATCAATCCCTCAAGTCCAAGGTCGGCGAACTCACCCGGGGCGCCGACCAGCGGGCCGCGGCGGTGAAGACCCTCGAGACGGCTCTGGCCGCCGAGAAGGCCGAGCGCGAGGCGATCCGGGCCGAACTGGCCGCCACCGAGCGTAAACTGGCTGCGGCGACCAGCGCGTCCACCAACGCCGCGACGGTCGAGGCCAGCGTCCGATCCACCGAGGTGAGTTCCTTGCGCACCGAGGTCTGGAAGCTCCGTTCGGCCCTCAAGGAAGGCGCGACCCGGGAAGCCGAGCTCAAGTCGGCCCTGTCGTCGGAACGCGAATTCCGGGAACGACTGACCCGCGAAAAGGCCGCGATCGAACAACGTCTGGCAACCGCCCTGAAGGCGGCCCCGGTCCCGGAGGCCGCGGCCACCCCCAAAGACACCGTCAAGGCCCTGGCCAAGATGGAGACTCGGGTCCGGAAACTGGAGGAGGAGCGCGACGCGCTGCAGCGACGGCTCCAGAAACTCAGCCAGACCACGCAGACCCGGTTGGCCACCGGGGGCGTTTGGCGTGCGGTCACGGCGCGGGAGCAGGTCGAGGAGTTCCACCGCCGTCGCCGCTGAACCCCTCGCCCACCCAAGAGTTTCATGGCCAGCAAGTTCTTTGTTCCCGGTCCGGAACGCGCCCCCAAGGTCGAAGACCTCTTCGCGACGATCGCGCCCCGGTACGATGTCATCAACGACCTCCAGAGTTTCGGCATGCACCGCCTCTGGAAGGGGCGGATGGTCGAAGCGGCCCGACTCCGGCCGGGCGAACAGGCCTTGGACGTGTGCTGTGGCACCGGCGATGTGACCTTCCGACTGGCCCGCACCGGGGCCGACACCGTCGGGTTCGACTTCAGCCATGCCATGCTCGCGGTGGCGGCCCAGCGGGCGGCCCAGATCCCGCTTCCCTCCGGTTCGGGTACGGTGCGTTTCCAACAGGGAGACGCCCTCGACCTGCCCTTCGTCGACCGCTCGTTCGACGTGGTGACCATCAGCTACGGCCTGCGCAACCTGGCCGACTTCCACCGCGGACTCCGGGAATTGACGCGGGTGCTCCGGCCCGGAGGCCGGCTGCTCGTCCTCGACTTCGGCAAGCCGGACTTCCTGCCATGGCGGTGGGTCTACTTCCAATACCTCGAACGCATCTGCCCCCTGTTCGGCAAGGTGTTCTGCGGTGACGGCGACACCCACGGGTACATCCTCGACTCCCTGAAGGCCTACCCGGCGCAACACGGGGTGGATTCGGCCCTGCGGGAACTCGGTTATGTCGAGACCCGCATCCAGACCCTGCTCGGCGGCACCATGACCCTGAACACCGCCCGTCGCCGCTGACCCGCCCCGCCCTCCCGTTGCGGCCGAAATCCCGTCTGGCGATCCGGTCGAAGGTCCCTAAACTGGCACCCGTACGATGAAGATCCTCTTCCTCAACGGACCGAACCTGAACCTGCTCGGCACGCGCCAGCCGGAGATCTACGGGCGGGACACCTTGGCCAGCATCGAAGCCTCCGTTCAGGAACGGGCCCGAACCCTGGGCGTCAGCGTGGAGTTCCGGCAGACCAACGACGAGGGGCAGCTGGTCACCTGGATCCAGCAGGCCAAGGGATCGGTTCGGGCCATCGCGCTCAATGCGGCCGCCTACACCCACACCAGCGTCGCCATTCGCGATGCGATCGCGGCGGTCGAGTTGCCGGTCATCGAGGTGCACCTGTCCAACATCCACGCCCGCGAAACCTTCCGACACCACTCCATGATCGCCCCGGTCTGTCGCGGGCAGGTCAGCGGATTCGGAGCTTTCTCCTACATTCTGGCTCTCGAAGCCGCCGTTAACATTAACTAATTTACGTAAACCTCGTTTTTGACTCGAGTTGACGCAAAAACCAATCAGAACTGACGCTTGACCTTGGGAGGCCAATCTCCCTAGGTTCGGGCCGCTTCGACACGAAACTGTCACCTGAAGAAACTGCTTCAGCACCGTTTCGAGCGCTGGCGACACGATCATCTCGAGGACTCCCGCTCATCCCCTTGGAGCGGACCTCAACCGAAAAAAGCACTGTGGACCTGAAAGAAATCAAATCGATCATCGACCTGATGAAGAAGAACTCCCTGTCGGAGTTCGAACTCGAGGAGAAAGACTTCAAGATCAAGCTCAAGCGGCCCATCGGCGGGTCCGGCCCCATGCTCGGAGGCCCGGTGGATGACCCCGAACTGACCGCCTATTCGGCGCTGGCCCGGCAATCGGCCGCCGCGGTGCCGTCCAGCCCGGCTCCCGCGGCCGTGCCTTCCGGACCGGAATCGGAGATCCGCAGCCCGATGATCGGCACCTTCTACCTCACGCCCTCGCCCGACGCGGCTCCCTACGTCGAAGTGGGCAGCGAAGTGGGCCCCGACACCGTGGTGTGCATCCTCGAGGCCATGAAGGTCATGAACGAGATCAAGGCCGAGGCCCGGGGCATCATCACCGCCGTGGTTGCCGAGAACGGCAAACCGGTTGAGTTTGGGCAGGTTCTGTTCAAGATCCGCCCGCTCTGAGTCCGGGAGGGCGCTCTCCGCCCTCCAGTCGCGCAGTCCCCATTTCCGGATCGGCCGATGCCATTGTGCTTGGAGCCGGAACGTTCCCGTACCTGTCATGTTTGAAAAGATCCTGATCGCCAACCGCGGTGAAATCGCCATGCGCATCATCCGCGCCTGCCGCGAGATGAACATCAAGACGGTGGCCGTGTACTCCAAGGCGGATGCCAACTCGATGCACGTCCAGGTCGCCGACGAGGCGATCTGCATCGGAGACGGCCCTTCCACCGACAGTTACCTGCGGATCGACCGCCTCATCTCGGCCGCCGAGATCACCGACGTCGACGCCATCCATCCGGGTTACGGATTTCTCAGCGAAAACGCCCACTTCGCCGACGTCTGCGAGAGCTGCAACATCCGCTTCATCGGGCCCCGTTCGGCCGCCATGAACGCGTTGCACGACAAGTCCAGCAGCCGCGATCTGGCCAAGCGGGCCAAGGTGCCCACGCCCCCGGGTTCCGACGGATTGGTCGAGACCGAGCAGGAGGCCCTCACGGTGGCCAAGCGCATCGGTTATCCGGTGATGATCAAGGCCATCGCCGGCGGCGGTGGCCGCGGCATGCGGGCCGCCCACAACGACATCTCGCTGGTCAAGGGCTACCACACCGCACGCACCGAGGCCGAGAAGGCCTTCGGCAATTCGGGCGTGTACATCGAGAAGTTCATCGAGAACCCGCACCACATCGAGTTCCAGATCCTCGGCGACACCCGCGGCAACATCATCCATCTGGGCGAGCGCGACTGCTCCATCCAGCGCCGCAACCAGAAGGTCATCGAAGAGACCCCCTCGCCGCTGCTGGATCGCAAAGACCTCAAGGATCTCCGCAAGAAGATGGGCAAGGCGGCCCTGGCCATCGCCGAGATGGCCGGCTATTCGAATGCCGGCACCGTGGAATTCATCGCCGACGACACAGGCAATTTCTACTTCCTCGAGGTCAACAAGCGCATCCAGGTCGAACACCCCATCACCGAAGAGGTCACGGGTGTCGATCTGGTCAAACAGCAGATCCTCATCGCGGCCGGTGAAAAGCTGACCATCAGCCAGAGTGACGTGACCCTCAAAGGCCACGCCATCGAATGCCGGATCAACGCCGAGGATCCCTTCAACGATTTCCGCCCGAGCCCGGGCCGCATCGAGATGTATTACCCCCCGGGAGGCCCGGGCATCCGTCTCGATTCGCACGCCTACGCGGGCTACACCATCCCGCCCTACTACGACTCGATGATCGGCAAGCTCATCGCCGTGGGCAAGGACCGTACCGACGCCCTCAACAAGATGGCCCGTGCGCTGAGCGAGTTCATGGTGACCGGCGTCAAGACCACCATTCCGTTCGAGCTGGCCATCCTGCAGGATCCCGACTTCCGTCGGGGTCACTACACGACCAACTTCGTGGAGCGGTTCTTGGGCGGGGCCCGCCGCGAACTGATCCAGGACAAGGCCTGAGCCTCCGGTCCGGGTTTCATCGACGGACGGAAAATGGACGGGCGAAAATTCGCCCGCCACCTCAATCACTGCTTGGTCTTGCGGAGGCGGTTGGCTAAACCACGGGGGTGTCTTCCGCCCACCCTTCGACCGCAACGCCCCACGGATCGGCAGACCGATTCCCGCCGCAGATCAAGTACATCATCAGCAACGAGGCCTGCGAGCGGTTCAGTTTCTACGGGATGCGCAGCATCCTGACCCTGTACATCGCCAAGCATCTGGGTCAGGGATCGTCGAAAGCCTCGGAGATCGTCCACCTCTTCGTCTTCGGCGTGTACTTCATGCCCCTCTTCGGAGCCTGGCTGTCGGACCGGGTCCTGGGACGCTACAAGACCATCCTCTTCATCTCCCTCTTCTACTGCCTCGGACACGGGGTGCTGGCCCTGGCCGATCTGGTCCAGACCCAGGAGAGCAAACTCTGGCTTCTCTACGCCGGACTGGCGCTGATCTCCTTCGGCGGCGGCGGCATCAAACCCTGCGTCTCGGCCTTCGTCGGCGACCAGTTCCATGCCGGCCAGGGACACCTGCTCCAACGGGCCTACGGGCTGTTCTACTGGAGCATCAACTTCGGCTCCTTCTTCTCGTTCCTGGTGATCCCGCGGGTGGCCAAGGACTACGGCTACGGATGGGCGTTCGGTGTCCCGGGCATCTTCATGGGCTTGGCCACACTCTTGTTCTGGTTGGGCCGCAAACACTACCAGCACGTGCCCCCGGCGGGCCCCCAAGGCGGCAGCTTCTGGGAGATGCTCTGGTATGCCCTGACCCATCCGGCCGCACGGAGGCAGGGAGCCGGTTTCTGGAGCGCCTGCGAGCACCGCTTCTCGTTTGAACAGGTCCATGCCGCCAAAGCCGCGACCAAGGTGGCGATGGTGTTCGCACTGATCCCCTTCTTCTGGGCGCTTTGGGACCAGAACAGCACCACCTGGGTGCTCCAGGGCGACAAGATGACGCCCTATCTGTTCAGCGAGGGCACCTTGAACTTCCCGATCGTGGGCGCGGTGCTGCGGTTCATCATCGGCGACCGCATCGGCGCCGAGCAGATGCAGTCGATGAACGCCCTGCTGGTGATGATCATGGTCCCGATCTTCACCTACATCCTGTTCCCGGTGACCGAGAAGTCGGGCCTCCGCGTGACGACCTTGCGGCGCATGGGGGCGGGCCTGTTCCTCACGGCCATCTCGTTCCTGATGGTGTCGGTGATCGATCAACGGGTGGCCGGTGGCGAGAAGCTCAGCGTGCTGTGGCAGACGCTGCCGTACATCGTGCTGACCGCGGGCGAAGTGCTCGTCTCCAACACCGGTCTCGAGTTCGCCTTCCGGGAGGCCCCCGCCTCCATGCGCAGCACGATGATGAGCTTCTGGCTGCTGACCACCGCCCTGGGCAACCTGGCCATCGCCAAGGTCTTCGGCCTGAACGTCAAGGAACGCCTGGCCGACGGCACCGAGGTGCTGCATGTCTCCGGTCCGGCCTTCTTCAACCTGTGCGCCGCGATGCTGTGTGTGGTGGCCGTGGGCTTCGTGTTCGTGGCCTTGCGCTACCAATACCGGGATTCGGCCAAACCCGGTTCGGCCCCGGCGTCGCGTTGAACCCGCCGCATTGAATTGGACACCGATCCGATCCATCGTTACCCGACGACAACGGAACCCCCTCGAACCACTGCCATGTATTACATCCAAGGCGCCGACCAGAAGGAATACGGACCGGTTTCAGCAGACCAACTCCGCCAATGGATCTCCGAGAACCGGCTCAATCGGTTTTCGCCCGCCCGGGCCGAGGGCGACTCGCTGTGGAAGACCCTGGGTGATTTCCCGGAGTTCGCCGAGGCGCTGGGGGTCTCGACCCCGCCTCAGCAGACGTCACCGGCCTTCAGTCCCGGCGTTTCGCCCCAACCCGATCCGGTGTATGGCTCCGGTTTCCGGTCGTCCACGCCCGGCATTTCCGAGTCGATCGTGGACAGCAAGCTCAAGGCGCCCGCCATCGGCATTCTCGTCACCGGGGTCCTCGGGACCGGCATCTCCCTGTATGGGGTCCTCGCCGGGTTGGCCGGGTCCGGAAACAAGACCGAGATCCCTCCGGGCATGCCCCCGGAAGCGGAACGGTTCCTAAAGACCTACGTCAGCACCCTGGAAGCCTTCAGTGTGCCCCTCAACCTGCTGGCCCTGATCCTTGGGGTGCTCACGCTCTTGGCCGGAATCAAGATGCTCCAGCGGCGTTCCTACGGTCTGGTGATGACCGGCGTCATCCTCGGAATGCTCCCGTGCTTGAGCCCTTGCTGCTGCACGGGGCTACCGTTCGGCATCTGGGCCCTGGTGGTGCTCAGCAATCCGGAAGTGCGGGATTCCTTCCGCTGAGCCGGTCTTCGGACGCGGAGCCCCACCGGTGGACCTCCCTCGGTTGACCTCCGTTGACCTCCGGATCCTCCCTACCCCGATGACAACTCCCCCTGTGCTGCCCCCGGAGTCGACGCCGAACCGGGCAAGCGACTCCAGCGCGGGGTCGGTCACAACCCACCCGCTTCAGGTCGCCGCGGCGGCCGGTGCGGTGGGCGGGGCTGTGATCGTGGCCGCGGCGTTGCTCTGGTTGCTCTGGCGCTTCGAACCTCAGGGTCAGGTCTTTTTCCCG
>JAIXXC010000064.1 GCA_027490985.1 Verrucomicrobiales bacterium
CGGTGGCGACCTGATAGCCGAGGATCTTGGCCATCTGTATGGCCGCCACGCACTCCTTGAAGACGCCTTCGCGTTCGACGATGAGATCGTGGGTGAATTCCAGGCCGTCGACGTGGACGTTCCAGTAGTGCCACTTGCTGGGCCGGATCACCACCTTGGCCTTGGCGGTCGCGTCGGCCTTGCGGATGGCCTCGGCCTCCTTGTCGGTGATCAGCTTCTGGGAGAGCAACTGCGCCAACTGGGGCTCGAGGGCGGGCGTGTAGGCGCTGGCCAGGTACTCCCGCATCTTCTTCCGCATGAAGACGCCGTTGGTGCAGATGTACACCAGGCGCCCCTGTTCATGCAGACCAGCCACGAGTTCCTCGATCTTGGGATAGATCAGGGGCTCGCCGCCGCAGATGGAGATCATGGGCGCATCGCACTCGGCCGCGGCGGCCAGGCACTGCTCGAGCGGCACCATGTCTTTGAGCGACGTGGAATACTCGCGGATGCGGCCGCAGCCGGTGCAAGTGAGGTTGCAGGTGTGCAACGGCTCGAGCTGGAGCACCATCGCGAACTTGCGGGTGCCTTTGAGCTTATGTTTGACGATGTGCCGGGCGATCTTGGCCGTCGGCGCGAGGGGAAAACGCATGGTTGAAAATCAATTGCCTGACACCCGGACCGACGACGCGAGGGCGACCTGAGAGGTCGGAGCGACCCTCGAAGCGACCTCGTTGGTCGGTGTGCCGGGCCGTGGCGCAGGGGCGGGCTCGGCCCGCATCAGGCCGGGCAGCAGCAAGGTCGCCGGAGACACACTGTGGGACCCGCTGAAGCCTCCGCATCCCGAAGACAGGGCGGAAGCGGCGAGGACGAACACAACCGCCACGGCCTGAAATCGGTAAGCCTCTTTCACGGCCGACAGGATAAGGCGGGTCCGTTCAGGGGCAATCCTCATTTTGGCCGCGGAAGGGCTTGTCGGTCCGATCGGCTCAGACCACCGTGGAGCCCAGCGAGCATGAACTTCATCAGCCTGTTGGGAATCGTCGCCCTCATCGGCGTGGCCTGGCTGCTCTCCGAGCACAAACGCCGCTTCCCATTCCGGGCGGTGGTCTGGGGTCTGATCCTCCAGTTCTTCTTCGGATGGTTCATCCTGAAGACCGGCCCGGGCGAGGGGATCTTCAACGTCTGTCAGCAGCTGGTGTCGCGCTTCGTCGGCTTTGCCAACGAGGGCAACAAGCTCATGTTCGGCCCGTTGGCCAACGAGGCGGTGATGTCCAAGGCCTTCGGGCCCGAGAACGCCCTGTTCTTCGCCCTGGTCATCACCGGCATCATCATCCTGATCAGCACCGTGTCGTCGGTGCTGTATCACTACGGATTCCTGCAACTGGTGGTCCGGGCCGCCGCGTGGGTGATGCGCAGGGCCATGGGGACGAGCGGCAGCGAAACCCTGAGCGCCGCGGCCAACATCTTCATGGGCCAGACCGAAGCTCCGCTGGTCATCAAGCCGTATCTGGCCGGAATGACCCGGAGCGAGCTGCACTGCATGATGGTCGGCGGGTTCGCCACCATCGCGGGCAGCGTGATGGGCGTCTATTCGGGGCTGCTCAAGGTGCCCGCCGGCCATCTGCTCACGGCCAGCGTGATGAGTGCCCCGGCCGCACTGCTCATCGCCAAGATCATCATTCCGGAGACCGAGACGAGCGAAACGGCCGCGGGTTCGAATGCCAAGATCGAACGCGAGACCGTCAATGGCATCGATGCCGCCTGCTCGGGCGCCAGTGACGGCATGAAGTTGGCCATCAATGTGATCGCCATGCTGCTGGCCTTCACGTCGCTGGTCGCGGCCGTGAACTGGTTCCTCGGCCAGGGCTTCAGCCAACTCGGCTGGCAGACCCAGAAACCGCTGCAAGTGCTTCTGGGCTACGCCAATGCGCCGTTCGCGTGGCTCATGGGCATCCCTTCCAAGGATTGTCTGGCCGTGGGCCAGATCCTCGGCGAGCGCATCGTGCTCACCGAGTTCGTCGGCTACATCTCCCTGTCCCAGCAACAGGCATCGCTGGATCCCCGCAGTTACGTGATCGCCGCCTATGCGCTGTGCGGGTTCGCCAACTTCGGGAGCGTGGCCATCCAGATCGGGGGCATCGGCGCCCTGGTGCCCAGCCGTCGCAAAGACCTCGCCCAGGTGGGCATCAAGGCCATGGTGGGCGGGCTCTTCGCGTCGTACATGACGGCCTGTGTGGTGGGATTCCTGCTCTGATTCCGGCCATGCCCCCCGAAATCCACCCCACCGCCGTCGTCCATCCGTCGGCCCGACTCGGAGACGGGTGTCGGGTCGGACCCCATGCGGTGATCGACGCCCATGTGATCGTCGGAGCGGATTGTCAGATCGGACCCGGGGCGTACCTGACGGGTCATACCCAACTGGGCTCAGGCAACCGCATCCACGCCGGAGCGGTCCTGGGCGATGCCCCCCAAGACTTCAAATATGCCGGTCAATCCACCCGTTTACGGATCGGCAACGATAACGTTTTTCGGGAACACGTGACCGTGCACCGGTCGAACCGCCTCGACGAAGACACGGTGCTCGGCGACGGCAACTTCCTGATGGCCGGATCGCATGTCGGGCACAATTGCGTCCTTGGAAACCACAACATCCTGGCCAATGGAGCCCTGCTCGGCGGGCATGTGATCGTCCAAGACAGGGCCTTCATCTCGGGCAACTGCCTGGTGCACCAATTCTGCCGCATCGGCCGGCTGGCCCTGATGCAGGGCGGTTCGGGCATCTCTCTGGATCTGCCGCCCTTCATGCTGGCCCGCGACAACAACACCCTCTGCGGCCTCAACCGCGTGGGTCTCCGGCGTGCGGGAATCAGCTCCGAAGACCGCCGGGCCCTGCAACGGCTGTACCACCTGCTCTTCCGGTCGGTCCTGTCGCATGCCGAACGGCTACGCCGGGCCGCCGCCGAATTTCCCCAACCGGTGTGTCAGGAATTGATCACCTTCGTGGTCGCGTCGAAACGGGGAGTCTGCGCCGATCCGGGCCGCTGGAGCGGATCCGGCTCCGACGACGAAGCTTCTTCGGACTGACCCCACACCGCCCAGGCCGCACGGGCCATGCCCCGGCCAGTCTCCGAGCCTCCCGACATCGATGGAATTCGCCTATTCTCTGGTCCAACTGGCCAACGGCACCACCAGCATCCGATCCCTGGCCGAGGGCGAGACCTTTCATCCGGTCATCGGCCCCGTCGCCGAGGCCGAGGCGTTGTACGTGCGGCAACTGCGCCTGGCTGAACGCCTGGCGGCCTCCACCGATGCGGAGTGGGTGCTCTGGGATGTCGGGCTGGGCAGCGCCGCCAATGTCACCACCGCGCTGCGCCATCTGGCCGACATCCCCAAGGTCCTCCGCATCGTCAGCTTCGACCATACCCTCGAGCCCCTGCGTTTCGCCCGAGACCATGCCCAGGAACTGGGCTATCCCGTGGGGTTCGAAGAAGCCTTCGGCGCGCTGCTCGAACGCCAGCACTGCGAGTTCACCCATGGCCGGCTGTCGGTGACATGGCAGGCCGAGGTGTCCGATTTCCCCGCCCGTCTGGAATCCACCGCACCGCTGCCGGCGCCGCACGCCCTCTTCTACGACGCCTATTCGCCCGCCCGGAATCCGTCGATGTGGACTCTGCCGCTCTTCCGACGCCTCTTTGGGCGATTGGATCCGGAGCGCCCCTGTGCTCTGGCGACCTACTCCCGGGCCACGCTCCTGAGGACCACCCTGCTCCGGGCCGGCTTCGTCGTCGGGGCTGGTGAGGCCACCGGCGAAAAGGAGGAAACGACACTGGCCAGCAACACGCCATCACTCATCCCCCGTCCGCTGGGGCCCGACTGGCTGGGCCGCGCCCTGCGCTCCACCAGTGCCGAACCGCTGGAGAGCGCGGTCTACCGGCAAGCCCCGCTGTCGGAGGCAACCCGGGCCGCGCTCGTGGATCACCCGCAGTTCCGGCCCGTTTGAGTCGGGGCTCGCTCGAATCGGACCAAGGCCCGGGACCGGCCCCGCGATGAGGATCGGCCTTCCGATCGACGATCACACCGTCGTCGAGACCCACCCCCGGGAGTGTCTCAGAAATAACCGGGAAATCGGTCCTGATCGAAAAGACCGATGAATCCCAAACCACTCAATCGAGGCGCGTTCATCGATTCGACATGGCCATCGAAAAACCAACCATTGGCCCGGTTGGCATGACGGCCATGGATCTCATAATCCTCGTCGATCCGGAAGACATGGAATTGCCGGGCGGTGACCCCCAGACGACCCCGGCTCGTCGTGTCGGC
>JAIXXC010000226.1 GCA_027490985.1 Verrucomicrobiales bacterium
CCTTGGCCGGGAGGGCCCGGGAAGGTGACGCTGACGGTTTGGGGGCCGCTGGGAGCGTTGGCCGGGATCGTGAAGAGCGCGGTCACGGTGGTGCCGTTGCGTTGCAGTTGAGTGCCGGCAATCGTGCCCAGAAGAGCCGAGGTCGGCGCCAGAGTCGCGGGCGGAGCGACGCCTCCGAGGATCATCGTCAACGACACCGTGGTGCCTCGGGCACCGGTGTTGGGAGCCACCGAGGTCAGCGCGGGGCCACCGGGAGGCATTCCCCCGCCACCACCGCCACCGCCGTCCGTTGCCGTGCCCGTGGCGGGATCGAAGGCGGCCAGGGCCGTGGTTCGGACCCGGAAGAAGCCTGCATCACCCGGCGTCGCCGTACGGAGGGTGCCTTGGTCCTTCACGGCGGCGATGTCGGCTTGGGCGTTGCTCCAGGTCGCAAGATCGGTGGAGCGCTCGACGGTGTAGGTCCCGCCTTCCAGCGCGTTCCAGACGAGGGTGACTTCGCCGGCCGCCTCCATCGAGGTTTGGACAACCACGGGTGCATTCGTGCCTCCCGCGAAGTGGGTCGTCGCGCCGGCGGTGATCTCGGTGACGGTCGAGCCGGTGGGGGTGCCGTGGTAGGTGCGGCCGATGTTGTAGGGGTACACCGGGGTCCCGTCGGCGGCGATGGCCACGAAGTAGGCGTAGGTGCCCTCGGGGAACTCCGGGGTCACGCACCAGCGACCGTTGTCTTCATCGAGGTCGAAATCCACTCCCTGCACGAACGGCTTGCCCGTGGCGGGATCGGTGAGGTCGCCGAGGAAGGCGTTGTCCTCCATGTATCGCCCGAGCGGGTACTGGGTGGACACCGCAGGGCCGCTTTGGTTGGCCCCGACGCCATAGGTGCGTTGGGCCCAGGCCGGGATCGTGGAACGACCGGTCGTGGCGAGATTGTCCGTGCCGCGTTGGCCGTTGCGCAGCTGGAAGCCCGAGGTCATCCGCCGGATCGGGCTGGCTGGGTTGGTCGCTTCCGAGAAGGCGTAGGGGCCGTACACCGGGAACCCGTCGCGCACCCAGCCGAGGATGGGTGAGTGTCGCGTGACCGGGGTCGACGACTCGCGGTACTTCCGGGTGGTCTCGTCGAAGTCCACGTGGTCGCCGAGCAGGTAGCGCAGGGCGATCGGGTTGGCGTGGTAGTGGTGGGTGCCGCTGTTCTCCTGGTGGGCATAGCCCGGGTCGAAGGTCGCCCCTTCGTTCACATAGGCTTCCCGGTTCCAGTAGCCGGTGCCCATCCCCGACTCGCCGGTGCCGGTCCAGACGAAGCCGTCGCGCGAATCGAACATGGCCACGCCATCGACGAAGCAGCCGATCACGCCCAGGCCGGTCAGGGTCTTGGTCGTCGAAATGGCGGGGACACGCGGGATGCGGTAGAGGGTCTTCCGGTTGGTGGGCAGGTTGGGGAACGCGCCGTTGAGCCAGGGCCCCATGGGGTGCAGGGCCAGGCCGGTCGTCCGCAGGTAAACCCAGTCGGTGTCCGAGGCCAGTTCTTGGACGCCGGCGTAGGCGGGCAGCGACTGCGTCTGGGTGCCATTGCTCCAGGTGGTGACCGAGGCGCCCGACTGCAGCGCGGCGTCGTTCAGGTAGACCCGCGCGTAGCGACCGGCGTGGTGCGTGATCCAGGAATCGATCAGGGGATCGGCCATCAGCGCCAGCGAAGTCAGGCTGGCGGCGGCGAGAAACAGGTTCGAGGGGTTCATGGGAATTCGAGGGTGACTCGGTGCGGGTTCAGGAGACCTAGGGACTGTGAACCCCTGATGTGTTCGGGCGTCGGATTTGTAAAGGAAGGGTAAACCCACCGAGTTGATGGGTTCACGGCTTCACGGGGGGCCCAGACGGAAGAAGCGCAGATCGTCGGTCAACCGGGGAGCGGCCACGTTCTGGCCCGCCTCGGCGCTGATGGTCTCGTCGGAAAGGAACCACGGCGTTGTGAGCGACTTGGTCTCCTGCAACTCCAAGCCCACGGCGGTGACCGGCCAGCTCAGCCGGAGTTGTTCGGATCCGGCCGTGAATTCGAGGCGCGGAGACGTCGCCGAAGAGGGGCGCAGCAACCCGCTGAGCTGCAGGGCGAAGCGCAGATCGGAACTGTCGGGGGCGTATTGATGCACTTCGACGGCGAGGACGTTGGTGCCGACGCGGAACCATTTGGGATCGACGGTGGCCTCGAACACGGTGGTCTCGTCGGTGCCGCCGACGCTGGCGCTGGCGCGGGTGGCCGCCGTCAGCGTGCCCGTGGGCAGGTTGCTGCGGAAGATCTCGGTGCCGTTCAAATACACGGCCGCGCCGTCGTCGCGGATGAGCCCGAGCGTCACCGAGAGGAATCGAGCGGGGTCGTCGACCCAGAAGCGGTGCCGAAACCAGGTGGTGATGTATTTGGCCGTAGAGGACGGACCGAACTTCACGGTGGTGACGATGTTGTCGTCGCCATAGCCCAGGGGTGCCGCGCCCTTCGTCCAGGTGCTGTCGTTGAATCCCGGCGTGCGCCACAGCGTGCCGGCGAGGTCTCCGTTGTCGTAGTAGTGCCACTGCGCCCCCAGGGGCACCAGCGACACCTGGGCAAGATCGCCCGGTTGCGAGGCTTCCAGATTGGCTCCCTCGACATTCGCGGTGACCGAAAGCGGGTTGGAGAATCCCGATGGGGTGAAGAGGTAGCCCTCGCCGATGGCCTTCACGGTGTAGCTGCCGCGGGTGATCCCGGTCAGCGTGTAGCTACCATCGCTGGTGGTGTAGGTCTGCTGGGTGTTGGACACCTCGACCCGGACTCCCGGCACCGGTTTGCCGCCCTGGAGCACCCGGCCCGCGATGTGGTAGGTGGAAGGATTGCCGATGCGCACGAGCACGGCCGCGATGCCCTCGCCGCCCTTCATGTCGCTGACCGTGCAGCGCACCCAATACTCGCGGGCCGTTCCCCACGACCGGGTGACGCGGTTGGTGTTGGCCGCCACGATGGCGTTGTCTCCGAAGTCCCAAGAGTAGGCCAGGGTGTCGCCGTCGGGGTCGGAGGCGGTCGCGGTGAAGGTGACCGGGGCGCCCGCGAAGGCCGAGGCCGCGCTGGCGGTGAGGGTCACGGTGGGGAGCAGGTTGTTGGTGAACTTGCCGAGGTTCACCTGAAGGTCGAGCGACTCCGGCACCGTCCCGCCTTTGGCCACCGGGGTGATGTGGATGCCGGCCGCGCGATCCGAGAAGGTGCGGCCGATGAGCAGGGCCGAGTCGTTCTTGCCGTCGGGGGAGCCCGGCGTGACATCGAGCAGCAGCGACTGCTGGTTGCCCGAGCGGGCCCAGCGCAGACCGACGCCGTCCATGAGCGCGGGGCGGTCGGTGAACTTCTGGCGGAACTCCAACCAGTAGTTGGTCTGGGTGTTGCGGGCGATGCGCACCGCCCGGGGTGTCGCCGCGTTGGTCACGTCGTGGGCGAAGACGCGGTACAGGCCCGAGGCGGTGACGATCTTCACCTGAGTGGTCGGGAGCCAATCGAGGTGGTTCTTGTACCGGGTGTTGAAGTGCCGCTTGCCGGCGGTGGCGTTGCCCATGGTGTCGAAGCTGTCGCCGTACTCCACGTTGCTGCCGGCCCCGAGAATGCTCTGGCCCCCGGTGTCCCAGGCGTTGGCGTGGTTCAGACCGAAGTTGTGGCCGAGTTCGTGCGAGGCCACGCCGCCGGCGGCATCGAAGGAGGCTCGGATCCAGGCGCCGGGAGCGCCGACATAGCCGAGGCCCGCCCAGTTGTAGCCGGGCACCGCGCCCACGCAGATCAGGTCGAAGTCGAAGGCCGTGGGGTTGAAGCCGGCCGCCCGGGCGGCGTTCCGCGCATCGGTCCGCAGGATCGAGGGATCGGAGGTTCCATACACGGCCGCCGTCTTGGGCATGCGCAGGGTGGCCGTCATGGAGCTGCCGCCGCCCAGGGGCCGGAAGGTGGTCTTGCCGAAGCTCTGCTCGAGGTAGAAAGCCGCGATGCCGGTGAGCATGTTGGTGCCGGTGGCATCGCTGAAGGGAGCCCCGGCCAGATCGCTGAAATCGACCCGGATCATCAGCAGGCGCTTGAGCCCCTCGGTGTAGGCCGACTTCTGCCGGAAGACGCCGTCGGCGTCGGTGCCGTTGCCCTTGTCCACCGAGGCCAGAATGAGCCGCTCGTTGTAGTTCTCGGTGTGGGCTGCGCTGCACAGCCATGCCGTGTGACCGCCGGCATCGACGGGGACTTCTTCGGCGAAGGTGGTCACGGGTTGGCTGGAGACCGCACAGAGCGCGTCCTTGGCGGCGAGGGCCGAGCGGGCGGCTTCGTCGGGGTCGAGCACTCGGACGGCGTTGGGATCCAGAGCGAACAGGCCTCCGAGGGCGATGCCGTGCAGCGGGATGTCGGTGAGGGTGGGGCGGAGCAGGGCGTCGTCGAACGTGTAGGCCCGCCAGGCGCGGTCGCCCACCGAAACGGTGCGGTAGACCGCCTCGAAGGGGCCGGTGTGATCCGCGGCCGGGATGCCGGCCAGCACTCCGAAATCGCCCCGGCCGTCGACGGGTTCTTCGAGGAAGGGCTGGATGGAGGCGGGCATCTGCTCGCGGAGGCCGCGCGGGATCGCCAGTTCGAGGGCGCGCCGGGGGTGGGCCGGAATCAGTTCCGCCAGATCCATGCCGCGGACGCGCGCCAGTTCACGTCCCTCGGTTTCCAACGCCTGACGGGCTTCCGGAGAGGGTTGGGCCAGGTAGCGGCGGGTCCAGTCGGCGAACTGGGCGAAGGCCGGTTCGGGCACCGGTTCGGCCCAGCGGGCGGCCCGCGACGGGGGCACTTGGCGCAGGCTTGGGGCTTCGGGGGCGAGTTGGGGTTGCGAAGTCCGAGGTGCGCCCGCCCGACCCGCGGCAGGGAGCGCGTTCGGGGAAAGGGGAGCCGATGCGATGGAGGGCAGCGGATCGCTGGGCGTCGTGCCTTGAGGCACCAGCCACAGGAAACCCAGGCCGATTCCGGCCAGCAAGCTGACGACAACGCGGCGTTTCATGACTCCCCGACTATGCAATCGCCATGCCGCCTGTCTCGCAGGAATCCAGTTTTCCGCGGATTTCCAAGAAGGGACAGGCTCCGAAAGGTACAGGCTCCGAAAGGGACAGGCTCCGAAAGGGACAGGCTCCGAAAGGGACAGGCTCCGAAAGGGACAGGCTCCGAAAGGGACAGGCTCCGAAAG
>JAIXXC010000136.1 GCA_027490985.1 Verrucomicrobiales bacterium
CGTACCCGGCGCCGACGTACAGCAATCCCTCGGCCTCGAACGGGGTGGGGATGACGATCGTCGAGGGCCCCTGCAGTTGCCACAGCACCCGGCCATCCAGGTCGTAGCTGCGGATTTGAGTGCGGCCCGGCACCACCAGTTCGCTGCGCTGGGCGTGCTTCCAGAGGTAGGGGGTGCTGAAGTTGCTCGGTTCATCGCGCGGGACTTGCCACGCGATCTTGCCGGTCTTGGCGTCGAAGGCGGTCAAGGTCGAAGCCTCCTCGTTGTCGTTCACCACGTAGACCCGGCCCCGGTGCAGGACTGGCGAGGAAGACGTTCCCCAGCCGTAGCGCATCGGGCGGGGTTGCATCGGCTGTGACCAGACGACCTTGCCGTGGAGATCGAGGCAGAACAGGCCCACGGACCCGAACAGCACGTACAGGTGTTTGCCGTCGGTGACCGGCGTCTCGGAGGCGTAGCTGTTCTTGAGGTGGATGGGCGTGGTCGGGATCGCTCCGTGAAGCTCGGTGCTCCAGAGGGTCTTGCCGGAATCGCGGTCGAGGCACAGGGCCATCCAGCGTTGGCGCTGCTTCGGGGGATTCGGCCGGTCGCCGCCGAAATACAGGCCCTTCTTCGGAGCCTCCAGTTCGCCTTCGCTCACCGCCGTGGTGAGGAACACCCGTTTTCCCCAGACGATCGGCGAAGACCATCCGCGTCCGGGTACCTCGGCCCGCCAGGCCACATTGGTGTCGGTGCCCCAGACCAGCGGCAGCCGATCTGACGTGCCGATGCCGCGGCTTTCGGCTCCGCGGAACTGGGGCCAGTTCGCCTGCGCGACTGCGTCGAATATCCCACACAGGGCCCAGCACAGGGCCAACATCCCGAGGTGGATTCGATGCCTGAGCGTGCCAGCCGTCTTCGTCATCCGTCTTGGCTAACGGTCTGCACCGCCGGAGGCAACTGTCATCGGATCGACTGCCATCGGATCGACGATCGGCTCCGGGCACCCACCCGGGATTCCCACGTCCGGCCGGCGGCCGGGGTGGTTTTGTGCGGGGTGCCCGCTGCGGATCGCCAAACTCCCGCTTAATCGGTCTGAAAAACGGTCGCAATCTCCTACGGGGCGGCGGGTCGTTTCCGTTTTCAGAAAGTCCTGAAGCCCTCGGTCTCGTCGGCAATCTCCCAATCCTCCTCCATGCACGAATTCGATCTCATTTGCATCGGCAGTGGTCCCGCTGGCCAGCGGGCCGCCGTCCAGGCCTCCAAGTTGGGCAAACGAGTGGCTGTCATCGAGAAGCAGGCCTGCGTGGGTGGCGTGTGCATCGAGACGGGCACCATCCCCTCGAAGACGTTCCGCGAGGCGGTTCGACGCCTCTATGCGCAGGATCACTCCGAATCGGGGGCATCGCATGCCGGTGCGGTGCGGCCCACCATGGAGCGGTTGATGCGTCAGGTTTCGGGTGTGGTGAGTCGCGAATCGCAAGTCGTCCACGACTCCTTGGCGCGCAACGACATCAAGGTGTTCCAGGGGGCCGCCCGGTTCGTCGGTCCGAACGAGTTGCTGGTCAGCGGGTTCAACGGCGATGAAACCCTCAAGGCCAAGCGGTTCCTCATCGCCGTGGGCACCCGGCCGGCCGATGCCCGCGGGGTGACCCTGGATGGCGAGATCGCGGTCACCTCCGACAGCCTGCTCAACCTCAAGCGCCTGCCGCGCTCGGTGGTGGTGGTGGGAGCCGGCGTCATCGGCATCGAGTACGCGTCCATGTTCGCGGCTCTGGGGCTCAAGGTGACCGTGGTAGACAAGCGGCCGCGACCTCTGGAGTTCCTCGACCATGAGATCGTCGACGAGCTCATCCACCAATTGCGCAAGGTGGACGTGACGTTCCGGTGTGGTGACGGACTCAAGAGCCTGGAGATCACCGAAGGCGATCGGAAGCAGGCGTTGCTGGAGCTGGAGAGCGGCAAGTACCTCATCGCCGAGATGGTGCTCATCTCGACCGGACGCGTGGGGTGCACCGAGGGCCTCGGTCTGGAAACGGTCGGGCTCACGGCCGACGAGCGGGGGCGCATCAAGACCGATGGGCATTTCCAGACGGCGGTGCCGCACATCTACGCGGCGGGCGATGTCATCGGCTATCCGTCGTTGGCGGCGACCTCCAGCGAGCAGGGGCGGTTGGCGGCCCTGCACATGTTCGGCGAGGAGACCGCGCCGTTGGGCGACCGCTTTCCCATCGGCATCTACTCCATCCCGGAGATCTCCATGATGGGCGAGACCGAGGAGGCTCTCACGGCCAAGAAGGTGCCCTACGAAACGGGCATCGCCCGCTACAACGAGACGGCACGGGGTCAGATTCTGGGTGACCACTCGGGCATGTTCAAAATGATCTTCCACCGCGACACCGAGAAGCTCTTGGGCGTGCATTGCATCGGCTCCGGGGCCACCGAGTTGGTGCATATCGGACAGGCGGTGATGCTGCTCGGAGGCGGACTCGACTACTTCATCAACAGCGTCTTCAACTACCCGACGCTGGCCGAGTGCTACAAGATCGCGGC
>JAIXXC010000258.1 GCA_027490985.1 Verrucomicrobiales bacterium
CAGGGCGTTCCGGTACGCGTTCCGGTGATTGCTTCCGGGCCGGGTCCTCGGCCAGACTCGCCCCACACAGAATCACGATTTTCAGTTTGTAACCACACACTATGAGCAGCGTTGGAAAACTCATGCGTCAGGCGCAGCGCATCCAGCAGCAGATGGAAGCCGTGCAAGCCTCCATCGCCCAGAAGACCATCGAGACGGTCTCGGGCGGGGGTGCCGTCAAAGTGGTCGTCTCGGGCGATGGTCAGTTGAAGTCCATCCACATCAATCCGGATGCCGTGAACAAGGACGATGTCGCCTTCCTCGAGGATCTGCTGCTCACCGCGGTCAATCAGGGGCTCAATCAGGCCAAGGAATTGTCCAACAAGGAAATGGGTTCGGTGACCCAGGGGTTCGGTCTGCCGGGGATGTTCTGAACCGGGATCCATGCGATGACCGAGTTGCCACTTCCGGTTCAGGCGCTGGTCCTCGCGCTCAAATCCTTGCCCGGCATCGGGCCGCGGTCGGCCGAGCGGCTTGCGCTCCACGTCATCCAGATGGAGCAGGAGCGGGTGCGGGTGCTGGCCGAGGCCCTCATCGCGGCGCGAGAGAAGGTCGTTCCGTGCCAACGGTGCGGCGGACTGACCGAATCCCAACCCTGCCGCATCTGCGGGGATGATCGCCGGGATGCCGGAGTGATCTGCGTGGTCGAGCGCGCCACCGACATCCTGAGTTTCGAGAAATCCGGGGCTTTCCGGGGGCATTATCATGTGCTCGGGGGCAAGTTGAGCCCTCTGGATGGGGTGGGCCCCGAAGACCTGACCGTCCGCGAGTTGGAAGAGCGCGTTTCGGGAGGATCGCTCCGCGAGGTGGTCGTGGCCTTGTCCGGAGATGTCGAAGGTGAGGCGACAGCCCATTATCTGCGCCAGCGGCTGGGCGCGTCGGGGGTGCGCATCACGCGCTTGGCGCAAGGGTTGCCGGCCGGGGCCGGCTTGGAATACGCCGACGAGCTCACCCTCAGTCGAGCGCTTGAAGGACGGCGAGAATTTTCATGAAACAGGCAGCAGTTCCGCGTGCGGTGGTCTTCGACTTGGGGAAGGTCCTGATCGACTTCGATTATGGAATCCTGGCCCGCCGCATGGCGCCCCAATCCGCGATTCCGGCCGACGCGATCCTGGCGGTCGTCAATCAGACTCCGTTGCTCCATCGCTATGAGACCGGCCTGATGAGCGACCGCGAGTTCTTCGAGGCGGTGGTCGCAGCGACCGGTTTCCGAGGTGGGGAGACCGAGTTTCTCGCCTGGTTCGGAGACATCTTCACCGAGATCGGCCCGATGGTGGCCTTGCAGCAGGCCTTGGTGGGTCGGGGCGTGCCCACCTATGTCTTCTCCAACACCAACGCCCAGGCCATCCGCCATGTGAGGCAGAGCTTCCCCTTCTACCGTCAGTTCACCGGCGAGGTGCTTTCCTACGAAGTCCGCTCCATGAAACCGGACACCCGGATCTACGAGGCCGTGGAAGCCGTGTCGGGGTTTTCCGGTGAAGACCTGCTGTATCTGGATGATCGCTCCGAGAACATCGCGGCGGGCGCAGGCCGGGGGTGGCAGGCCTGGATCCATGACGATCCCCGGCAGACGGTTCCCCGCGTTTCGGCCCTGATGGGACTCGAGGCGGGAACGATTCCAGTGGCCGGCAGTTGACGCAGGGTTGGCATTCTGTGGGGGATTGGCTTCACTCGGTCCATGAATTCGAGTCTGACACCGGCTGAATTGGGTTTTCGGATGCCGGCGGAATGGGAGACGCACTCGGGGACTTGGCTGACGTGGCCCCGACCCGAGGGCATCAGTTTTCCGGACAAGTACGACACGGTGCCCGATGTCTACGCCGAGCTGATCCGGGCTCTGGTCCGGGTCGAGTCGGTCCACATCAATGTCTGGAATGCGGAGAAGGAGGCTTGGGTGCGGGGCCTGCTCGCCGATCGGGGAACTCCGCTGGATCGGGTGTCATTCCATCATTTTCCGGCCTATGAGCCGTGGTGCCGTGACCATGGGCCGATCTTCCTCGTCCGGGACCGCGCCGGGATCCGGGAGCGGGTGGTGGTCGATTGGGATTACAACGCCTGGGGCGGCAAATATCCGCCCTACGATCTGGACGACGCGGTGCCCCGTCATGTGGCGGCCTTGAGGGGGTTGCCCCTCTATTCGCCCCAGATGATCCTCGAAGGAGGGTCGATCGAGGTGAACGGAGCGGGGACGTTGCTCACCAGTGAGGCCTGCCTGCTCAACCCCAATCGGAATCCCACGCTGAATCGCGAGCAGATCGAGCAGCGGCTCCGGGACTTCCTCGGGGTCCGTCACATCCTGTGGCTCGGCGATGGGATTGTGGGAGACGACACCGATGGTCACATCGACGACATCGCCCGGTTCACCGACCCGTCCACGGTGGTGACCGTGGTGGAGGAAGACCCCGCCGATGCCAATTACGGTCTGCTCCAGGAGAATCTGCACCGGCTTCGATCCATGAAGGATCAGGACGGCAGCCCCTTGCGCATCGTGGAACTGCCCATGCCGGGGGTGGTGGAATACGAGGGTCAACGCTTGCCGGCCAGTTACGCCAACTTCTACATCGCCAACCGATGCGTGCTGGTGCCGACCTACCGGCACGCCAACGACGCGAAGGCCTTGGAGGTGTTGAAACCGCTCTTCCCGGGGCGTGAGGTCATCGGCATCGACTCGACCGAGTTGATCTGGGGCTTGGGCTCGTTCCACTGCATTTCCCAGCAGGAACCGGCAGGTGGTCGCTTGCCGCTTTGAGATCGGGCTTTCTTGACACCACCAGCTTCTCGCGGGACTGGTGGGATCAGCGCCATTGACCCCAAGGCCTCTCCGGGTTCTTGATCCGGAGATGTCTCCGTCGAAGTCCATCGGGTTCTGGGGGTGGGTTGTCTTGGCTGTGATCCTTCCGGTCTCGGCCGAGTACTTTCCACCGCCCGACGTCCAAGGGGGGTGGCGTACGGCCACCCAAGGTCCGTCGATGATCCGCCGGCGCGCCGGGTTGGACTCGGGTCGTCTGGAACAGGCTTGGGAATACAACCAGCGCTGTTCGCAGAATGCCGGTCTCCTGGTCGTCCGCCATGGTTGGTTGGCCTTCGAACGGTATGTCGGACGCGCCCAACGCGAGGCCCGACCCGACATGGCCTCGACGGGCAAGGCCTACACCAGCATCGCCTGCGGGATCCTGCTTCAGGAATTCCGTGACCGCTTGCCCGCTGGACTGGACACCCGCGTCTTCACCCCCGAATTGCTCCCCGAGGCGTTCTCCGCTGATGGCCGGCTCGATGATCCCCGTCGGGCGGAGATCACCTTGGGACATCTGCTGTGCATGAGCGGCGGCTACACCGGGGAGGGCGGTGCGCCGACGGCCGTGGTCATGGGGCGCTCATTCCCGCTGAAGCCGGTCCCGGGACAGGATTTGCGGGATCTGGATGGATCGTCGCTGCGGTGCGCGATGTGGACCAATGCCGGCGGCGGTTATTCCTACTCGTCTCCGGAACCGCACATCGCGTCGATGGTGCTTCGGCGCATCAGCGGCCTGGATCTGCGGGATTACATCGATCAGCGGTTGGCTCGACCGATGGGTTGGGGTCCCTGGAACTACTGCCTCTACCGCGGAACCCTCACGCTGCCGCATGCCAACGGCGCGGGCAGCATCGCTGTATCGGCCACCGATGCGCTGCGGTTCGGCTATTGCCTGCTCAAGGACGGGCGGTGGGGGCGCCAGCAGTTGGTTCCGGCCGACTACATCGCCCAATGTCGCCGCATGTCGCGATTCAACCCGCACAGTCCTTACAGCCTGATGTTCGAGCACAATGCCGATGGGCATGTGGCCGGTGCTCCCAGGGATGCCTTCTGGAAGTCGGGAGCCGGAGGCTTCGCCTTGATCGTGGTGCCGTCTCTGGACCTGGTGATCTACAAGATGGGTGGGAATCACGGGCAGTACGACCCGGCACTCACGCGGATTCCGCAACCTCCGGGAGGTCGCGATCGGGACGACTGGAAGCCGATCGCCGGCACCCCGTTCCAGGAGCCCAGCAATGGGGGTGACGGCGGGATTCGCCGCGTTTTGGAGATGGTCTGCGCGGCCACCGTCGAATGACCCGAGATTCAGCCGGGTGACGGCCCAGGCGAACCCGACCAACCCCAAAGGGGTCGCCGATGTCGCGGCGTGTTCGACGGCCTATCCCGAAGGCCAACCGGGGTGTGACGCGACCGCAGCGACTCGAGATCCCGATCAGCGGCGCTCGGAACGCGACGGTTGCGGATGGGCGGCTGCTGGAGCGATGGGCAGTGGCGCCAGTCGCGGGGTTTGGGCGGCGGTTGCCGCACCCGGGAAGCGAGTGCTGGACTGGGGTGTCATTGCGAAACCGCGGGCACCCATCGCTCCGTTCTGGGGCGAACCGGGCAGGGTTGCCAGCCCGGGATTCACCGGGTTGAGGGGCAATCCGCCCGCCGCGAAGAACTGCGACGCGACCTGTCCCTGCACCACGGTGGGGGTGCGTCGGGTGACTCCCCGGATGCCTTGGGCCGATGCGGTCGAAGCAGCCCAAACCAGCACGAAGCCCATCCCGACGATCCAGTGGCGGTTCATGGCTCTCGGATTACGCCCGATGAGCCGGATTGCAAGGCGTTTATGCGCAGAGGAGACCTGCTCCTGCCAGCACCCGACGGAATCCAAGCCCGGGAGGCCCGCAACCCCAGCCGGGCCGTTCGACGGGGCGGGATCAAGGCAGCAGTCGGCGGACGGCTTCGAACACCGATTTGACCGACACCCCGGCCATCGCCGCCACGCCTTTGCATGACTCGTACTCCGGAGCCTGTTGGACCACCTTGCCATCCAGCAATCCGCGTTTGACCTGCACGGTTCCGAAGGGGGTCTTCACCGGGATGTGATCGCGGTGGAGTTTGCGGCGTTCGGCCTCGGTGCGCCGAACCCCGAACGCCGAGGTCTCCAGCAGCAGGAATTCGGTGAAGCGGTCGGCCTCGTGAGGCTCACAAAGCAGCGTCAAGAGCACTCCGGGTCGCTGTTTCTTCATCTGGATGGGGGTGTGGAACGCGTCCAGGGCTCCCAGTCGCAACGCCTTCTCCAGTACGTATCCGAGGATTTCGCCGGAGACATCGTCCAGATTGGTCTCCAGGACGCTCACCCGATCCTTCAGCCAATCCGGTTCTGGCGCTGTCGAGGTCGCTTCGCTCAACACGGCCCGCAGCACATTGGGGCGGGTCTTGTTGTTCCGGGTGCCGAGTCCGTAGCCGATGCGCTGGGCGACCACCGAGCCCATCGGTCCGAAAGTGTTGACGAATTCCGCGAGAATCGCCGCTCCGGTCGGAGTGACCAACTCATGGGGCTCATCGCATTGCGTCACTCCGATGCCGCGGGCGCCCAAGATTTCCAGCGTCGCCGTGGTCGGGATCGGGAATCGCCCATGGGCGCAGTTCACGAAGCCGGTACCTTCGACGACGTTCGCGCTGCTCACCCGGGGTTTGCCGAGGAGTTCGAGACAAACGGCGGCGCCCACGATGTCCACGATCGAATCGATCGCGCCCACTTCGTGGAAGTGGACCGATTCGGCCGGCAGCCCATGCACCTTGCCTTCGGCGACAGCCACGCGGTGGAAGACCGCGATCGACTTGGCCTTGACCCAGTCGGACAGGGTACTGTCCTCGATGAGGCGCCGGATGATCGCGAAGGTGCGTTCATGCCCGTGATCATGCCCATGCCCGTGATCATGCCCATGCCCGTGATCATGCCCATGCCCGTGATCATGCCCATGCCCGTGATCATGCCCATGCCCGTGCCCGTGATCGCAGGGTTCGCCCTCCAGATGCACATCGAACTTCACGCCTTCGATCGACGATTTGTGCTTTCGGGCCACATGGAGGTGGTATCCGCCCAGTCCCAGTTTGCGGAGTTCCCGGTCCAGTTCCCGGAATTCCACACCGAGATCGATCATGGCCCCGATGAACATGTCACCGCTGATCCCGCTGAAGATGTCCAGGTAAAGGCTGCGCATGGACATGGAGCGTGTCGGGTTTCCTCGGCGGAATCAGCCGGAAACCGTGTCGTTCGGTTGGAAATCGGCCTGCGCGAAACCGGGTCGGGGTAGGGCGGTCCCAGAGTGGCTGGGCGTCCGGATGATGGGCCCAAGAGAACCGGCGGCGATCGGCCCAGGAACCTGTCGGCTCTCGGTCAACGGCCGGGCAAGGCCGGATGACCGAAGACCTGACGGCGTTCCGCGGCCGACAGTTCGCGCCACTGTCCGGCGGGCAGGTTTCCGAGATCGAGCGACCCGATGCGCTGGCGCACCAATCGAAGGGTGGGATGCCCGACGGCGGCGGTCATCCGACGCACCTGACGATTCTTGCCCTCGCACAGTTCGATGGCGATCCAGCAATCGGGCACCGACTTGCGATACCGGATCGGCGGGTTTCGTGGCGCCATCTCCGGCTGGGGGTCCAGCTTCCAAGCCCGGGCCGGCCGGGTCCGGTGTCCTTGGATCAGCAGGCCGTTTTCCAAGGCCCGCAGCGCCGGTGCTTCCGGGATCCGTTCGACCTGGACCCAATAGGTGCGGAGATGCCCGGCCTCGGGGTCCAACAATCGATGGTTCAATCCGGCTTCGTCGCTGAGCAGCAGCAACCCCTCGGAATCGGCATCCAACCGGCCCAAGGGGTACACCCGGGGCGGAAAGCGGAATTCCGCGAGGGTTCGATTGGGGGAACCATCGGGAGTGAACTGCGAGAGCACTCCGTAGGGTTTGTGGAAGGCGATGAGGCTCAAGAGCGCCTCCAGCCTCCCTCATTCTTGTTGCGCCCTGTGACCAGGTTCTTGACCCACATGGCCGCACCCACCACGCCCGCCACCACCAGTTTCCAAGCCTTCTTGAAGAACAGGATCAACGGGCCGAAAAGACCGAACTTGGCGGCGGCGGCGGCCGCACCGCCGAGCACCAACGCTCCGAGTCCATACTGCGCGATCCGGTCTCCCTGACGGTACTCGGCGTAGGATTCACCGCTCTTGTACTTGTGGCTCCTCAGGATCTCCCGGAACTGGGGCAGCGTGGAATCCACATGGGACCGATCTTCGATCAACGTCACCTTGGTCACGCCTTTGCGGCCGAGCAGGCGGACGTTGTAGTTCACGAACTTCTCGCCACCACTCTCGGCTTCGACACTCCATTCGAGATTCTTGGTGACGTCGTTGAAGTTCGGGGCCACGTGCCACCCCACGATCCGGATCGGCGGACTGCCCCGATCCCCACGGGATTCGTTCATGGCCTCGGTGCCGCGACGGTAGGATTCCAAGAGCTTGTCGCCATCGAGATCCTTCTTCTCGTCATCCTTCACGTAGCCGATCTCCTCGAACTCCAGGATCACCCACCACTTGTCCTCGGAGTGCATCAGAAGGCCGGTCTCTTCGCCGCTGGGGCGATTGCCGGTCATCTTGAGGAACTCCTGGGCCGCCTTGGCTTCCAGGAAGCGGAACCCTTTGGGGATCTGCAAATCGGCGCGGTCGGCCAGAGCCACCTGGGTCGGGCCTTGGATCCAGGCCAGTCGATCCATGGGCGAAGCCTTGGCCACGGGCAGTTTTTCTCCCTTTTCCTGGGCGCTGGCCGACAGGCAGAGCATGCACAGCGCGAACCAAAGCGGAGACAGGAGGGTCAATGATCGGAGCGTCATCGGAGGGGATCGGAGCGGATCAGGAAAGGGTGACCGTCGCAGGCCGGTCAGGGATGGCAGGCGCACGAACCGCCGCAGGATTGGGGTTGCGGCACCTCACAGGCGCCGCCTTCGCAACCGGAAGCCGCGTCGGCCTTGAGCATGAGGAAGCCGCCCGAGATCACCCGACGGACCGGTTGGCCGGATTCGGGATCGCGGGTGAGGGGCTTGTCGTTCATGGACTGCTTGATCTCGAAGCGGCGGACGGCCTCGTCGGGCACCGAAGGGATCGTTTCGTACTGGTAGACTGGCATGGTGAGAACTAATGGATCGCAAGATCGGCCTCGGGGCAACCCGAAGTGATCGAGTGTTCGAGGCCCGGGGTTGTGGGGGTGGGACCGGGAGCGAGAAGGTCGTGGGGTCAGACCTTGGCATCACCCAACTCCGACAGGGCTTGGGTGCTGTCGGCAAACCGGTCGGCGCGCACCCCCATGCGCCGCATCAATCCCAGATGCAGGTTGGCCATGGGAGTGTCTTTCGGGAACACCAGGTGGCGTCCCGGGGTGATGGAGCCGCCGCCGCGGCCGGCCAGGACCAGAGGCAAGTTCCTGGGGTTGTGCGCATTGCCATCGCGCATTCCGGCCCCGAAGAGGATCATCGACTGGTCGAGCACGGTGCCCGTGCCTTCCTTCATCGATCGCAGCCGATCCAGGAAATAGGCGTACTGCTCGATGTGCCAACGGGTGATGCGCTCGTAGGGGGCGAGCTTCTCGGGCCGGTTCTCGTGGTGACTGTATTCGTGGTGTCCGCCCTTGACCCCGTCGAGGAACGAGAAGTTCCGTCCGGACACCGCATTGCCGAACATGAACGTGCTGACGCGGGTGGAATCGGTCCAGAAGGCCAGCGCCATGATGTCGAGCATCAGGCGCACCTGTTCGGTATGGTTGATGCCCCGCTCGCTGGCCTTCGCCGGATCGGAGTAGAGATCGATGCGTTGGCCCAGTCGTTGGATCTCGGCCCGGGCGGCCGGATCTTCGAGGTACTCGCCCAGAGCGCGACGTCGAGCCCAAGCGATCCGGTGTTCCACGGAGCGGACACTCTCGAAATACTCGGAGAGCTTCTGCTGGTCGGCTTTGCCCAGGCGCTGCTTCAAGCGTTGGGCGTCGTCGGCGACCAGGTCGAGCACGCTGGCATTGTCGCCGAAGCGGGGCGTCGGCAATCCACCGACACTCCGGAACAGGCGGTCGAAGGCCCTGCGCGGGTCGATCTCCTTCGCGCACGGGGTCGTCGGCGTGGCCCAGCTGATGTGGGATCCGTACAGACGGGTGAAGCCGACGTTGGTATCGACGCCGGTGGTGATGGGTTCGATGCCCAGTTCGAGCGACGGCAACGGGGTGAGGTGGCCGACTTGGCGGGCCATCCACTGGTCCATCGACGTGTTGCCCGAACACAGGTCGGCCCCGGTGGTCCGGGTGATCGTGGTGCTCGTGAGGAACCCGCCGGTCTTGACGTAGTGCCCGTCTCCGGTGTTGGTCGCCGCATTCCACAAGTGGGTGAGCACCAACAACTCCGACTGGTGTGCCTGGAGGGGCGCGAGGATGGGCGACAGGCGAAATTCGGTTCCGTCACCCTCCGGGGTCCACCGGTCGGGTCGCGTTCCGTTGGGCATGTACAGGCAGGCGAACCGTCTCGGTTTGACGAGCGCGGCCGCCGCCTCGGGGCGTGAGGCGGGCTTGCCGGCGGCCATGGCTTCCAACCAGGGCAACGCCACGGCGGCACCGACCCCCCGAAGGAGGGTCCTGCGAGACAAGGTTCCGAGTGCCATGGCGCGAGAGTAAGGCCGTTCTATGCGCGGTGAAAGTCCCGACCATCAGGCCTCCGGCCCGTGCGGTGCCAGAGGCCTGTTTCGAGACCGCTCAGAAGCTGTAGGCGATGCCGGCCATCAACCGGAGGTCGTTTTCGCGGCGCCCCGGAGCGGGCACAGAACGATAGAAGTCCTGGAAAGTGATGGTCGCACTGGCGTGGTCGGTGATCTTGGTCGACAACCCGAGATTGAAGTTCATGACGTAGTTCCCGAAGTCCTCGACTTGGGGCAGGTACTCCATGCTCTGCGTGATGGAGGCCCGGTCGTTGATCTTCCACTGGACCTCTTCGGCCAGACGAAGCGTGAGATAGTTGGCGGTGCCGGCTCCCTTCAGGCGTTCAAAAATGAACGCGGGGCCGCTTTCAACCTTCACCTTCAGTCGGTCGTTCTTGACCACGTAATAACCGAAGGCCGGGGCCACGGTGGCGCGGTAATCGATGGAGGCGATCCGGTCTTGTCGGGCGTCGGACCGGAGACCGAGATAGATGCGGTCCGAGAGCATCCGGTTGTACTGGGCATAGACGCCATAGTTCTGGGCCGTGGTGGTCTCCTTGCGGGTGGTCGGGTCGCTGTTGCTGCCGTAGGTGGCATCGGCTCCCAGAGCGATTTCATTCTTGTCCCATTTGCGCAATGAGTTGAGGGCCGCACCGATGAGCAGGGTGTCAGCGTTGCCTCGGGCCACGGCGGCATTCATCGACGCCGTGGTATGCCAAGGGCTCGGCGGTTTCTGGATCGGAGCCGGAGCAGGCGGGGTGGCTTGGGCGGCCGGGGCATTGGTGGCGGTGTCCGCTGAAACCGAGGCGAATGCCATCAATCCAACGGTGGTGGTTAGGGATAGAAATCGGTGATTCATAGGCCAGCGCATCGGACACTGTAAGTAATGAGTGGCTTCAGACAATGGTGAATCGAATCAAATTCAAGGGAAGTTGAAGCCGGATCACTTCAGGGCTTGTCATCGCCCCCCTTTCCCGTCATTTCCGAGGCTTCACGATGGAGCTCAAATTCGTCATCGAGTCCTTGCTGTTCGCCGCTCAGAAGCCCCTGTCTCCCATGGAGTTGCGGGATGTGCTCAATCGAGCGGCCCAGGAGGAGAATGCCATCGAACCGGTGCGCGCGCTGCTCAAGCTCGATCTGGAGCTCATCATGACGGCATTGCGGACGCTCGAAGAAGAACATCGAGCGGCCGCCCGCAGTTATCGTCTGGTCTGCGTGGCCGGCGCGTGGCAGTTCGTGAACGAGCCCGACTACGGTCCCTGGCTGCGTGCGTTCCTGGGAGTCAAAAACCGCCCCTCGCGCTTGAGTCAACCGGCTTTGGAAACCCTGGCCATCGTGGCCTATCGCCAACCCATCACCCGGGCCGAGATGGAGCAGATCCGTGGCGTGGCAGTGGATGGAGTGCTGTCCAGCCTCGTCGAACGTGGGCTCATCGAGCAGGTCGGCCGGGCCGAAGTGGTCGGGCGCCCGATGCAATACGGCACCACGGCGGCTTTCCTGGAGTATTTCGGTCTGGCCGGGTTGGAGGGCCTTCCCGACGCCTCGGAGTTGCGACGGATTCCGGTTCAGCGTCCGGAGTCGCTCCTGACCGTCGATCCGGGGTTGGCCACGGTGCCGGAATCACCGAAACTGGAGGAGGCCTCGGCGGAGACGATGGCCTTGGGCTTGGGTGACGCTGCCAGCGAGTCGTCGCCGGCCTCGGAGCCTCGGGTCGAACCGGCATCTCCGGCAGCGCCATCGGAGGCGGGTGACCCCGCCCTTTGAGGGGCTGATTTCCGCCGCCCTGAGTTCACACAAGGCGGGTGCCCAAGACAGAGGCCCGGTCGGATCGGAATCCGGACCGGGCCTTGTCGTTTCAGTCGATGGACCGGACAGGTCCTGGGGAGGCAGGCCTGCCGATCAGCCTTCGGCGGCGGGCTGCGCCGGCGCATTCTGCGGCGGCTGCACCTGGACGACGGGGATCGGGAACCGGAGCTTCATGACGTCGTCGACCAGCACCTCGATCGTATAGACTCCGGCCTCCTTGAATTCGACGTTGGCCATCACGCTCACGGTGGTCATCGCCTGGACGGGGTCGGCCAACTGGAATTTGACCGAATTCTGGCGCAAAACCGTGTTGCCATCCGGGGCGATGAGGCGCACGACCTCGGTGAACTGACCGATGCCGGCGACCCAGCGGTTGAACACACACAGCTTGAAGGCCGTGATCGGCAATTGCGGCACGCGGACCAGACCGATGATGCCGATCAGGATGAAATTGCCATTGGACTCCTGCTTCACGTCCTCGCAGAGGAGCGAGCACTGGAGGTCGGGAAGGATGCGATTCGGTTTCATGATGGCTGCGGAGAAGACCAACCCGAAGCCGTTGGGTCAAAGCCAATCCGGGAGGGGGCTCAACCGCGGGGTGACGAGGAGCGACCGATTCAACGGGTTGATGCGGTCCCGCAACGCTCGGGTACATCGAAGCAGGTCTGCCGGAAGGGCCTGTTGTTGGAATCAAGAAACCGGGCCGATTGAGGGGTTTTCCGCGTCGACGAGAGTCAAGGCACCGGGTGTCCCGTCGGGTTGACAACTACAGCCGGTGCTTTGACCGAGGCGTGGCCGGCCGTGAAATTCCGGGTCCGAACCTTCGGGATCGGGCTCACAGACTCAACTTCCCTTGTCCTGCTTCCATGAAAACATCCATTTCCAAGCGCCGTTGGTGGTTCGGTTCGGCCTGCTCCCTGTTGGGATTGCCCGAGGATTGGAAGCGGGTGTCGGCTCTGAGCCGGGGCGATTCCGGTGGATAGGTCGTGATGGCTGCTGCTCTTTCAGCCAGAGCGTTGTTGTTCCCTCGGTCCGGGTCTCAAGCAGGGGGGCTCAGAATGGGCCGCGCCTCAGATTGCCTCGGGCATGCCTCGGTCGTGCGAAAGAGATCGTCCGGTGCCCTGTCGCTCCCAACCGAATGGTTCCCGCTCATACCTTCGGCTTCCACCCGGATCGATACTCCCGTTCCCACAAGGCCGCCGCCGCCCGGTCTTTCCGAAGCGTGCGCGTCCGGAGATCCATGTGGATCGTGTGACCGGTGCGCCAGGCGATGTTGCCCAGGTGACAAAGCAGGGTGCTCTTCTGGCCTTCCTCGATTTCCGAATTGAGGCGGGCATTGCCGCGGATGGCCTCGATGAAGTTGAGGAAATGGTCCGAGTCGCGGCGAGGGGCTTGGCCTTCCCGGACCGTCTTGCCCTTGTCGTCGATGTGTTTCCAACCGCTGTCCAGGAGCAGGAATGCGCCCCCTTCTCCCAGGAATTCGACGCCGACTCCGGCGCCGTAGTAGCCCCGGGGATTGCAGCTGTGGCATTCCCAAGTGATCTGGCAGGCCCCGAAGTTGTAGGCCGCCTGAATGGTGTCCGGGGTTTCCTGGTCGTCTTGAAAGTAGTAGCGACCTCCGGTGCAACTGACATCGCTCGGGCAGTCCACGCCGAGTCCCCAGCGCGCCAGGTCGAGGAAGTGCGGGCCGTTGTTCGCCAGTTCACCGCCACCCCAGTGCCACCGCCAGTGCCAGTTGTAGTGGACCACGTTGTCCCGGTACGGACGCTCCGGTGCGGGGCCCTGCCAAAGCGAGTAATCGAGCCAATCCGGCACCGGCGCAGGCTTGCCATGACCGATGGTGGTGCGGTCGGCGTTGTACCAGGTGCGGGCTCCGTGGAGTTTGCCGATGATGCCGCCGTGGAGCTCGGCCATCGCTTCGCGGATCAGAGTCCAACTGCGGCGTTGGTTGCCCATCTGGACCAGGCGCTGGTGTTTGCGGGCGGCGGCCACCATCCAGTGTCCTTCCCGGGCGTTGTGACTGCCGGGTTTCTCGACGTACACATGCTTTCCGGCGTCGCAGGCCAGGATCGTGGCCGGAGCGTGCCAGTGGTTCGGCGCGGCGATGCTGATCGCGTCCAGCGACCGGTCATCGAGCATCCTGCGAAAATCCACGACTTCCTTGGGCCGGCGCCCCGTCTTCTTCTCGACCCAGTCGGCCGCTTCGGCGGCGGCTCTCCGATCGACATCGCAGACGGTTCCGACCACGCAGCCGGGCACCGTCAGGAATCCCTCGAGATGGGCCTTGCCGCGATGGAGCCCCATCACACCGACGCTCACCTGGTTTCCCGGTTGGCCCGCTTGGACCGCTCGGGGGAGGACCATCGATCCGGCGGCCCAGGCGGTGGACTGGAGGAAGTGTCGTCGCGACACGGTGGGGGAACTCATCTTGTGATTGGATGCTTCGGTTTCCGTCCCGTCGAGGCTGGGTTTTCGGGGTGGGCTCGGGAGGTGGTCGGACTTCGGGCCCTTCGACGGAGAGAGGCATCCGGGTTTGGCTTGCGACTTCAGAACGGCTCGTTCGAGATCGCTCCCCGTGAATCGTACCATCTGGACCAACCATGAATTGCAGCCCCACGCTGAGCGGCATCTCAGGGCCGAACTGGAACGTCGCGGCGACCGGTTGATTCAGTCGGCATCCTCCTCGAAATCGGTCCTGCTTCCCGGCCAACCCGACCCCAGTCTGGCCGCCGTGGACATCGCTTATGGTCAACCGTCACCGGAAGACCTCATGGCGTACGATCGGATCCGCTGGGTGGCGCTGTCGACCGCCGGGTACACTCGCTACGACCGCGATGATTTTCGCCGGGCCATGAGCGACCGAGGCACCCGGGTGACCAACGCTTCATCGGTCTTTGCGGATCCCTGCGCGCAGCACGTGCTCGCGGGCATGTTGGCTCTTGCCCGGAACCTGCCTTCTCAACTCCGCAATCAGGACGGATCTCGGGAATGGCGTTATTTGGAAGATCGCTTCACCGCATCGGTCCTCACGGGTCAGACGGTGGTGATGCTGGGGTATGGCGCCATCGGCCGGCGGTTGGCCCGATTGTTGGCCCCGTTCGGGATGAAGGTCTGGGCGTATCGCCGGCAAGCCGAGGCCGATGCTGCCGTCAGCTTGATTCGCGAAGGCGAGTTGCCTCGGGCTTTGGCCGAGGCCGACCACGTCATCAACCTGCTTCCGGACTCGTTGGTGACCCGGGGATTCGTGAACGAGGCGTGCCTGGGCTGCTTCAAGCCGGGTGCCCGCTTCTACAACATCGGTCGCGGAACCACGGTCGATCAGGAGGCCCTCATTCGCGCACTCGATTCCGGCCGGTTGGCAGGGGCTTATCTCGACGTCATGGATCCGGAACCGCTACCGCCGGAACATCCCCTGTGGAAAGCGCCCCGCTGTTTCATCACCTGCCATGTCGGCGGTGGCAC
>JAIXXC010000244.1 GCA_027490985.1 Verrucomicrobiales bacterium
CCCTGAGGCCTTACATGCCCATGATCTGGTAGCCGCTATCCACGTACAGCACCTGACCGGTGATGGCCGCAGCCCCGTCGGAGGCCAGGAACACCCCGGTATGGCCCAGTTCCGACGGCTCCACGTTGCGCTTGAGCGGCGAGTGGGCCTCGTAGTGCTTGAGCATGTCGGTGAAGCCGGCGATGCCGCGGGCGGCCAAGGTATTCATCGGTCCGGCGCTGATGCAGTTCACTCGGATCTTCTTGGGTCCGAGGCTGTAGGCCAAATACCGGGTGGATGATTCGAGCGAGGCCTTGGCCACGCCCATCACGTTGTAGTGGGGAATGACCTTCTCGGCGCCGTAGTAGCTCATGGCCACGATGGATCCGCCCTGGTCCATCAGCGGAGCGGCCTCGCGGGCCAGAGCGATGAGCGAGTACGCGCTCACGTCGTGGGACACGCGGAAGGCTTCCCGGCTGGTGTTCAGGAAGTCGCCCTCGAGGGCCTCTTTCGGTGCGAAGGCCACGGCGTGCAGCAGCAAATCCAGACGCCCGAACTTCTCCTTCACCGCGGTGAACACCGAGCGGATCTGGTCATCGCTGCTGACATCGCAGGGGAGGATCAGCGTGTCGGCCCCGAAGGTGCCGGCCAGTTCCTCCACGTTGTCCTTCAGTCGCTCGCCCTGATAGGTGAAGGCGAGCTTTGCGCCCTCACGGTGCCAGGCCTGAGCGATGGCCCAGGCGATGGAGCGCTTGTTGGCGACGCCGAACACGATGCCGAGTTTGCCTTCGAGAAGTCCCATAAAGAGAGACCAGTGTGGGAAAACCCCGGCCCGGGGGCAAGACCGGCCGAGGCGTGGGTCCAGGTGTTGGCCGGGGTATTGGCCGAGGTGTTGGCCGAGGAGGTGCTGGCCGAGGAGGTGCTGGCCGAGGAGGTGCTGGCCGAGGAGGTGCTGGCCCTCGTCGGCGATCCGGATGCGGCGGGATGGTTTCCCGGGGCGCTCTCCCGGGCCGTCGTCTCCCGCGACCGATCCGCACCGATCGCCACGCCGTCGGCTGGCAGGTATCGCAGGGCGCTGTCGGGACAGTCCCACGTGGCCCAGCCGAGGTTGAGGTTGCGGTAGAAGCCTTCGAAGGAGGTGACCTCGATTGACTCGACCTGGTACAGGTCGCCGGCGATGGCCTCGACGGAGATCCAGCGCGTCTCGTAATCGCCATACACGCTCGGGATCTTCCAGACATGGGTCTTGGACCGACCGGATCGGGTCTTTCCGATCATCGTCACGAAGGTGCAGTCGTCACCGCAGCTGTCCTGGATCTCGAGGCTGACCCAGACCACCCGTTTTTTCGCGCTCGGGGGGCATCGGAAGACATGCCGGCCCTTTTCACCCCGGTTCGCGTTGGGCGTCCATGACTCCACGATGCGGGATCCACCGGCCGGGTCGACCTCCGTCACGATGGAGCGATCGACGGCCACCGAAGTGTCCGTGGTCGCCAACAGGGTCGTCTTCGGCGGCACGAGGGCGACCCGCACCGGAGACAGACGGGTCTTCTCATCCGGGTCCTTCGGGCAATAGGCGAGGAACTGCACCGTGTCGCGGAGTCCGGCCATGAACGGCGGGGCGTAGTAGGACACCGCATTCGGTTCGCCGTTGGGGTGGAAGGGTTTTCCGTCCGAGGCGCTGGCCCACTCGAAGGTGGGCGCGCTGTCGTACCGGCGCCATGGCCAGGGGAATGCGGGCGACGGGGCCGCCAGCAACCACCCGTAACCGGAACGCACGGCCAACCGGGTCTTGGCGGCATCCACCGAATAGTACAGGCAGGTGCAGCCGCCGGCCTCCAGTTCGATCGACGGTCCTTCGCCGCGTCCCGGTAGTCGGAAGGGAACGGCCTTCTCGGGCACCGTTTGGCGGATCCAGGCGAGCATCGCCTCCTCGGAGGCGGGTTCCGTCGCCGCGAGGACCTCGCCACTGGTCACGTCCACCATGCGCATCACCGCCCCTCCGAGCGATGGATCGAAGAAGATCACGAACACCAGGTAATCGACCCCGGTTTCCACGGGCTGAGTCTCATCGGTCCGATTCAGGAACACGAATCCGTGGATCGAGAGGCCCGCGACGATCCGGTCGGTCCAGGCCAGCGCATCGGGCCGTCCCTGGGCGAGGATGCCGACCCGCACATCGCAGACGTCGGCCCGGAGGCACTGCATCGCCAACATCCAGAACAGCACGAGCATCCGGCCGAACAGCGGAAGCGACCGGCCGCCCCGGTGCTCGCGGGGGTGCCCGCGAGGGTTGCGGGGGCTTCGGAGTTTCAGGCAAGGGGGAGTGATCATGGGGTCACAGGGGGCGTGCCAAGACGGGGCGGATGCCCAGGTCCAGCCGTTGGGTCGGCTTGAGTCCGCTGCGGGCCGCCGATCGACTGCGATTGAAACCCTCGAAATACCCGCCGCCCCGGATGGATCGACGGGTGGTGTCGGCGCTCCCTTGAGGATCGACGGTGATGGCCGGTGGGACATCCTGATACCCATCCCGGCACCATTCCCAGAGGTTGCCCGACATGTCGTAAAGTCCCCAGGGGTTGGGGAGTTTCAGCCGGACTTCGGAGGACCCGGGGGACAGCGTGGACCAGGCGTATTTGCCGATCTCCAGCCACTGCGGATCCTCGCCCCAGAAGTACCGGGTGGTGGTCCCGGCGCGGCAGGCGTTCTCCCATTCGGCCTCCGTCGGCAGCCGATACACGAATCCCTCCGGCAGCGTGCCGGCAGCCAGAGCCCGCGCCGTCAGGGCCTCGCAGTAACGCACGGCGTCGTTCCAGTCGGACTGGAAGGGATGGTTGGGGCCGTTGACCACGGCACCGGGACGGCCCAAGACCGCTCCGAACTCCGATTGGGTCACCTCGTGGTCGCTCATCCAGTAGCCCTTCGAGAGGGTCACCGTGCGGGGCGTCTCGTTCGACCGGCGGCCGGCCTCGGTTTCCGGGCTGCCCATGCGGAAGGTCCCGGCCGGTATCCAGACGAATCCCGGAGGGCGACCGACCGCCGGTTCTCCGGGACCCGGCGTGAATCCTCCCCCTCCGCCCGGGTTTCCGCCTCCGCCCCCGCTTCCGCCCCCACCGGTTTCCCCGCCTGAACCGTTGTCGACGCGCACCGCCCGATACGACCAGTTTGGCGCATTTTCGGTGAGGTCGGTCCACACGCTCAGGGCCGGGGTGCCCAGTTCGAGTTCGACGGCCGTCGTCCACGAGTTCGTCGCGAGGAGGGACCGGGTCCGTTCGATGCGGTAGCGCGTGCCCGGGCTGCCGCTGAGGGTGAGTTCGGCGACCATCCTCAGTCGGAGCTCGGCCGCGCCGGCCGGGCCGACCGCCGCCAGGACCGGCCGGAATCCCGCGCAGTCGCCCGACCAGTCGGGGCGGAACGCCAATCGCGAGGCCGAACGGAGCCAGGCCGTGCCATCGAGGTGGGACCCTCCGCGGAGGATGCGCAGCGATCCGGCCTCGGGCCCCCGGGGTTCCAGGGTGTTGCCGGCCTCCGGGATGGACAGCCAGTCTTGGCACCATTCCCAGACATTGCCCTGCATGTCATGGAGCCCCCAGCGATTGGGAGCCAGACCGCCCACGGGGTGCGGAGTGAACCCGGCATTGGCCTCGTACCAGGCGTGGCGCGGAGCCTCGGTATCGGAGGTTCCCCAGGGGTGGGTCGTCTCGGTGCCGGCGCGTGCCGCGTATTCCCACTCGGCCTCCGTGGGCAGTCGGTAGGCGTGGCCCTGCGGCAGTTCTCCCCGTTCGCGCGCCTGTGCGGTCAATCGCTGGCAATAGGCGACCGCCTCCGCCCAGGAGACGGTCTCCACGGGGTGTTCGTCTCCGGGAAAAACGGACGGGTTGGTGCCCATCATCGAACGGTATTCCGACTGGCGGACCTCCCGCGCGCTCATCCAGTACCCCCGGGTCATCACCACGGTGCGGCGCACCTCGTTCGTGGCACGCCCCGGCTCCCCCTCAGCACTGCCCATCGTGAAGCGGCCCGGCGGGATCCA
>JAIXXC010000274.1 GCA_027490985.1 Verrucomicrobiales bacterium
GCGCGGGCGTTGTCGCCATGGTTTTTGACCAGCCCGCCATGGGCGTCCCAACGGCTGTAGCCGTCGACCATCGGGATGGTGAGTTCGATGAAGCGCACCCCGCGCTCGACCATGCGCCGGGCCAGGATGCATTCCCGCGCGTAAGTGCGGGTGTGCTCGTAGGGAGCATCGAGGCCGTACAGCGCCCGGGTGGCGGCGGTCTCGTTGGAGATGTCCATCAACTCGGGAATGGTCACCTGCATCCGGGCGGCCAGCTCGTAGTTGCGGATGGCCGATTCGAGGGCGTCGACCGGCCCGGACTGTTCCAACGCCTGCTCGTTGAGCTGGCGGACCAGGCGTTGCTTGGTCTGCTGCAGTTGCGCCTGTTTTTCCGCAGGCACCACATTGGCCAGCGGGGTGCCGTGAGCCTGGAGGAGCGATCCCTGGTGGGTGGCCGGCAGGAAGCCGCTGCCGAAATTGTCCAGGCCGCCGGAGGGGATCTGCCCGCCGTTGAGTACCACGTAGCCCGGCAAGTTTTCGTTGAACGACCCCAACCCGTAGTTCACCCAGGCGCCCATGCTGGGTCGGCCCTGCAGGCCGATGCCGCTGTGCAGGAAGTAGTTGGCGCTGGTGTGCTCCGGGAAGGTCGAGGTCATCGAGCGGAGGACGCACAGATCATCGGCCTGGCGGGCGATGTGCGGGAACAGGTCGCTGATCCAGAGACCGCTCTGCCCGTGTTGGCGGAAGGTCCATGGCGACTTGAGGATCTTGCCGATGCTGTCGAACTGCGTCTTCTCGATCCGCCCCAGGACCTTGTGGGCATCCTGGCCGTGGTACTTCTCCAGCAGCGGTTTGTGGTCGAAACTGTCCACCTGGGAGACCGCGCCCTCCATGAACAGGAAGATCACGCTGCGGGCCTTGGCCGGAAAATGCGGGGCGGGCGGCGGGGCAGTCACCGCGGTGCTCGCGGCGGCCGACAGACTCGTGAGCCCGGGTCGGGACATCAGGGCGCCCAAGGCCAGGGTTCCGAATCCGTTGGAGGCTAGGCGCAGGAGTTCGCGCCGACTCATGGGGGTGCCACGGTGACCTTCTGGGCGAGAAGAGAGGGGCATGGTCAGGGGAGGTAGATGAACTCGTTGGCGTTGAGCAGCGCGTGGCAGAGGTCGGTCCACGCTCCACGGTTCGCCAGATCCGGGGATTGTGTCGCATGGAAGGCCCGGAACTCCGTGAACGCGGTCCGGCAAGACTCCAGTTCGGTCGGTGTCGGAGGGCGATGATAGGCCTCCATGAACGCCGTGCGGAGGCGAGTCGGGAGGTCAGCCTGAGGTGTTTCCACCAGAAGACGTCGGGCCCAGACTTCGGCCTGCTGGTGCAGGAATGGATCATTCATCAGCGCCAGGGATTGGGCCGGCACATTCGTGACATTCCGCCGACCGACCGTGCTGAACGGGGTGGGGTAGTCGAAGGCCTGGAGGGTGGTCGGCAGGAAATTGCGCCGGACTGCCGTGTAGAGGCTGCGCCGGCCGTCACCGTCGAGGGGGCCGCTCTGGTCGGGACGGCCGCGTCCGATCACGAACTCGGTGAGGTGGACCGGAACCGGTGGACCGGCCATGGCGGCATTGAATCGGCCCGAGACCACGAGCAGTGCGTCGTGGATGGCCTCCGCCTCGAGGCGCCTCACCGGCATCCGATGCCACCACTGGTTGCCCGGATCGAGTTCCGAGGCCCGGGTGTCGGCGTCACGACTGCCCATGGCGAAGGTCCGGGTGAGGAGCAGTCGCCGGATGAGCCGCTTGGTGGACCAGCCATCGACGTGCACGAACTGCCAAGCCAGATGGTCGAGCAATTCGGGATGGGTGGGGCGTTCTCCCAAGGCTCCGAAGTTGTCGACCGTGGGCACCAGTCCGCGGCCGAAGAGGTGGTGCCACACCCGGTTGACCCAGACCCGGGCGACCAGCGGATTGGTCGGATCGGTCAGTTGCCGCGCCAGCTCGAGACGGCCGCTCGAATCGGTGGGTTGGATGGGTTTGGAACCGCTGAAGGCCGCCGGAAGAGCGCGCGGGGCGAGGAGGCCCGGCTTGAAGGGTTTGCCGCGCACGAGGACGTGCTCATCGACCCCCGTTCCGTCCATCCAGGCCACCGCCGTGCGGGATCGCCAGAGCACCCGGCTCGCCACGTCGTCCTGACCCCGGATGAGCGTCCGGCCGAGCTTGCGGTACTCGGCGTCGGTGGCCAGACCCGAAAGCTCGGGGTGGCGGATCCACCAGTCGGCCCATCGGAGGGTCGCCGGGGCCGGGGTGTTGGTGGTGCGACCCTCCAGCCAATCGCACGTTTCAAGAGCCCGTTTCTGGAGCGCCTCGACCAGTTCCCGGACCGGGGTGTCGCGCCCGGCACCCGGCACCAGGGCGATGGGGTTCCAGACGGGCACCGTCTCGGACTCCACCACCTGGAGGATCTCCAACTCCCGGTCACCATCGGGTGCGAACTCGATGTGGGTGCGGTGGCCCGCGTAAGCCTCGAGGCCGTGGGACACCCATCGGGGCTCCAGAGAATCGCCCGTGTCGAAAGTCTGGTTGAGCGCGCCGTGGAGCGGTCCCTCGACCATCAGGTGGGAATCGACGGCGGCGAAGACCTTGGTGCGGCCCCGGATGAGGTAGTGGAGGCGGCCCGACTTCAGGGTGACCGTCGGGGTTCGGAGCATCCGGCCCGCGCGGGCCGCCGATCCGATGCGTCCGGAATCGTTCTCATTGCCGGGGGTGTTTTCCAGGCGGTTCCAAAAGCCATCCCGGCGCGCCGCACCGTGATCCAGAATACGGGCGATGGGTTGGGCTTCGGTGCTGCCGGGCACCACGGATCCGGCGGCCAAGGGGCCGGACCCGAAGGCCTCACCGTCGGCCTTCCAGGGCTGGGCGCCCGATCGGGTGAAGTCGGCGATGATCCGCATCGCCGGGCGTTCGGTTCCCTCGGGCTCGGTGGGGGTGGTCCGGGCCTCGGGTCGGACCAGCGGATGCAGGAGGTGCTGGGTGTTGGTCGCGGCCGATCGCAATTCGCGGGCCCAGGATGACACCCCGGGGGCGGCGGTCTGCGGCCGTTCGGCCAAGGCGGCCAGCAGGGTTTCCGCCAGGCGCTGGGCGGCGGGCCGCAGGGCGACACCGGCCCGACGCGCCACAGCGGGCATCTGGGCATCGCGGAATTCGGCCAGTTGCCGGGCCATCCGCCGGTTGTTCTCCATCGACTCGAAGCGCACCTGCCGGTAGCCGGAGCTCAGGATGAACCCGGACAACGCGTAATAGTCTTGGCTGCGGATGGGGTCGAACTTGTGGTCGTGGCATCGGGCGCAGGCCACGGTGAGTCCGAGGAACGACTTGGTGAAGACGTCGATCTTGTTGTCGATCCGGTCGCATTCGTCCTGGCGGATGTCGACCGGCGAATGCACCTCTTCGCCCAGGAAGGCCCAGCCGGTTCCCAAGACGGATTCGTTGGACTCGGTGCCGGGGCGGAGTCGCGGCGGGGCGAGCAGGTCGCCCGCCAGGTGTTCCTGCAGGAACCGATCGTAGGGCACGTCTTGGTTGAAGGCGCGCACCAGGTAGTCGCGATACTGCCAGGCGTTGGCGATGGCGAAGTCGGACTCGTGACCCCGCGATTCGGCATAGCGCATCAAGTCCATCCAGTGGCGTGCCCATCGCTCGCCGAAATGGGGCGAGGCCAGGAGGCGGTCCACGGCTTGTTCGCGCATTTCGGGACCGGCCTCCGGATCCGGCTTCAAGGCATCCTCGGGACGGGGTGGGAGGCCGGTCACCGCAAAGCTGGCCCGACGCACCCAGACGGCGTCGCTGACGGGTTCGGCCGGCCTCAGCCACCGCTCTTCGAGGGGCTTGAGGATGAAGTGATCGATCGGATCCTGGGCCCACTGGGTGCGGCGGATCGCGGGGATATCCTGGCGCCGGGGCGTCTCCCAGAGCCACGCCTGGGCCTTGCGCCGACTTTCCAGATCGAAGCGTTCCTTGGCCGGGGATTCCGAAACCGCACTGGCGGGCCAAGGGGCCCCCGCGGCCACCCAGTGCTCGAGATCCTGCCGGGACTGTCGGGAGAGTTGCGGGCGTTTGGGGGGCATCGCCGATTCGGCATCGGCGTGGTTCACGGCCCGGATCAGCAGACTCGCCTCGGGCTTTCCGGGAACGAGGGCCGGGCCCGAGTCCCCCCCGGCGATCAGGTCGGCCCGCGAGTCCATCCGGAGCCCTCCCTGGACCTTCTTGGCCGAGGCGCTGTGGCACTCGTGGCAATGCTCCACCAGCACGGGGCGGATCCGTTGCTCGAAGAACTCGAGACCGGCCGCGGGATCGGCAGCAGGGGATGCACCGAGAGTATTCCCGGAGGTCCAGATGAGCAGAGCGAGGCAAGGGATCAGTTTCATCAAGGCGA
>JAIXXC010000061.1 GCA_027490985.1 Verrucomicrobiales bacterium
AATCCGGGCGATCTGGTCATGGGGCAATCCTTGAATGTCATGAAGCGTCACCACCGTGCGATGATCTTCGGACAGCTTCTGGATGGCTTCGTTCAACCGACGCTGGAGTTCGGCCAGACTGGCCTCACGCCGGGGAGTCTTGTCGGACACCAGCGCCAAGAGGTCGGGATCGCTCTCGGGTTGGACATCCAGATCGTTGAGACTGAGATGGGGCGTGCGGTTGCGACGGAGCTTGAGGTGATTGAGGCAGGTGTTGACCGCAATCCGGTAGATCCACGTGTAGAAACTCGAGTCACCCTTGAAATTCCGGAGAGCCTGCCACGCCTTCACGAAGGTGTCTTGAGCCAGATCGTGGGCATCTTCGTGATTGGAGGTCATGTGGTAGCACAACCCGTAGATGCGCTCCTGGAACTGGGTGACCAACTGGTCGTAGGCCGCCAGATCGCCGGCTTGGGCCCGACGCACTCGGTGACTCACATCGGAGGCCTCTTCGGGGCTCGATGCAGTGCGGGCCAATATGGTCGACTGGGTCGACTCGGCGATTGGATCCATCAATACTGCGACGCTCACGGCTCAAGAGCCGGCAAGCAAGTCGGTTTGTCGCGCCAGAAAACGGCTGAGCGCATACAACGCGTCGACCTGCGGTCCGGACTTGAGGGTGGACAACGCGGCATCCGAGATGTTCAAAAATTCCCCGATCACTTCGCGGGAACGTTCGAGGGCTTTGTGCTGCTCGAGCAGGTGGCGGACCTGGGGAAAGTGTTCGGGCTGCCAGTTCTCCAACCATCCCACCAACCGGTCACGATCGGCGGGAGCGGAATGATCCAAGCCCATGATGAGCGGAAGGGTCACCTTGCCGCTGGCCAGATCGGTGCCGAGCGACTTGCCCGCCGTCGACTCGGCCCCATAGAGGTCGAGGCAATCGTCGTAGATCTGGTAGGCCGTCCCCAGCGACAGTCCATAGCGGCGGAGGGCGGCGATCTCGTCCGGGGTGCCTCCCGAAAGGCGGGCGCCCAGATCGCAGGACAGCGCGAACAGTTCGGCCGTCTTCATTTCGATGACCTTGAAGTAATCGGCCCGATCCACGGCCCAACGCCGCCGACGGTGACTCTGAAGAATTTCGCCGGCACACACCCGGCCGCTGGACGAGGCCACCAGACGGGAGACCTCGGCGCTCGGGAGTTCGGCGGCCAGTTTGAGCGCGTGGGCGAAAAGGCAGTCCCCCAGCAGGACCGCCACCTGGTTGCCCCACTTGGCCGCCAGAGTGGCTTTGCGACGCCGCATGCTGGCCTCGTCCATGATGTCGTCGTGGACCAGCGTCGCCAGATGGATCATCTCGATGATCACCGCCACGGACACCGAATCGTCGTTCAGGGGCCCCACGGCTCCGCCGGCCAGAGCCACCAGCGTGGGACGAAGCTGCTTGCCCTGATTCTCCAGCGCGTAACGGGCATACTCGGCGATCTCGGAATCGAATTCCTCGACCTGAGCCTCCATCACGGTCGAGACCCGACCGAGAAATTCCCGAGCCGGGGCGATCACGGGCTCCCAATCGGCCACGGAAAGTGCCTCAGGGATCCCGGACTGCGTCTCAAGTGCGGCCAACATCGTTGGAAACACTATGGGCGCACATCGGCAAGGGTCAAACTCCGCATCGGCAGAACCCCGCTCAGCGGACGCGATTCCCACCCGGACCGCCCCGGATTCAACGCGCTGGCGGAACCGTTTTCGGGAGAGCTCCCCCAACTCGATGGAATTTGGGATTGCCCCGCCCCGGACAAACGCGTTCAACAACAGCCCATGTCCGCCTACGATCAATTCGTCTCCGTGGCCCGCAGCCAGTTCGACCGCGTCGCCGACACCCAGCGAACGGCGATCACGACCGCCGGGAACTGGCTGGCCGACTCATTGGCCGGCAACGGGTTCCTGTACGCGTTCGGCACCGGTCACTCCCACATGGTGGCCGAGGAAATCTTCTACCGTGCGGGGCATCTCGCACGGGCCGTGCCGATTCTCGAGGAGACGCTCATGATGCACCTCAATGCCATCGAGGCGACCTACCTGGAGCGGGAACAAGGCCGGGCCAAGGCCATCCTCGACCAATATCCGGTCAAGGCGGGCGATCTCCTGGTCGTGGCCTCCAACGGGGGGCGCAATGCGGTGCCCATCGAAATGGTGCTCGAAGGCAAGGCCCGTGGACTCAAGACCGTGGCCATCACCAATCTCGACCAGACCCGCCGTTGGCCTTCCCGACACCCCTCCGGACAGCGTCTGGCCGATGTCGCCGACCTGGTCATCGACAATTGCGGGGTCGACGGCGATGCCGCCATGGGGGTCGAGGGTTTCCCCCATCGGATCGGGCCGCCCTCGACCATCACCGGCATCCTCATCATCAACCTCATCGTGGTGCACGCCATCGAACAGTTGGTCCGTCGGGGTGTGGAACCGGAGATCTACATCAGCAGCAACACTCAGGGAGATGACCACAACGATCGTTTGTTGAAGAAATACAAGGGCCACATCCGTCATCTTTGAGACAGCCATCCGCGATCCTGAAACCGATGCCCGCCACCCGCACCTCGTCGAAGCCATGAACCTCCGGTCTTTCCTCGCCCTCTCTTCCACTCTCACCGTGTGCTTGTCGGCGGCGTCGACGGCCGACTGGCCGCAGTGGCGGGGCCCCAATCAGGATGGCTCGATCCGCATGAGCGGCCTGCCGAGCACGCTGAGCCCGGCCAACCAGCGGTGGAGCACCCCCTTGCCCGGAAAAGCCGGTTCCACTCCGGTGGTCAGCGGCAACCGTATTTTCCTCACCTCGCCCGACGAACAAAAGAACCTGCAACTGATGTGCTTGGATCGAACCTCGGGCAAGGTTCTCTGGAGCCGAAACGTCGGAGTGGGCGACAAGGAAGTCGGCCGCAACAACACCTGCGCGCCATCACCCATCACCGATGGCAAACGCGTTTACGCGCTCTTCGGCACGGGCGACTTCGCGGCCTTTGATCTCGAGGGAAGGCCCCTCTGGTCGCGCAATCTCAGCAAAGATTTCGGGAGTCTGGGACTCATGTGGATCTACGGGGCCAGCCCGTTGCTGCACGAGGGCCGCCTCTACTTGGCGATCCTGCAGCGCAAGGAAGTCCCGCCCGACTATCCGCGATTCGACGGCAACCCCAACCGGGATTCCTTCCTGCTGTGCGTCGATCCCAAGACCGGCAAAGACCTGTGGAAATCACTCCGCTCCACCGATTCCACCAAGGAAAGCAGCGAATCGTACGCCACGCCGGTGGCCTTCAAAGGTCCGAACGGGACGGAACTCATCATCGTCGGCGGTGATCATGTCAGCGGACACCGCCTCAAGGATGGTTCCGAGATTTGGCGAGCCCGCCTCTACGAGAAGCGAGACGACTGGTACCGCATCGTGACCTCTCCGGTGATCGCCGGCGGATACATCCTCGCTTCGGGTCCGAAGGGCCAGCCCGTGGTGGCGTTCAAACCGGGCGGTCGCGGCGACGTGACCACGAGCCATCGCGCCTGGGATTTCAAGGAGGCGCCCACCGACTGGAGCACTCCCTGCGTGCTGGACGGTCAACTCTTCGTCCTCGACGGGCAAAAACGCATCGTCAGCAAACTCAACCCCTCCACTGGCGAGAAACTCTGGTCGGGCAAGATCCCGGGCAACGGGCCGATCTGGGGTTCCTTGTCGGGAGCCGACGGCAAACTCTATTGCCACGACGAGAATGGCACCGTGTTTGCGCTGAGCGCCGGAAACTCCTTCGAGGTGCTCTCCAGCCATGCCTTCACCGGTGAGGGCCCGTGCAAGGGCAGCATCGCCTTGAGTCACGGAAACCTCTTCGTGCGCACCGCCAAGGCCCTCCACTGCTTCGGCCAACCGTGAGC
>JAIXXC010000324.1 GCA_027490985.1 Verrucomicrobiales bacterium
CGGGCCAGCACCTGGATGGGATTGGGCGGCTCGACCGGGGCCTGAAGCTCGATGGCGGATGCGTTTTCCAATGTCACGGGAGCGGTGAGGAGTAGGAGGTGACGTGAACCAGAGAGTTGTTGGCCACGAGCGGCGGGGGCGGAGCCGCCTCGCCCCGCTCTTCGACGGGGGTTCCCGCCTCGGCCGACACACCCTGGGCGCGGAGGAATTCCTGGATGTAGCGGGCCGACAAGGCGATGGCCCCCAGGGTGGCGTTCGATTTCGGGGCGGGATCGACCACGATCCCGAGGATCTGCCCCGACACATCGAGGACTGGAGCCCCGAGTGTGCCCTGCGGCATCCGATCCGAGAGGGTCAGATAGCGCGGATCGGCCTTGAGGCCCGAGTTCCTCAAGATCCGGGATCGATGGGCATTGGGCTGGAGCGTGTCGCGGGCGATGCCACCCGGGGCCATGTTCATGCAGAAGACCCAGGTGCCCGGCACCGCCGAACTCCGGTTGGTCTGGATGGCCAGCGAGTGGAACGAGCGGGCTCCTCCCTGGATCTGGACGATGGCCAAACCGAGGGCCGGATCCACCTTCACCGGACTCGCTCGGAGTTTCCCACCGATGATGCCGACGGTGATGCTCCGCGCGGACGGGGGCACATGGGCTGCGCTGGTCAGCACGTGGCCCGCCGGCGAGACGATGAATCCCGACCCGAAGGCGCTGGGAGGTTCGTCGGTCAACCGCGAGTTGGCCTGGATGGCGGCGATGCCGTCATCGTGGAACGTCGACGGCTTGGGGGTGAACTCGGTCACCAACGCCCTGCCCCGATCCAAATCGACCGGAGTGATGATGCGGAGCAACTGGCGACGAGCGGCGGCGGCCACCTCGAGGCCGGCGACTTCCGACAGACTCCACCACCGATACGCCTCGGCCAGATCGGGCTTCAGCACCCGGCCGCGGTAGTAGTACTGACCCAGCAGGTACTGGGACTCCCGGTGTCCATGCAGTGCGGCCTTGCGCAGGTACATCTCGGCCAGCACCGGATTCTGGACACTGTTGCCCGAATCGTAGAGGACCCCGAGCTGATACTGGGCCGGCACGAAATCGAATTCAGCGGCCCGTCGGTACCACTGGATGGCTCGGGAGACATCCGTCGAAACCCCTCGGCCGTAATGATACAATCCCGCCAGACTGCACATCGAGGGCACGAATCCGTGCTCGGCCGCCCGGGTGAACCACACCACGGCATTGGAAGCCTGATTCTGATCGAGATTGAGTTGACCCAACAGATGTTGGGCGGCCACCAACCCCTCTCCGGAGGCATGCTCGAGGTGTTTGCGCGCCGCGGTCCAATCGAGAGGCAGCCCGTTGGTTCCCGTGTAATAACTGCGTCCCAGATTGTACAGGGCCACCGGATTGCCCAGCTCCGCCGCTTGGCGATAGTAGTGGATCGCCTTGCTGAGGTCTTTGGGCACGCCCTGCCCCAGTTCATGGAGATACCCGAGATTGAGCAGCGCCGGGGAATTCTGATTCTGCGCCGCCCGCGAATAGGCTTCCAACACCTGGGCATTCGGACTCGAGGCCTGCTTGAGTTGATTGGAGAGGCCCACGTTGAACCAAGACCACGCGGTGTCGGATCCACTGGAATATTCCACCACCTGGATCGTCGCAGCGCCCGAAGCCCCAGATGCGGCGGTCGCTCCGCCCGAATCGGATACGATCGGAACAACCTTCGGAGCCACCCCGTCAACCGGGGCCTTGGCAGGCGACGTCGTCGGGTTCTTCACCTCCGCCGGATTCACCTCCGTCCGATCGGCCGCCCACACCTTCGGGCCATGCGCTCCGAGCGACAGGATCACAACAAGTCCCACCGCCCAGAGCCTTGAGCAGCTCCGACCGGTTCGAGGTTGTTGACTGGAGACCATCCCGCGGACTCGCAGCAACTCGCAGGCCAACCCCGACTCGAGCGACCGTGGCACGACCCGTGCTGCGAGTCTCTCCATGACCGAAGCGCTGTTTGGCAGCGTCAACTATCTGGCCGAGAAGCGGAGTCTCGATGCCTGCGTCGAGCGTCAGCGCGCGCTCGCGGCCAACATCGCCAATCTCGAGACCCCCGGGTTTCGCCGATTGGACGTGCCGTCGCAATTCCGCGCCCAACTTTCGGAGGCGGTCCGTCGCCAAGACGGATCCACCCTGGGCCAACTGCGGCCCTCCGCGGCCGTCGACACCACGGCTCCGGCCCGCACTCCGGATGGCAACTCGGTGAACCTCACCGATGAGTTGATCGCCATGCAGGACAACGGCCTCGAGCACAGCCTCCATGTCCAGATGATCAGTGGTCGGATGTCGCGTTTGCGCGCCGCCATCAGCGGGAGGGTCGCTTGAACCTCATCCCCGGAGCCCATAGCGCCTCGCAGGGATTGCGGGCCGAGCAGGTGCGTCTCGAGGTCATCAGCCAGAACATCGCCAATGCGCGGACCACCAAGACCGCCGAGGGCGGCCCCTATCAGCGCCAGGCGGTCCGATTCAAAGCCGCTCTGGGAGACGCCATGGCGACCCAGGGTGGCGCCGCCAAGAACCCGCCCACCTTGGAGATCGTCCGCGATCCCAGGGCGGCGGTGCGGGTCTATCAACCGGGACACCCGGATGCCGACAAGGAGGGTTTCGTCGCCTATCCCGCCATCAACGTGCACGAGGAGATGGCCGACCTGATTTCGGCCAACCGCTCCTACGAGGCCAACATCGCGGTCATGCGCAACGGCCGGGCGCTGGCCCAACAGGCCCTTTCGATCGGTAAGCGCTGAAGGCTGATTCCGGAACGAACCCATGACACCGATCACTCCCAGCTTCTCCGACAATCTGGCCGCCGCCTGGGCTCGTCCGGCCATGGCCAAGACAGCCGGCCCCTCGACCGGGTCCGTGGCCGAATCAGGGGCGGCCGCACCGGGATCGCGGTTCGGCGATGTGCTCTCCGAGATGATCCAGAAGACCGACGCGAGCCAGAAGACGTCGGCCGCGACCACAGGCGCGCTGCTGTCCGGGCAGAACGTCCCGTTGCACCAGGTGATGATCGCCTCCGAGGAGGCCAGCGTTTCGTTCCAGCTCATGTTGGAGGTCCGCAACAAGCTGCTCGATGGCTACCAGGAACTGATGCGCATGCAGGTCTGATCCCGCCCGACCCGTGCCCATCCCTGAGCCACAGCCCCCCCGTTTTCATCCATGGAAGTCGTCCAAAACCTGATCAAACAGTTGCGGGAGATCCTCTCCAAACTGAGCGTCGCCCAGCAGGTGCTCTTCGGGCTGGCCGGAGCGGGCATCGTGATCGCCGGCATCGCCGTCGCCCTGTTGGGCGGACGCACCGACTGGCGTCTGCTCTATGGCCGTCTGGATGCCGCCGAGGTCGGACGCATCGTCAACGTGCTCGAAACCCAGAAGATCCCCCACCGCATCGTCTCCGGAGGCACCGCGATCCAGGTCTCGGCCGAGCAGGTCCATGCGGTGCGGGCCCAATTGGCGGCCAAGGGCATGCCCAAGGCCGACGGCACGGGCTTCGAGATCTTCGACAAGCCCGCCTTCGGCATGTCGGACTTCGTTCAGAGGGCCAATTACGTGCGAGCGCTGCAGGGTGAGTTGGCCCGCACGCTGCAGCAGATCGACGGGGTCGAAAGCGCCCGCGTGATGATCGTGCTGCCGGAGAACCGCCTGGTGATCGATGCCCAGCGCAAAGCCACCGCCTCGGTGTTCCTCAATGTCCGCATGGCGGGCCTGCTGACCCAGGAAGCGGTCAGCGCGATCCGCTTTCTGGTGTCCAATTCGGTGGAGGGCCTCCAGGCGCGCGATGTCACGGTGGTCGACAATTACGGTGCGGTGCTCTCGGAACCCTCCGATGAGGGCAACGGGGCCTCCGCCGTCGGCGGCCAATTGCAGCAGCGCAAGAACATCGAGCGCTACCTGACCGAGAAACTGCGCTCCATGTTCGAGACCATCCTCGGCCCCGGACAAGCCGTGGTGCGTGTCTCGGCCGAGATCTCCTTCGACGCCGTGACCCGGACCTCCGAGTACTACGATCCGGCGGGATCCGTTCCGAAAAATCAGAAACGGACCCAGGAGATCACCGACTCGGTCAACCCGATCGCCGGTGGCGTGGCCGGAGTGGGGGCCAACACGGGTACGAATCTCAATGCGGCGGGCTCCCAAGGCTCCCGCTTGCAGAAGCTCGATCAGACCGACGACTTCTACGTGAGCCGGTCCCAGACCAACGTGGTGGCCGGCATCGGCGGCCTGCGCAAGGTCAGCGCCGCGGTGTTCGTCAACCAACGCTATGAAGGCAAGGGTGCCGACCGCAAGGCCGTGCCCCGCACTCAGGGCGACATCGACAAACTCAAGCGGGCCGCGGAGCGGGCGCTCGGACTCACCAAGGGGGATGAGGCCCTGGGGGATGTGGCCGTCGAAGAACTGCCCTTCAACGAAGAACCGAAGATCGAGGAGAACGCCCGAATGGATCGCGAGGCCCTCTGGTTCAAGGGCATGGAGGCCGCTCGCATCGGCGGGATGCTGCTGGGCAGCTTCCTGATCCTCTTCCTGCTCTGGCGCATGCTGCGTCGCGGCTCCGAGGAGATGATCGCCGCCGGGGTTCCGGTGGGCCAACTCATGGCCGGGCAGCAGATGATCCTCGCCAACGGCGTGATGGTGGCCGCCCCGGGGGTGGGCGCTGTGCCCGGAGCGACAGGCGCGGCGGGAGGCCCGGCCGCGGGCGGGGCCAAGGCCGAAGGCGAAGGAGCCGAGGACGACGAGGACAGCGAGGCGGCCCAGGAACAGAAGAAGAAGATGAAGATGGACTTCGGCCTCAGCAAACAGAGGCCCGAACGGGTCACCCTCGAGGTGCTCAAGGACCTGATCCGCGACAACCCGCAGAAGATGACCCAGGCCGCCCGTGCCTGGCTCACGGCCAAGCCTGAGGAGGACGGCGAATGACCGGAATGGAGACAGCGGCCCGCGACATGCTCCGCGGCAAGACCGTTCCCACGGGGCCGGTCCGCCTCACGCCCTCCCAGAAGATGGCCGCACTCCTGGTGCTGCTGGGCGAGGAGAGCGCCAGCATCCTGCTCAAGAGTCTCGATGACAACGAACGCGAACTGGTGTCGTCGGAGATGGTCAACCTGCCTCTGATGACGGTCGAGCAGCAGACCTCGGTGCTCAAGGAATTCACCGAGATGGCCATCCAGGCCAACTCCGGGGTCAGCGGTTCGGTGGAGTACACCCGCATGGTGCTGGAGAAGTCGGTCGGCCTGTTCAAGGCGGCCGAGGTGATCGGTCGCGTGGGCACCCGTCGGACCTCGGTGGCGGCGATGCAACAGATCATCGATCTGGATGCCACCTCCATCTGCAATCTGCTCAAGGAGGAACAACCGCAGACCATCGCGCTGGTGGTCAGCTACCTCACCGCCCAAAAGGGTTCCGAGGTCCTCAAGAGCCTGCCCGAAAGCCTTCAGGAACAGGTCATCGAGCGGCTGGCGACCCTGGCTTCGACACCCATCGAAGTCGTCGAGACCGTCGGCGAGGTCCTGTCCAAGAAGATCGGCCGCAAGGTGACCAAGGCGCTCAACCAGACCGGCGGCATCAAGGCCGCGGCGGCGACCCTGAACGCCATGGACAAGTCGATCCGCCTCGGAATCCTCAACAAGCTGGATGAGCGGGTCCCGGATCTGGTGCGGTCGATCCGGATGAAGATGTTCACCTTCGACGACCTGGCCACGCTGGACGTCAAGTCGCTCCAGAAGATCCTGAGGGAAGTCGAGGCGGCCCGTCTGGCGATCGCATTGAGCGCCGCCAACGAGAACCTGCGACAGACCCTGCTCGGAGCCCTGTCCAAACGGGCCGCCGAAACCGTGAACGACGAGATCTCCAATCTCGGAAAAACCAGCCTCCGCGAGATCGAGCAGGCCCAGGAAGGCATCGTGGATGTCGTCCGGAAGCTCGAAAGCGACGGCGAGATTTCCCTCGACTCCGCCTGATCCATCCCATGACCCAAACATTGCTCCAAAAACCCTCGACCCTCCGCGACATCCGCCTGTCGGTGCTCGGATTCCATCGCGAGGAACGGCTCGCCCCTCCGGTCGACCAGGAGGCGCAGCGTCGCAAGATCGAACACGAGGCCTACCGTCGCGGGGTCGCGGCGGCCACCGAGGCCTGCGAAGAGCGCGTACGCGCCCTGCGCGAGGAACTCGAGGCCCGGCATCGCGAAGAGGTCGGGGTCTTCCTCGAGCAGCTCTCCCAGAAGATGTCCTCCCAGCTCGCCGAGCGGATGGAGGTCCTCGAGAAGGCCCTGCTCCAACTGACCGTCGAGGCCGTGGCCAAGATCGTCGGGAGCCTGCCCATCACCGTCGACGTCATCGAGGCGAGCCTTCGCGAGACGCTGGGAGCCGCCGCTGGTGTCCCCGTGCTCCGGGTGATGCTCAATCCCGAGGATCTCAAGATGTTGGAGAACGCCTCGTACAGCGAGATCCGATCCCAGTGCGCCGCCCGCGGAATCCAGATGACACCCGATCCTGCGGTCGACCGCGGTGGCTGTCTGGTGGAGACCTCGTCCGGCTTTGTCGATGGATTGAGATCTTCCCGGATCTCCAGCTTCAGCAGCGCCCTTGAGGGGGCCTGATGTTCCAACTGGTCCCAGACAATCCGACCGGCCTGCGCTTCGTCCAACAGGCCCAGCAGCGCCTGCGCGAAGCCCGCCTGACCACCCCGGTCGGTTCGGTGGTGCGGGTGGCCGGACTGACGATCGAGTCGCTCGGGCCCAAGGCGGCCCTGGGCGACGTGTGCCACATCCGATGCGCCAGCGGGCGAGAGATCAGCGTCGAGGTGGTGGGCTTCCACAACCAGAACCTCATCCTGATGCCGCTCGACACTCTTGATGGGCTGTGTCCCGGCGACGAAGTCCGGGCCGCGCCTCAGCGCCGGCGGGTCCCCCTGGCTTCGGGTCTTGCCGGCCGCGTGATCGATGCGCTGGGGCGCCCGATGGACGGAGGCCCTGCGCCGCAGTGGATCACTCCCACCGGCGACGGGGCCGTGCCGAACCCGCTGTCCCGGGCCCGCATCCAACAGCCTCTGATCACCGGAATCCGGGCCATCGACAGCTTCACGCCCCTGGGCAAGGGCCAGCGCGTGGGCATCTTCGCCGGCAGCGGTGTCGGCAAGTCCACCCTGTTGGGGATGATCGCGCGTCGTTCGGATGCCGACATCAACGTCGTGGCGCTCATCGGCGAACGCGGTCGTGAGGTGCGTGAGTTTCTGGAAAATGACCTGAGCGAAGAAGGGCGCGCCCGGTCCATCGTCATCGTCGCCACCGCCGACCAACCCGCGCTGCTGCGGGTGAAGGCCGCCTCCTTGGCCCTCCAGATCTCCGAACAGCTGCGCGATGAGGGGCGCAAGGTGTTGCTGATGATGGATTCGGTGACCCGCTTCGCGATGGCCCAGCGGGAGATCGGACTCGCCGTCGGCGAGCCTCCGACGGCGCGAGGCTACACGCCTTCGGTGTTCGCCGCATTGCCCCGCCTGCTCGAGCGGGCCGGCAACTCGGACAAGGGATCGATCACCGGGATCTTCACCGTGCTCGTGGAGGGGGATGACCTGACCGAACCCATCGCCGATGCCACCCGCTCCATTCTCGACGGCCACATCGTGCTGACTCGCGAGTTGGCCGATCGCAATCATTGGCCCGCCATCGAGGTGCTGGGAAGCATCAGTCGGTTGAATCGGGATCTGCTCGGCCCGGACCAGATCGTCCTCCAGGGCGAGGCCCGCGAATTGTTGGCATTGCATCGACAGAACCGCGACCTGATCGGCGTGGGGGCCTATGTGGCCGGATCGAACCCCCGATTGGATCGGGCCATCGCGACCTTGCCTCACCTCGAGGCGTTCCTGCGTCAATCGCAGACCGAATCTCCGGCGGCCACTCCGCTCTGGGAGTTGCTGGCACAGGCGTTGCGCCAAGGGATGACACCTCCGGTCGCACCACCGGGAGACCGCTCCAGACCTCTTGGCGTGTTTCGTGCTGCGACCGCCCGTTGAGGTATGGGCCGATTCCGTTTCAGCTTGGAAACACTGCTCCAGATCCGCGCGTCCCAGGAGACGGCCGCGGCTCAGGGTCTTGCTCAGGCCAATCAGGAGCAGGACCGCCTCCAACGCGATCTGGACCAGATCCTCGCCGACGGACGTGCGCTCAAAGATTCGCTCGCCGAAGGCGGCGTTGCCGCCTCGATTTCGATCGCCTTGAGACCCGGTCTCCGCCTCAACGCGGAACGGGCCCGCAACGCCCTGGCCCATCACCGGCCTCTCGTCCAGCAACGCTTGGCCGAATGGCAGCAGGCCAAGCTTCGATTGAGTCTGCTCGAGAAGCTCCGTGAGGCCCGTCTGAAGGATTTCAAGCGATCAGAACAACTGGCCGAGGAACGCTGGCTCGATGAGCGGGTGGTCCAAGGCTTCTGAACTCCCATGCGCACTCTTCTTCTGGCTCTTCTGATCGTCCTGCTGGGCATCGGCACCTCGGTGGCCACGTTCCTCTGGGGCGGCAAGGTCGCGCGCGCCCGCATCCAGGAAGCGATGACCCAGATCCTCGAGGCCTCTCAGGCCGCGAAAGCGATCAAATCGCCGGAACAGGATATCCTGCAGGATCCCCCGGATGTCCAACCGGCGGGCAATGAGCGTCAGACCGAACTGAGTCTGGCCGCCCTGGAGGCGATGCGGGAGACCGCCGAACCGGGCTCGCTGCGGTTCGACAATCCGGATGTGGTGAATCTCCTCAACCAATTGCGCAGTCGGCAGGAGTACCAGGACAGCCGGGAAAAACGCCTCAAGGAGTTGGAAGAGCGGATCCGCCTCGAGATGCAGAATCTCAACATGGCCACCCAGTGGATTTCCCAAGCCCGCATCGCCCAGGACAACCTGCTGACGAACCGGATCACCTACCTCCGGGTCGAGGAACAGCGAAGCCTCCTCGAACATGGGCGGCGACTCACCGCGCTTCAGCCCGCACAGGCGGTGGCGATCTTGACCAATTACACTCCGGACGAGATCGCCCGGACCCTGAGCGTGATCAACTCGACCAATGCGGCCTCACTGCTGGGCGCCCTGGTGGGCACGGGCGAATCCGGGGTGCGGCTGGCCGCGGACATCTCCAAGCGGATGATGCACATCTCCCTCCGCTCACCCGACGGGACCAATGCCGCATCGGTCACCCCTGCTCCATGACGTCCCCCGATTTGAAGGCGCTGGACTCGGGTCCTCGCGCCGCGTTGTCCGTTCCCTGGAACGCGGACGCCATCGGTTCCGTCGGTGAATCGGCCGGATCGGTCGAATTCCGGCAACACCTCACCACCGCGCAGTCGGGGACCGGGGCTCCCCGTTCATCGGACGAGGCCGAAGAGCCTGGTTCCATCTCGGTCGCGCGACCTGGGCTGCCCTCAGTCACCCCGCACAAGGCCTCAGTCAGACCCGTCGAAGAGAATCCGGCAAAACCGCTGGTGCGCCCTGTTCGCAAAACCGCTTCGACCGCTCCGATCCTGAGCACTGCGAAGCTGCGCGAATTCTCGCATTCCGAAATACCCGCGGTCGGAGCGCAACCGGCAGCCGAAGTTGGCGAGAGGGATGGCTTGTTCGTGATCCCCAGTCGGGCCTCCCGAGAACCGATCGAACAGCCAGAGCCTCGACCCGCCGACCCCGGTCGACGCGGGGGATCGGAGTTGGAAACCGCGAACCGCCTGGGTTACGCACCGGATCACCCCCCCATCGAGTCATCGACCGGGGCCGACCAATCCGTTCACCCGATCACCGACCTGATTCCCACGACATCCAGGAAACAGCAGACCCGCCCCTCGTCCGCTGGCAGCATGGCTGCGTCGGAACCGGAAGTTCTCGCAACCGAGCGTGATGGAATGGCACCCGACCGCGGGACACTGGAAGGTCTGCCCCGCGGCCGCGGATCCATCGCGCCTCCGGGGAGTGACCTCGGGCATGAGCCTCAGAGGACTCCGGTGACGCCATTCGGGAGCGAACCCTCGAAGCGATCCGCATCCGCGACTCCGCAAGCACCGGGAGCGGAAAGCCGCTCAACCGGCTCGGCCCCTGCGACCCAGTCCCAATCGTCTCAGGACGCCTCGTCTCAGTCCCAATCGGCATGGACTGCGACGTGGGAGGGCATGCCGTCGGACCTGCGCGAAGTCGTGGTGCGAAGCGTTCAAGCCTCTGTCACCACAGCCGCCAGGAGTCCGGCGACCACCACTCTCAGGGCCGCCTCGAATGGCGACGCGCTGCGAAGCATGATTCTGCAGCCAGAGGGAGTTGTTCCGCCCTCCTGGCTGTCAACCGATTCGGGCGACGGATCCGTGCCGGAGTCCACACCCGCGGACAAGGTCGGCTGGCCGACCGCAAAGGCCGCCGGGGCGGCATCGCCTCCGCGATCGGCAAGCCGAACCGAGGACTCCGCACTTCGTGCGAATCCTGTTTGGAATACCCCTGCCGGAGGAGTCCTGCCGGGACGATCACTCCAAGCGCGGGATACAGGGTTGCCGCCGATACACTCGGATCTTCGCCGCCCCCCCTCCCCGGCGATCGTGGTGCCTCAGTCGGCAGGGATTCCCATGGAGACGACCCTGCTCGGAACAATCCAGGTTGCTTCCGTCACCCCGCTTTCCGAAACCCGCGGTCCGGACTCCACGACAAATCCGATGACACCGGATTCGTTGCCTTCAATGACCACGGCACGGGGGGCATCGGAGTCTGACGCATTGGAGGCTGCGGAGCGTTTCGAAGACCCGGTGACGCGCCCATCGCCCACCGAGGTGAGCTCCCTCAAGGCGCTCCGGACTGCGGGCCCAGGGCTTTCAGCGAAACCCGATGGACATCCGCAACGGGACGCATTCGGTCTCACTGCGGGCCGCGACCAGCGCAGAGACACCGATCCAGACTCGGCGACTCGCCCATCGGATCAGGCCCTACCGTTCGACGGCCATGGCCCAGTCGAGAGGGGCGGCTCCGAATGGGGTGGTTCCGAAGAAACCCATCCGGACCGAAGCTTGTCGGAGACGGCCACTGCGAGGGCGACGACGACGGAGCCGTGGATCGGTTCCAGCCCGCTCCCGTCGGAGCCCCGGGCCTCGGATCGATCCGCGGCCGAAGAAACCACGCTCCGGCATCCCCCAACTGCGGAGGCTCCGAAGTCGGGAACCATCCGGCATATCCACTTGGATACGGCCGAAGCCCAGGGCGTTGAACTGCAACTCCAGACGGTGGGCGATCAACTCGTGATTCACACCCAAGACCTTCTCGGTTCACTCGAAGGTGAGAGCGCTCGATGGAAAGACCTCCAGCAGCGCCTGGAAGCCAACGGGATCGTCCTCCTGCCGATCGAGTCGCGGATCCCAACAAACGACCTGTCTTCCAACACCCAAACCCCATCGAACCCGGAGCGGCACACGGGTTGCTACGACGGCGCCATGGACACCTCTGGTCGTGATCATTCCGGCTCACGCTCGACGAGTACCCCGCCGCCGTCGCGAGGGCCCGAGGCGGCTCTGTCAGAAGCGGATGTGCCGACTGGCGAGTCAGTGGGCGCTGATCGGGCGTCGGACTCCCGCGGTTGGTGGGCCTGAATCTCTCTAATTCCATGATTCCCTCCTCGTTCACCACGCCGGCGGCGACCCAGGCCTCGCAAGCCAACACCGCCGCCCAGCGCCCCATGGCCAAGGTGCTGGGGCAGGATGATTTCCTGAAGCTCCTGACCCTGCAGATGCAGAATCAGGATCCGATGAATCCGCAGACCAACACCGACTTTGTGGCCCAGATGGCCCAGTTCACCACGTTGGAGCAGTCCCGGAGCATGACCAACAGCCTGCAAAGCATCCAAGCGCGGCAGGATGTCCAGACGGCCGTCCAATTGCTGGGCAAGCCCGTGCAGCTCTCCGATGGCCGCATGGGTCTGGTCGAGAAGGTCACCCTGGACAGCACCGGTGCCCCGACCCTTCAGGTGGGATCCAACACCTACAAACTCAATCAGGTCGTCGCCTACGACCCACCCCAGGATCCGTTCGCAAGGCTGACTGCTTCGCCCGTGGGTCCGTAAGACCGGTTTTCAATGCACTGACACAGCACCCCAACAGACACACCCATGATCAGGTCCCTCAACACCGCCAGCCTCGGTATCCGCCAATTCCAGGCCTCGCTGGACGTTCTGGCCAACAACCTCGCGAACCTCAACACCGTGGGTTACAAGGGGAGTCGGGCGGATTTTGTGGAATCACTCAATTCGGTGCTCCGGGCGCCCACGCCCGACACGGCCACGGCCAGCGGCACCTCGGGCGTGTCGTTGGGCAATGGTGTGGCCACGTCGGCGATCCGCTCGAATTTCTCGCAGGGCTCCATCAATCAATCCGGCTTGGCCACCGACTTCTCGATCACCGGCAAAGGATACTTCCTCGTTCGCAACTCGACCTCGGGCGAAGTGTTCGCCACCCGGTCGGGCAATTTCAGGCTCGATTCGGCCGGCTACCTCGTGACCGACGGGGGACTGCGGGTCCAGGGCGTCGAAGACACCCAGAAAGATGCCAACAAGATTGGCGACATCCGCTTCAACAAAGGGACGGTGCCTTCCAATGCCGCCGCCACGGCCGCCACGGCGGCGATCACCAACATCAGCGTCGATGGCTCCGGTCGCTTGAACACGCTGCTGGACGACGGCACTCAGTACGTCCGGGCACAGATCGTCCTCCAGAGTTTCAGCAACGAGCAGGCGCTCGTCCGCGCCGGCAACAACCTGTTCACCAATCTCGGAGCCTCAGGTCCATCGGCGGCCAGCGCGACCTCGCCGTTCACCTCGACGCCGAGCAGTCCGATTCTCGATGGCGCCCAGCGGGCCAACCAGGATGGCATGGGTCGCATCGAGCAGGGTTCCCTCGAGCTCTCCAACGTCGATGTGTCGCGGGAGTTCTCCAACATGATCACCACCCAGCGCGCCTTCCAGGCCAGCGCTCGCATGATCACCACCAGCGACTCGATCCTCGAGGAACTGGTCAACCTGAAGCGCTGAACCTGAACCCGGAGTCTCCATGTCTGACGCACCCGACAAAGACAAGAAGCCCGCGGGCGAGGAACCGGCCGCAGGGGCGGCCAAGGCCTCCAAAGGCGGCATGCTGGTGCCGCTCATCGCGGCCGCCCTCATCTCGGTGGGTGGCAGTTTCGGGGTGGGGTTTTTCCTCAACAAGCAGTTGCTCAACGGCATCAACAAGGAGCTGTCGCTGACGCTGGCCCAGGTGGGCGCCGCCGAAGACCATGGCGATGGGCATGGTGCGAGCAAGGATCCGAAAGCGGCTTCCAACGCTCATGGTTCCGGCACGGCTGCCCATGGCTCCGATGCCTCCCACGCCAAGCCGGCCAAGGACGACGGCCATGGGGCCGCTGCCGATCACGGAGCCGCCCCCAAGAAGGCCGATGCGGCCGCAGGACATGACGCTCCGAAGCCCAAGGATGACGGGCATGGAGGGGCTCCGGCCAAGAAGGAGACCCCCGAGGAGATCGCCAAGGCGGCCCAGATCAAAGCCGGCCTGTTCCCGCTGGGCACCGATCCCATCGTCGCCAATCCGGCCGGCGACAGTCGTTTTGTGGTGGTCAAGGTCACATTGCTGAGCGTGGGCCAGGCCGACATCTCGGCCGCGGTCGATGCCAACATCGACCGACTCCGGGATGCCGTCTCGGCCTTCCTGGCCGACCAGCGCATCGACGACATGCAGAAACGCGGCTTCCGCAGCCAGATGGCCGCGCAACTGGCGCTGGCCTTCAACCGGATTCTCGGTCCGGGCACGGTCAAGGAGATCATCTTCCCGCAGTTCGTCATTCAGTGAGCGCCACCGATACAACGGCGTCGGTCGGTGGAGCCAAGGCCCCGACCGAGGTGAAACCCTTTGTCGTGGGTCAGGCCAGTTCGCTGTCCGCCCAGGAGCTGAATCGGTTCCGCATCCACAACGAAGGCATCGTGCGTTCGGTCGGAGCGCGGCTGTCGCTGTTTCTGCGGGCCGAGTTCGCCTTCGACCTCGAGCACCTCGACGCCATGGAGCTCGGGCGCTACGCGACCAAGGCCGAACCCATCGGCAACTACCTCCTCTTCCAGGTGGACCGTTTCCCGGGCATCGGCGTGGTGGGATTCCCCAAGCCCCTGGCCCTGGCCATCGGTGATCGGATGCTCGGGGGTCGGGGTTTCGGGGCCAATCCCGATCGGGAACTGCGCGAAGTGGAGTTGGCCCTGCTCAACCAGGCCGTGCAATTGGCGCTGAAAGAATACTTCTCCAAGTGGAGCGACTCCGCGGAGGAGGCCAAGGTGCGCATCGTGGGTCGCGAGACCAACATCAAGCTTCTGGCCGAAGACCACCCCACGGCCATCGTCTACATCCTCAAGGTGCAGGCCATCATCGGCGACTGCTTCGCCACCGTGGACATCATCCTGCCCCTCGAGATGATGGCCCAGAGCATCCAGCGGGCGATGGTGACCATGGGCGAGGCCGGTGCGGATGCGGTCAACGCTCCGAAGGACCAGGTGGTCTGGAATCCGGCCTACGACGACCTTTCGCTGCGCCTCAGCGCCCTGTGGTCCGGACTGTCCATCACTCCCCGCGAAATCCTCCAGATGCGGGCCGGAGACATGATTCCGCTGGACCCCGCCAAGATCGACCAGGTGGAACTGCACATCGAGGGCCTGCCGCGCTTCCGGGGAAAACTCGGGAGTGCCAACCGCAAGGTGGCCATCGAGATCACTGAACGCCTGACCTGAAACGAACCATGTCCCAAGAAACCAGTGACAATCCGTCCATCGAGTTCCTCCTCGATGTGCCCATCCAATTGAACGCCGAGCTCGGCTCGTGCGAGATGACCTGCCGCGAGTTGCTCAAGCTGGACATCGGCTCGGTGGTCCAATTGGACAAGCCGGCCCACGCCTCGGTGGACCTCTTCGTGAACACCAAGCTCGTGGCGCGGGGTGAAGTGGTCGTCGCCGAGGGCAACTTCGGCATCAAGATCAAGGAGGTCGTTTCCCGACCCGGTTCCCTGCCCAAGGCATGACCAATGTCGCTCCAGCATTGCCTGCGGTTGCCGGAGCGTCGTCGATGCTGGCCGATTGGACCCGGATGCTCGGGACCGTGTGCCTGCTATTGGGCACCGTCTGGGTGGCCCTCATCTGGCTGAAGGGCCGCAACTGGTTCCAATCGACCCTCGATCGGCGGATCCGCCTGCGGGTCGAGGAGACCCGAGGCCTCGGCAACCGGTCGTTCCTCCACCTGGTCTCCTGCGGAGGCCAGCAGTTCCTCGTTTCCTCCTCGCCTGCCGGCGTCTCGATGATCGCGGAACTCATGCCCGACGAGGGCACGGCCATCGCCAAACCCTCCCCGGAGGTTCCCTTCGCCCAGCGCCTGGACGAGGTGCTGCCGAAAAACACCCCGCCGGGATCGGACCGACCATGAACAGCGAATCCCCAAATCATCGATCCGGGGTCGGGGGGCACGGTGATGGATGGCTCGCTTCAATCCCTCCACGGCCGTCGGTGATCCGGTGGCTTCGCTGCTGGATGCTGTTCGGAGTGTGGCTCCTGGCAGGTGGCTTCCTTCAAGCACAGGTCGACGGCTCGGTGGCCACCAATGCCGCGGTTTCGGTTCCCACCGGCGTGACCTTCAGCATCAACGGACTGCCCAAACCGCAGGATGTCGATGTCACCATCCAGATCGTCGGTGCCTTGACCCTGCTGTCGCTGGCTCCCTCGCTCCTCATCCTGATGACGAGCTTTCCGCGGGTGATCATCGTCTTTTCGCTGGCGAAGAATGCGTTGGGAGTGGCTTCGGCGGTTCCGAACCAACTGGTGGTCGGGTTCTCGCTGATCCTCACCTTCTTCATCATGAGGCCCGTGATCCGGGACATGGAGACCACGGCCCTGGCTCCGTACCGGGCCAATCAGATCACCAGCACCGAAGCCCTGGATCGGGCCTCGCTTCGCATCAAGGCCTTCATGCTGCGGCAGACCCGGACCGACCAGGTGGAGTTCTTCGCCGGATTGGCCGCGATCCCTCCCACCGAAGCCAAAGATCTCCCGCTCTCGGTCGTGGTTCCCGCCTTCCTGATCAACGAACTGCGGACGGCCTTCCAGATGGGGTTCCTGGTCTTCCTGCCGTTCCTGCTCATCGACTACGTGGTGGCCATCATCCTGATGAGCCTCGGCCTGATGTTCCTGCCTCCGGCCAACATCTCCCTGCCCCTCAAGATCCTGCTGTTCGTCTTGGTGGACGGCTGGGGTCTCATCACCAAATCCCTGGTCAACAGCTTCATCTGAGAGCGTTGTCCGTTTCGAAAACCATCGCATGACCCCGGAACTGGCAGTCGACCTCCTCAAACAACTGGTCGAACGGATCTTTGTCGTGGCCTCTCCGTTGCTGCTCACAGCGATGATCACCGGCCTGGTGGTGAGTCTGATCCAGACGGTCACCTCGCTCCAGGAACAGACGCTCAGTTTCGTGCCCAAAGCCCTCACCGTGCTCGGGGTGTTGTTGATGATCATGCCCTGGGCCCTGCAGATCGTCATGGACTACACCACCGGCGTCATCGGCCTGATGGGACGCATCAACCGCTAGGATCGGCACGTGGACGCCCTGTGGACAGGCTGGTGGGTGCTGTGGCGTACGGGCGCCTGCCTGTCCGCGTCGCCACTCACCTCGGGGCGGGGCATCCCCGTACGGGTCCGCCTGATGGTCACCCTCGCGGTGGCCTGGGCCATGATCCCCGTGGCCCAACGCATGCCCATCCCACCCATGACCTCGGGCTGGTTGGAGGTGTCGTTGCTCACCGCCCGCGAGACCCTGATCGGGTTGTTCCTGGGTTTCAGCTCCCGCTTCGCCGTGTTCGCCGCCCAAGGCGCAGGACAATTGATCTCCAATGAAATGGGGCTCCAGAGCGCCCAGATCTTCTCGCCGGGATCGGGTGAGATCTCGAACGAACCCAGCGTGATGCTCGAGTTCCTGGCCCAGGCGATCATGTTCGTCGGAGGGTTCTACGACCGTTGGTTGCAAGCGTTCGCCGAGAGCTACCACCTGCTGCCCATGGTGTCGGCCGGCGCGGCCGACGGAGCGGGGATGCTGAACTGGATCGGCTCGATGACCGCGGCCACCTTGCTGCTGTCCGTGAAGCTGGCCATGCCGGTCATCGCCGGCGGCTTCCTGCTCAATGTCGCCCTGCTGCTGCTCGGGCGAGCCCTGCCCCAACTGCCGGTCTTCCAAGACAGCTTCCTGTTCCGGGCCATCATCGGTCTTTTCCTCTTCGGCGGTAGCCTGCACCTCGCGGCACTCCACCTCGGCGGCCGATCACAACGCCTGCCGGGCGACCTTCTGGATGCGGCGGCCCTGCTGCGGTCGCTTCCTGCCCAATAGGCGAACCCATGGCCGACGATCCCGAGAGCAAAACAGAGCAGGCGACGCCGAAGCGCCTGCAGGAATCGCTCAGCAAGGGTCAGTTCGCCCGCAGCGCCGAAATCAATACGCTCTTCAGCATCCTGACGACCCTCGTCATCCTGAAGTGGGTCGGACCGGACCTCTGGAGGGCTTTGACGTTCCAGTTCCAAGGGCTCTTGGGAAGCCTCCGGCCCGACCTGCCCACGGCCGATTCCATCGTGAGCGGCGCCTACTCCAGCGCCCTCCGGCTGTCGGGATTCATCCTCGCGCCCTTGGGGTTGGCCATCGTCTCCGGGATCATCGCCTCGGGGGTGCAAAGCCGATTCCAGTTCACCCCGGGGGCCCTTGCGCTCAATTGGGGGCGGTTGAATCCCCTGGACGGATTCCAGCAACTCTTCAAACCCGGGATGCTCGTGAGAACCGGGGTCAAGATGCTCAACCTGGCCCTGATTCTCTGGGTGGCGTCGACGTTGGTCTGGGACCTGGTGAACCATCCGGTGTTCCTGACGGATTCGAGCCTCGAGGAACTCCTCCGCTTCATGGGTGAGGCCGTGGAGAAACTCTTGGGAAGGCTTCTCTTCGGCTTGGCACTCATCGTGGCCGGGGACTACGGCTACCAACTCTGGAAAACCTCCCGGGAACTGAAGATGTCCAAGCAGGAGGTGAAGGAGGAATCCCGCTCGAGCGAAGGCGATCCGGAGTCGAAGGCCCGGATGAAGAAGGTGATGCGCAAGATGCGCCTGAGTTGGATGAAAACGGTGCCCACCGCCGATGTCGTGGTCACCAATCCCACCCACCTGTCCGTGGCCCTCAAGTTCGACGCGAACGTCGACAAGGCACCGCGGGTGGTGGCCAAGGGCCAGGGGTTCAATGCCCTGCGGATCCGTGAGATCGCCCGGAACCATCAGGTTCCCCTGGTGGAAAACAAGCCGGTGGCCCGCCTGCTGTTCCAGATCTGCGAGGAAGGCGATGCGATCGACCCGCGGGTGTACCAGGCCGTGGCCGAGATCCTGGCCTTCGTCTATCGGACCAACCGCTACCGCTACTACCTCGGCAAGAACACATCACCGAATGGCTAAACCCCTCCCTGCTGCCGGACTGATGATGCGGATGCCCAAGTCGCAATTGGCCGTCGCGTTCTTCGTGCTGGGCTCGTTGCTGCTGCTCATCCAGCCGATTCCCGCATTCCTCCTGGACACCCTCATCGTGGTGAGTCTCGGAAGCGCGGTCCTCACCCTCATGGTGGTGCTGTTTCTCCGCGATCCCGCCGAATTCTCCACCTTCCCCACCCTGCTGCTCATCACCACCCTGTTCCGATTGGGTCTGAATGTGGCTTCGACCCGCCTCATCCTGAGCACGGGCGAGGCCGGACAGATCATCTCGGCCTTCGGCGAGCAGGTCGTCGGAGGCAACTACGTCATCGGCGTGATCATTTTCGCCCTGCTGACGGTGATCAACTTCGTGGTCATCACCAAGGGTGCCGGCCGCATCGCCGAGGTGGCCGCCCGCTTCACCTTGGATGCGTTGCCCGGAAAACAGATGGCCATCGACCAGGAACTCAATTCCGGGGCGATCTCGGAAGTCGTGGCTCGGCAACGTCGGCAGATGCTTCAACGCGAGATCGATTTCTACGGAGCCATGGACGGTTCGTCGAAGTTCGTCCGCGGTGACGCCATCGCGGCCATTCTCATCGCCGTGATCAACGTGGTGGGCGGCTTCCTCATCGGCGTCTTCCAGCGCAACGAGTCGGCGATCGAAGTCTTGAGCCGATACACCATCCTCTCGATCGGTGACGGTCTGGTGTCGCAGGTGCCCTCGCTCATCTTCTCCACCGCCGCCGCGTTGCTCGTGACCCGGGCCGCGGCCAGGGATGATCTGGGGACGGCCCTGGGACAGCAGCTGGTGCTGCAACGGCGCCCGGTGCTGCTCACGGCGGTGGCCATGGCCATCGTCGCTCTGATGCCCGGTTTCCCGACCCTGTTGTTGTTGTGTGCGTCGGGCATGCTCTTCGCGCTATGGCGAACCCTGCCCGAAAGGCCCGTGACCGAAGGGGTGGAACCGGGCCCCGGGGAGGCTTCGGCCAAAGAAGGCCCCAAGGCGGGGCAGGAACCGATCCATCAACTCCTCTCGGTGGATCCGCTGGAAATCCAGCTGGGCTTCGGCCTGGTCACCCTGGCCGATGTCAGCAAAGGGGGCGATCTGCTGGAGCGGGTGACCGGTGTCCGCAAGAACTTCGCCCAGACCATGGGCTTCGTGGTTCCATCCGTCCGGCTCTGGGACAACCTGCAGTTGGACTCCCAGGAGTACCAGATCCTCTTCCGCGGCAGCATGGTCGGACGGGGCACCCTGCGCCCGGGCCGTTGGCTGGCCATGAACATCAGCCACAGCGATCAGGTGATTCCCGGTGAAGCCACCACCGAGCCGGTCTTCAACCTGCCCGCCGTGTGGATCGACGAGCTGCACCGGAGCAGTGCCGAGTTGGCCGGCTACACGGTGGTGGATTCCACTTCGGTCCTCGTGACCCACTTCCAGGAGTGCATCCGCCGTCATGCCCATCAGCTGCTCAGCCGGCAGGATGTCGACGGCCTGCTCGACAACCTCAAGAAGACCCAGCCGGCCCTCGTCAACGAGCTGGTTCCCAACCAACTCAATCTCGGCCAGATCCAGCGCATCCTCCAGAACCTGCTCACCGAGGGCATCTCGATCCGCAATCTGGTGAGCATCCTGGAACGGATCGCCGACAGCGCCACCACCACCAAGAACATCGATGAACTCTCCGAGCAGGCCCGCAGGGCCATCGGTCCCGAGCTGGTCAAGGGGTACCTCGATGATCGCGGCAACCTCTCGGCCATCACCCTGGAAAGCTGGCTCGAGGAGGAATTGGCCAAGGGCCTGCACGCCGGTCTGACCGAGAATACCCTCGCGCTCACGCCGATGGCCGCCCAGCACCTCAGCTTCCACATCGGAAAGGCGATCCAACCGGCGGTGGCCGAAGGGCGGATCCCCGTGCTGCTGTGTTCCGGGGTCATTCGACTGGGACTTCGGAAGTTCTTCGGTCCCACCTATCCGGATCTGAGGTTCCTGGCCTACGAAGAGCTCCCGCCGCGCCTCCGGGTGAACACCGAATACTCCATCCCCAGTCTGCCCTGATACCTCGGCATGAACTCCCGCCCACTGGATCACTCCCGGACGCCCCACGGCGGATTGATGCTCTTCAAGGGGCATACCGCCGAAGAGGCGCTGGCCCAGGTGCATGAAACCCTCGGCCCCGCGGCCATCGTGGTGCAGCTCAAGCGGGTGCCCTCGGCCGGTGTCGGCCGGATCTGGGGAGCGATGGAAATCGAGGCCTGGGCCCAGGCTCCGGCGGCGACTCCCACCCTCCTCAAGGCTGCTCCCGCCAAGGCCCGGCGCGCCGCGCCCGAATCCGGGACCTCGGAACTGATCAAGAGCCTGGGTCTCGGTTCCACCGCGGCCCGAGCCCTCCAGCAGGCCATGCCCCCTTCGGCTTCCGAACCGACCAGCCAGGAGGCCTGTCTCCAACTGGGAGCCGCACTCCTGGCCGCCTGGGACAAGGCCGCCCGACGCATCCCGAAAGCCGCCCGACGGATCGCCTTGATCGGACCGGCCGGCACGGGAAAGAGCGTGGCGACCGCGAAGTGGCTGACCATCGAGACGCTCCGTCACCAACACGATTGCCGCCTCTGGTGCCTCGACGGCATCGTCGCCAACACGGCCGAATTCCTCATCCAACACGCCGACCTGCTGGGAATCCCGGTGGAAGCCACCTGGAATCCGGGGCTTCCCTCCTGCTCGCGGGAATTCCTCGATCTGCCGGGATGGTCACCATCCGACCGGGATGTGTCGGATCGCATGGCGAACCTGCTCGACCGGTTCGAACCCGATTGCCTGCTCTTGACCCTCAATGCGGCCTACGAACCCGGCCTGCTCCAGGAGCAGGTGCGGGCCTTCGAAGACTTCAAACCCCACGGTCTGCTGCTGACCCATCTGGACGAGTCGGCATCCCCGGCGAAGGTCTGGGATCTGGTGCTCGGCCACTGCATCGCTCCCATGGCCACCTCGAGCGGTCGATTCATCCCGGGTGGTTTTGAGCGGACCGGCGGAGAGCCCTGGATGGAGCGTCTTTTCGCCCAGATCTGAGTGGACTCACCCTGTTTGTGGAGCCACTCGGTCCGATCGGAGGCACCCCCCGCGTCGCTCAGAACAGCTTGGCCAGTTCCGCCGCCTTGCTGACCGAGTTGTTGCACACCTCGTCGAGGGCCTCTCTGGGGACCTGGTACCTCTGCCCGACCTTCCCGGCGAAGATCTCGTTCCATTCCTCTCCGTGAGAGGCATGCAGCGTACTGACGTAGTGCGCCGGGTCCGGCCGCGTCACCGCTCCCGCTTCATTGTGATCCTTCAGGCAGAGCATCACGTCCTCGGGCAATTCCCAGTTCAGAGCGACCAGAGCGCCCACCTCGGCGTGATCCCAACCCAGAGTCTCGTGTTCGAGAGCATGCAAGTCGCGCTTCTCGTCGACGGCCGTCGAGAAGATCTTCATGTAGTCGTCCTTCTTGCTGCTGACGATGAGAGGAACGCTCAAGTCCTGCAAAAATCCGGCCGTGAACGACAGGTTCGCCTTCGAGGGCTGCACGATATCCGCCAGTTCACGGGCCAGCACGGCTCTGCGGGAACTGGCCTTCCAGAAGTCACCCAGGGCGAACTTGGGGTGGGTCTGACTGGGCAGAGCCGCCTTGGAACCCACGATCATCACGATCCGCTCCAGATCGGCATTGCCCATGAGCATGATCGCATGATCCAGCGACTGGACCTTGCTCTTCGGCGAATAGGCCGTGGAATTCACGGTGTTCATCACCTTGCCCACGAGTTGAGCGTCGACGGACATCACCTCCATGATCTTGCCGGGGGTGGTATCCGGATCACGGAGGCGGCGGAGGGTCTCGAACACCGCCTTCCGGAAGCGGGGGACCTCGACATCACCCAAGAGCTGCCGGATGCGGTCTTTGACATCGTTCTGGGACCACCCCGCGTAGGGATTGATGATCTGCGGAGCCGGGGGCACCACGATGCCCGAAGGGGCCGCAGCCGTCCCGCCGACCGCCACCATCTTTCCTCCCACCGCGGTGCCTCGAACCAGCGCTGGCCGAGCGCGTTCGATGACCTGGATGACCGGGCGACGCGGAGCCACCAACGCCCCCTTGCCCTTGCGACCCGCCTTGCCGACCGGCGCCTTGGGTTTGGGGACGGGCTTGGGTGGCAAGCGGGGCACCACCGGCTTGGAGCCCCCATGCCCATGGGTGGCTTTCCACACCGCCAGCGGTGAATTCGCGTCGTTCCCCGCATCCCCTGACAGCTGGATCTTCCCGGACAACACGCCCTTGAACAGCGATCCGAGTTTGCGCGCCAGATGCGTGGTTCGACCCTGAACCGGATGGGCCGGATCGACCGGATGGGCGGCCCCTGTCGATGGGGCGGGATGCGGGTTGGATGGATCGGCTGGTTTCATCGGGAACTTCACTCACCGCGGCGACCGAGCTGGTTGCTGAAGATGGTCAGCAAGCCACCCAGTCCGACATAGCCCACCAGGGTCAACAAGTTCACCACGAATTGCGCCAAGGGCGTCTTGGGCAGGATGTCGCCGAAACCCAACGTCAGCGCGACGACGAAGGAGAAATAGATCGTCTCATACCAACTCCGCTGGGTGTCGGAGGGTATGAACAGCGCGGGCGTGACGACACCGAGCGCCGACTCGCTTTGCCAACTCGACCCCTTGCCCTCCGCGAGATGGGCTGCAACCACCAGATTTCCACCATCTTGATCCTTCAGCTGGAGGGCGGCCTTTGGAGACCAGAGCGCCAAGGCGTCTTCCTTGGGCAGGTATGCGGCCGTGATCGCCTGATGCGTGGCGCTGTGGACCCGTTCGCACAGCTGGTTGAGGGAATCCTTGTCGGGATCATACGGCACGACCGTTCCGTTGATGTTGAGGGCGCCAGCGCTGACGGCCGTCGCGAAGCCCGCCGACTTCATCGGAGCATCCGGATCCACCTTGGTCAGGTTGGCGGGCAAGAGCGCGAACACGACGGCGAAGGCTCCGATGAGCAGGAAATTCAAGACCACCCACCGGAAGAGGCTGCGCCCGCAATCGGAGGTGAGCCACCACAGCCAGTAGATGACTCGCGCCATCTTGCCCTGGTTGCGGAACTCCTCGAGGTAGTTCTCATCCACGATATGTCGGCGCACCAGGTAGGCACCGGTGAAGTCGATGTCCCGGATGTCCGATCCGATCCAATTGGCCGTCGTGTAGTTCTTGAGCCCCCTCAACTGGATGGCGTGCAGGTCCGACTTGCCGAAGTCGGCACCGGCCACATCGCATTCCCGGAGGTCGCTGCCCGTCAGGTTGGCCTGGTTGAATTCCGTCTCCTGCAACCGGCCTTCCAGCAGGCGGGCATCCTGGATCGAGGCGAGATGCACCCGCGCCTTCACCCACGAAGCCTTGATGGCGCTGGCTCCGTCGAGATTGGCACGGATGAGGTTGGCCCCGTCGAAGACCGACTCTCCGAATCCCGCTCCCTGGGCGGAAGCCTCGCTCAGATTGGCTCCCCGGAACGACGAGGCCATGAACTCCCCGCCATCCAGGCAGGCCTGGAACAGGATGGCTTGATCGAACTTCGCATGGGTCGCCACAACGCCCTTGAAGTTGCATCGACTGAGCTCGCTTCCGGTGAAGTCACAGCCCGACAGATCGAGGCCGCTGAAGTCCCGACCGAGAAAATTCATCCCCGACAACCGCTGCAACTCCAGAGGCAGCGCCTCACCCGCCGTCTGCGCCTGACGGTACCGGATGAGGATCTCGTCTTCACGGCTGAGAGCCTCCACCGCCGGTGAGACCGTAGGTTCTTCCGAAGCCACCTCGGGCATCGACTCCACCTCGTCGACCGGAGGAGGGGCGTCAGGGGAATTCTCGTGGGACTCGGTGGACATGGCGATGATCGGTGGAAAACGGGTGTGTGCCGTTCCCCGTAGCAGGTATGCGGCAGCAGGAAGGCCGGCTTAAGGCTGGATTGCGGTTTGCCGCAAATCGGATCCCTTGCTATTGATTCACAACCTCAGGCTTGCGGGGTGGCCTCTTCCGGGTTTGCCCCGCCCTGCAACCTCCGCTGTGGGTCACTCATCGGCGGAATCGGGTCCCGAATCGCCCCGCGGAAATCAATGAACACAGTCCTTTTGGCCGATGACCACGCGATCGTTCGTCGGGGCTTCAGCATGATCCTGGCCGCACAGCCCGATTTCCGCGTCGTCGCCGAGGTCTCCAACGGCCGTGAAGCCGTCGAGCAGGCCGAGAAGCTCCAACCCTCGGTGTGCGTGATGGATGTCAGCATGCCCGACCTGAATGGCATCGAGGCCACTCGGCGCCTGCTCAAGATTTCACCCCGAACCCGGGTCGTCGCCGTCTCCATGCACAAGGATTCGGTCTACGTGCGCGAAATCCTGCGTGCAGGCGCCAAGGGTTATGTGCTCAAGGACAGCGACGAATCCGAATTCCTCAAGGCGGTCCGTGCCGTCTCGGCGGGCAAGGGCTACCTGAGCCCCGAGATCGCCGATGCGGTGCTCGACGACTACCGTCGGCATGTCACCAACCCCATCGACCTGCTTTCGACCCGTGAGCGCGAAGTGCTGCAATTGATCGCCGAGAGCAAGACCAACAAGGAGATCGCGACGGCCTTGAATCTGAGCGTCTACACGGTCGAGGCCCACCGCGGTCGCATCATGGAGAAGCTCAACATGCACAGCATCAGCGAGCTGGTCCGCTTCGCCTTCCGCAACGGTCTCATCGACTGACCATGGATTCCGGAATCCCCAGGCTCACCGGCCGGATCACCCAACAGACCGTGCTGGGTGGATTGGTGACCGGTTTCCTCCTGGTGATGGTCCTGCTGGGCGCGGCCGGGCTGATCGCGGTCCGCCAAGGGCGCCAGATCCGCCGCAGTGCGGCGACCATCGTCAAAAACCAGCTCACGGTCGCGCGCTTGATCCAGGAGGCTCAGGCTGAAGAGGACACCTTGGCGATGGCCCTCTATCGGTTGCGGACCGAGTCCAATTCCGAGCGCCGTTCCCAACGGTTGCGACAGTTGAAAGAAGCCAACCAGGCGCTGGTCCGATTGGCCGACGAAGCGCTCCGGACACCCGATGCCGGGAACTGGAAGCAGCTGGCCATCGCCTCCGGGCAGTTCTCTCAACAAGCCGAACTGGCCTTCGGAAGCGGACAGGCCCCTTCCGATCCGGTGATGGCGTCGCTGTTCACCGGCCATGAGCGGGTGCTGGCCCTGATCCGCGAGCTCATCCAGACGAGCAACCAGCGTCTGATCCATGAGGAGCGCGAGTTGAATCTCCAGGTGCAGCGGATGGCCGACGATTCGGCGATGCTGCTCGGGGCCTCGTTCATCTTGGCCGCCGTATGCGCCATCGCCACCATCCTCTACGCCCGTTGGAGCATCCGCCGCATGGGCCAGCAGACCGAGCAGTTGAACCGGGTCTCCTGGCACATGCTTCAAACCCAGGAGGTGGTCGCTCGCCGCTTCTCCCATGAGCTCCATGACGAACTCGGGCAGTCGCTGGCCGCGATCCGGGCCAATCTCTCGAGCCGGGCCGACGATGATCCGGAGCAGCGCAGAGCCGAATGCATCGGCCTGGTCGACGAGTCCATCAACAACGTCCGGGAACTCTCGCAGTTGCTGCGCCCGGTGATGCTCGATGATTTCGGCCTGGAGGCCGCTCTCCGGTGGTTGGTGGAGAAATTCGGGCAACGCACCCGGATCCGGGTTCAATTCGACTCCAGCCTTGAAACCCGTTTGAACGGCGACACCGAAACCCACCTCTTTCGGATCACCCAGGAGTCGCTCACCAACGTCGCCCGGCACTCCTCGGCGACCCAGGTCTCGATCCGTTTGGGCAGTGACCAAGGACAGGTGTTTCTCGCCATCGAAGACAATGGCATCGGGTTGGACCCCTCGGACCCCAGACCCATGAGCAGTCTGGGGCTGGTCGGCATGAAGGCCCGGGCCGAGCAGTGCGGGGGCACCGTGAAGCTCGAACCCGCAAGCCCGAGCGGGTTGCGGGTTCTGGTCAGGGTCCCTCTGGTTCCGTCGGAATCGGCGGAGTGATCCGACGATTCCTGAACGGGAGAAACTCAGCGGCTCTTCAGGCGGGCCGCCATCGGATCAGCGGAGACGGGCTTGTGATCCTCCAACCCTTCGATGATCAATTCGCGGTTTTCCAAGCGCCAGTCATCGGCCATTTCATGGAGCCTGCGAAGGACCGAATGATCCACCAGGTGGGTCTTGCTCAGGTTGATTCGCACTGAGGAATGCTCCTTCAGGGTCAGGATCTGCTTCCGCAGAGACAACCAATTGCTGAAAATCGCCGCCTTCTCGACGTGAATCACCGTCTGATCCGAGGCCGGGTCTTTGGCAACCGTGGCCGCCGCCGAGAAGAGATTGGTAACAGCGGTGCCATAGGCCAAATGGATCACAATATTGAGTAAAATGCCGACAGCGATACCGATGAGCAAATCGGTGGCCAGGGTGGCGATGAGGGTGGTGACGAAAACCGCCAACTGTGCCCTGCCCAAACGCCACATGCGGGCAAATTCCTTGGGCGAAGCGAGGTTGTAGCCGGTGAACACCAACATGCCTGCCAGCGCGGCCAGAGGGATGTTGTTCAGCAACCAGGGCACACTGGCCACCAAGACCAGAAGCAAGGCCCCGTGCCAGAAATTGGCCCACCGGGTGCGGGCTCCATTGTTGCGGTTGGCGGATGATCGAACAATTTCACTGATCATCGGAATGCCACCGATGCAGGCGACCAGTGTGTTGGCGATGCCCACGGCCAGAAGGTCGCGGTTCAAGTCGGTCCGACGGTGCCACGGATCCAGCAAGTCCACCGCCCTGGCGCTCAAGAGGGATTCCAACGCTCCCACCAGGGAATACATCACAATCCACTTGATACTGGTACCGGTGAAAAGGGCTGAGAAATCCGGAAACTGGATGCCTGAAAGCATGTTGAGCGGCAAGGAGACGAGGTTTTTTGGGCTCAACTTGAAATCGTGACCTTGGAATTGGTAGACGTGCTCGTGCTGGAAATCCAAGAAGAAGGCCAGCGGGGTTGCTACGAGAAGGACGATGAGAGGTCCGGGAATGGACTGCACAATCCGGTTCTTGATGAGGAGACGCCCAAAGAGCAGTGCCAGAGCGCCTAAACCAATCAAAGCAATGGCTGGATTCAAGTGGGCGATGCTCGAAGGGATTTCAGCGAGCAATTCCAAGGGTTCTTTGGCCTGAGCGGTGACCCCGAGGGCCACGTGGATTTGCTTGGAGATGATGATGACGCCGATGGAGGCCAGCATTCCGTACACCGCAGCGACCGGGCAGAATTCGCCCAAGGTTCCCAGTTTGAGGGATCCGAAGAGGATCTGCAGGACTCCCGCAACCACCCCAACAGCCAGGGCTTTCTCGTACCCCAACTCTTGCACAGAACCCAAAACGATGACGATCAAGCCCGCGGCCGGCCCCTTGATCGTCAATTCCGAGTTGCTGAGAAACGGGGTCAGCATCCCACCGACAATTGCCGTGAAGATGCCCGCGATCGGCGGCACCCCCGAAGCGAGTGAAATACCGAGGCACAGTGGCAACGCGATCAAGAAGACGAGGAGTCCGGACGCGAAGTCCTGTGACAGGTGCTCCTTGAATCCGGCGAAGTTGCCTACCGGCTCGGAAGCCGAGGCGGCCGGGTGAGTTTGATCGGAAGACATGTAGGATTATTGCTCTGGAGCGCCGCGTTGAATGAGTCCTGCGGCTTAAATCATCAACGCATTTCTGATCCGGATAACCACTGAAGCGAGGAAGACTGCGATGCACCGGGAGCGTCGCAATCGAATTCGGGCTAGCAAATGGCTCTGCGCCAGTCCTCCAACACCACACCGATGATATCCGGGCTCAAGAAAGCCAGGCCCATTGAGACCCCCCGGATCGCCGAGACCAGATCGATTTCCGCATCATCCTTGAGCAAATAGCCACGTGCCCCGGCCCGGAGCATCTCACTGACATGGTCCTCGTCCCGATACACGGAAAGAGCCAGCACCCGCGTTTGTGGATATTGGGTGCTCACTCTCCGGGTGGCCTCGACACCGTCGATCAACAACGGGGTGACCTCCAGAATCAGCACATCCGGCTGCAACTGCCCGACCATCTCCAGGGCGATTCGACCGTTTTCGGCCTCGCCCACGACCTGGATCCATTCTTGTCCCTCCAAGATCCCTCGCAACCCCTGCCGGACTCGACTGTCACCTTCAGCCACCAGGACCCGGATTCTGGGGGAAGGTCTCATGTCAGGTTGGTGGGTCCAGGAACCTCAGAGCCGAGCCCACAGGCCGAGGCGTAACTCATCAGGATTTCGGCCGTCCGTTGGCCTTCACCGTCGCCTTCGGAGTGGTCGCCGAGTAGTCGCGGGAATCCGGAACCCCTCCACCGAGGGCCTTGTACGCCTTCACGGCCGCCATGAGTTGAATTTGTTTCATTTCAACAAGCTCCACCCGGGACTCGAGCGCCTCGCGTTGGGTCAGGAGCACTTCGGTATAATCGGCTCGTGCGGAGTTGAAGAGTTGCGCAGACATCGTGGCCGCGTCGGAGAGGGCCTCCACCTGGCGGGATTTCAATTCATACCCCTGCCCCAGGTTGCGCACCTGGGACAGCGCATTGACCACCTCGACGTAAGCCTTGAGGACCGTCTGCTGGTAGCGGTAGACCGCGGCCACCTGGCGCGCGGAGGCCCCTTTGAACGCAGCCTTGATGGCGCTGCGGTTGATGAGTGGACCGACCAAATTGGCAGTCGCACCGTAGGCCAAGTTCTCCTTGGCCAGGATGGGGGAACCGAGCGTGAACGACTCGATTCCCAGCACCGCGGAGACGTTCATCGCTGGATAGAATCGGGCAGCGGCAACCTTCACTTCCAACCCGGCCGCCTTCAGTTCCAGCTCCGCCTGGCGCACATCCGGCCGGTGACGCAGCAGTTCCGAAGGGACACCGGCCTGGAGCGGGCTCAGCATCCGGATCTCAAAGCCGTCGGGACTGCGTTCGATCGTCTGAGGATAACGTCCGGTCAGCACGTTCAACCGATTCTCGTTCTCGATGATCTGCTGCTGGATCGCGAACAGCTTGCTCCGGTTTTTGGAAACCTCCGCCTCGAAACGGCGGACGGCCAACTCCGTCACTCGGGCGGCGGTCTTTTTGATCCGGACCGATTCCAGGGCCTTTTCCTGCATCTCCAGCATCCGCCGATAAATGGCCAACTGGCCGTCCAAGGAGAGCAAATCGTAGTAGGTTTCAGCGATCTCCGCGACGAGGTGAGTCACCATGAAATTCCGCCCCTCCTGCGTGGCGAGGTAGCGCTGGATGGCGGCATCGCGCTCGTTGCGGAGCTTCTTCCAGATGTCGATCTCCCAGTCCAGATCGGCCGCGACACCATAGGTCGGCAACGGATCGGGAAACTTCTTTCCGGGCTGGATCTCGAGATTCTCTTCGACCGCTCCGTTGCGTGAGTTGACCGAGACTTTGTCCACCCCTGCAGTGCCCCCAAGTCGGAGGAACGGAAATAGCGCCCCCCTCCGCGCATCCGTCTCAGCCTTCGCGACGGCGACCTCCTGCATCAGGATGTTGAGTTCCTGGTTGTTGGTCAGCGCGGTGGAGATCAGAGAAATCAGCACCGGATCCTGAAAATACTCACGCCATCCGATGACAACCGCATTGGTGGTCCCCTCGGTGCCGGGAAAACGATCCGGCAACGGGGCGACGGCTGAGGGCAGTGGGTCCGGTTTGGGGGCGACGCAACCCGATGCGATCGCGAGGACCGCGGCGGTGACGAGAGACCGGGTAATCTTGTAAGCGCTTTTCATGGGCCGATTCATTGCTGTTCGTGCTCCTCGCTGAGAGGCAATGGATCCTCATCGGGCAGCAGCTTGGAGCGCTGCGACAAGGTGGCGAAGATGTAGTAGAGACCCGGGATCACGATGGCTCCCATCACCGTACCGAGGAGCATGCCCCCTGCGGCGGAAGCTCCGATCGTGCGACTCGCGATGGCCCCTGCCCCGGAGGCGCGCAGCAGCGGGATCATGCCTGCGATGAAGGCGAATGACGTCATCAAGATCGGCCGAAACCGAGCCTTCGCGCCCTCGATCGCCGCATCGAAAATCGACATGCCCTGGAGTTGCTTCTGGGTCGCGAACTCCACGATGAGGATCGCGTTCTTGCCCAGCAAGCCAACCAGCATGATGAGCCCTACCTGAGCATAAATGTCGTTGTCCAATCCCATCCACTTCAGCAGGAAGAACGAGCCCATGACACCCACCGGCAGCGAAAGGATCACGGCCAGCGGCAACAGGAAGCTCTCATACTGCCCGACCAGCACGAGATAGACGAACATCAGCACGACGATGAAGATGTAGATGGCTTCGTTGCCGCGGCGTGCCTCGTCGAAGGAGAGGCCCGCCCAAGCAATGTCGAAGCCGCGCGGAAGGGTCTGGGCGGCCACCTCCTGAATGGCCTTGATGGCGTCGCCCGAGCTGAATCCCTCGGCGGGCGCACCCTGAATCGTGGGTGCGGGATAGGCATTGTAACGAGTGATCTCGTTCAGTCCCAACTTGGGCTTCATCGTGACGAACGCCGAGTACGGGACCATGTCGCCTTTGTCGTTGGCGACGTAGAGGTCGTTGAGATCCTTGGGAAGCCGTCGAAATTTCGGATCAGCCTGGATGTAGAGCTTGAAGAACTGACCAAACTTGATGAAACCCTGCTCGTAGGTGCTGCCAATGAGGATCGACAGATTGTCCATGGCCTTGCCGATGGAAACGCCCTTTTGCATCGCGGCTTGGTTGTCGATGACCAACTCGATTTGCGGGTAGTTGGCACTGAAGAACGTGAAGAGGCCCCTGAGTTCTTTGCGCTTGCCCAAGGCCTCCATGAACTCGCGGTTCACGACTTGAAGACGGTCGTAGTCACCGGTTGCGGTCTGGTCCAAAAGGCGGAGCGAAAAGCCACCCGCAGCGCCATAACCCGGTACGGCAGGAGGTTCATAGAACTCGATCACCACGCCGGGGATCGCCCGACAACGTCGTTCCAGTTCCGCGATGATTTGTGCCGCGGTCAGTTTACGCTTCGACCAGTTCTTGAGGTTGATGAGGCAGGTGCCGGCATTCGAGCCACGTCCCTCGGTCAACACTTCGTATCCCGCGAGCGATGAGACCGACTCGACACCCTCGATCTGCCGGGCGATTTGCTGCAATTCGGTGGACTTGGCGGAGGTGCGCTCCAGCGTGGAACCCGGCGGCGTCTGGATGATCGCGTAGATCATGCCCTGGTCCTCGGCCGGGATGAAGCCGGCGGGGATGCGATCTCCCACCTGCTGGATCGCCACCATGGAGAGGGCGATCATCAGCAGGGTGACGAACCTGCGGTTCACGATCCGCTTGAGGAACCCCGTGTAGGAGTGGGTGAACTGATCGAAAAAGCGGTTGAAGCGGACGAGGAGCCAACCGATGGGGCCCTTGGGCGCAGGATGTGCGTCGGGCTTTTTGAGGATCATGCCGCACAGGACCGGAGTCAGGGTCAACGCCATGACCCCCGAGAGCACGATGGAAACGGCCATGGTGATGGAGAACTCACGGTAGAACACCCCCACCGGGCCGCTCATGAACGTCACTGGGACGAACACCGCCGTCATGACCAACGTAATGGCGATCACCGCGCCGCCGATTTCATGCATCACCAACTGTGTCGCCTTGTAGGGAGACAAACCGGTGTCATGCATCTTCGCGTGCACCGCTTCGACCACGACGATGGCGTTGTCGACGACGATGCCGATCGCCATCACCAGAGCGAAGAGCGTGATGAGGTTGATCGTGATGCCCATCATCTTCATCAGGAAGAAGGTTCCGATGAGGGAGACCGGAATCGCGAGCGTCGGGATCAGCGTCGACCGGACGTCCCCCAGGAAGACGAACACCACCAGCGCGACGAGAATGAACGCCTCGATCAGGGTGTGGAGAACCTTCTCGAAAGAGGCGTCCAGGAAGCTCGAGACATCGTAGCTGATCTTGTAATCCATTCCCGACGGGAAGGATTTTGCTTTGAACTCGGCGAGCTTGGCCTTGACCTGACGAATGACGTCGTTGGCGTTGCTGCCGTAGCTTTGCTTGATCACAATCGCCGCAGAGGGGCTGCCGTCGAGGTCCGAGTAGAGATCGTAGAACTCGCTGCCCAATTCAACGGTCGCGACGTCCTTCAGCCTCAGCAGTTCCCCCTTGTCCGTGGCCCTCAGGATGATGTTTTCATACTGTTCCACCTCATTGAAGCGGCCCACGTAAGTCAGCACGTACTCGAGGGATTGCGAGGTCTTGCTGTCGGCGCGTCCGAGACGTCCGGGGGATCCGATCACGCTCTGTTCGGCCAGAGCTTTCATCACCTCTTCGGTGGCTATCTTGTAGGCCCGCATCCGGTCCGGATTGAGCCAAACGCGCATGGCGTACTGACGGGTGCCGAGGATCTTTGCCGAACCGACGCCCGTGATTCGGCTCAACTCGGGGATCAGGTTGACGTACCCGTAGTTGAAGAGGAACTGCATGTCCGCGTTCTTGTCCGTGGAATACAAGTTCACATACATCAGCATGTTCGGACTGAGATTGTTCACGATCACGCCTTCGCGCTGGACCAGCGGCGGCAGACGGCTCATGACCTGATTCACACGGTTCATGACGTTCACCGTGGCCTGGTTGGGGTCGGTGCCCATGTTGAACACGACCTGGATCGTTGCCTCTCCCGCGCTGGTCGCGTCGGAGGTCATGTACTTCATGTTCGGGACACCGTTGATGGAGCGTTCCAGCGGGATGAGGCAGGACTCCTCAAGAACCTTGGCGCTCGCGCCCGGGTAGTCGAGGGTGACCATCACCACCACCGGAGCGACGTCCGGAAACTGGGAGATCGGCATGGTCGCGATCGACAACCCTCCCAGGAACAGAATCAACAGTGAGATGACGATGGCCAGCGCGGGCCGGCGGAGAATGTGGGTGAACATGGTGGGATACCTCGGTGGCTATTCCGCACGGAGCTTCAAATTCTTGAAGGCCTCTGCTGGTTCGAGGAATTCAAACTCCGCCTTCTCTCCCGGTTTTGCCTGTCGAATGCCTTCAACCACGATCCGGTCCTTGTCGGTGACACCGCTGCTCACGAGGAACAAGTCCTCGATCTCCTCGCTGATTTGGATCCGTTGCTGCATCACCACGTCGTCCTTTCCGATCACCAGGACATAATGGTGATCGAGCACCTCGAAGGTGGCTTTCTGAGGCACCAGAACGGCGTCTTTCACCAGCTTCCGCATCCGGATGGTGCCGGTCTCGCCATGGCGGAGCAGTCGGTTCGGATTCGGGAAATCTGCGCGGAATGGGATGGTGCCGGTCTCGCTATTGAACTCCGCCTCGATCGCATTGATACGGCCGGGATGCGGGAAGACCTTCCGGTTGGCCATGACCAACTCCACGATCTTGCGATCCTCCGGCTGGGCCTCCGAGGCGTACTCGAGGTAATCGGATTCGGGCACATTGAAGTAGACCCAGATCTCGCTGTTGTCGGAGAGCGTGGTGAGCAAATCGCCCTCGTCCACCAGACTTCCGTTCCGCATATGAAGTCGATCGACAAGTCCCGGGAACGGCGCCCGGATGTCCGTGAATCCGAGATGTGCCTGGGCCAGATTCACGTGGGCTTTTTCCTTCTCCAGTTTGGCCCGGGCGATCGCCAACTCGGTTTCCGAGACAATCTTGGTGTCCGACAGTCGTTTGGTGTTGTCGTACTCCACCTTAGCAACCTGTGCCTCCGCCTCCGCCCGCTTCAATTCCGCCTGATACACCAAGGGGAGAATCTTGAACAAGGGATCCCCCTGTTTGACCGTCTGCCCCTCAGTGACCGCCACGCTTTCCAAATAGCCACGCTCCAAGGCCCGGATTTCGATATTGCGGGACGAACGGATCTGACAAACGAAGTCGCGGGACACCACCGTGTCCTTCCGCATGGGGCGCGAAACCACGAGTTTTGCCTTCTCCTCCTCCTTCCCATGGTCGTGGGCCTCCTGGGGTTTATGGCATCCGCCCAACAAAAAGGCGGTTGCAACGCCTCCGCACCAAAAGGTTTTCCATCTGCCGGTTCCTCGCGTCTTCATCCGGCTCAGACCTTGGCAAGGTCAGCCGCTGCTCCGGTATCCCCTCCTCAGGGAGTATTGGCGCCCGTGCATGGGGGCTATACCGGGCTGGAGTTCCCGCTCATTCGCCCGGTGAAGTGGCCTCGTCAGTACTGGCAGTAGGCGGGATTGATCCGCGAAGCATCATCGCGCAAATGGCGTCCCCGTCCGCGCGTTCAACCCCGCCGCACGCGGTGCATGGCGTTCACGGGCAACACGCTCACTGAAGCTCCCTGATACCCCGGACCATCCAAGACGCTGATCCGGACGGCCAGTAATGGCCGCTGTCTCAGTGGGCGGCGAACCGGTTCTTGAGTTTCTTGGCCCGCTTCTGCGCGGCCGCGATCTGGGCCGGTGACATCAATCGCTCAAGATCATCCCGCGCCCGGGCGGCCCTCTCCATCTCGGTGGAAGCCAGATTCCACCAGGCATACGACTCGACCACGTCCTTGGGCACGCCATAGCCATTGGCATGGCAGATGGCCAGATTGGCCCAGGCGCGAGGGAACCGCTGATCGGCAGCCAAGGTGAACCAGCGCACCGCTTCGGCGTAGTCGCGTTCCACCCCTTGCCCCAGGAAGTGGCAGAAGCCCAGGTTGTCTTGAGCCTCGGGCAACCCGGAGGCCGCGGCCGCTCGGTACCAGCTCACGGCTTCCACCGGATTCTTGGCGACGCCCACCCCCGACTGGAGGCACTCGCCGAGACTGTTCTGGGCCTGGGCATTCCCGGCTTTGGCCGACTGGCGATACCACGTCACGGCTTCGGCCGGATCCGGCGGCACCCCATGTCCATGCTTGTAGCAGAAGCCCAGATTGTTCTGGGCGGCCGCATTTCCTGCAGCGGCCGACAAGCGGAACCAGCGGACCGCCTCGGCCGCGTCTGCATCGACGCCGATCCCTGTCTGGTAGCTGTAACCGAGCGAATTCTGGGCATCGGGATCTCCATGCTCGGCGGCCTTGCGGAACCACTTGACGGCGGCCTCCGGATCTTTGGCCACGCCCCGCCCCGCCCGATAGCACCGCGCCAGCGCATATTGAGCAGGCGCATAATCGGCCTCGGCCGCCCGAAGAAACCACTCGGCGGCCACGGTCTCGTCTTTGGCGATCCCCAAACCCCGCTCGTACAAGACACCCAATCGATGCTGGCTCTCGGCGCTGCCCTTGACGGCTTCCAGTTTGGTCTTGAGGAATTCCTGATGGATTCCCGACACGGTCTTCGCCTCGGTGCTCCCGCCGAGCAGGATCGCCAAGACGCCGGCCAATGCACCGGAAGATAGCGGATGGTATCGCCGAATGGGCATCGATTTGATCAATACAGGAGCAAAGATGGGCTTCCGATCGACTCGCGATCGCGATTCGACAGACTCGACCCGACCCTCGTTCGAGCGCCCATCTGGAGCCACTCAGAACGATGCGTCACCCTCGTCTCCGACTTAAGCAATTTCGGGGCGGCCGCCCTCTGATTTCCGTTGGCATGCCCGTTGCTGCGGGTCTCTCGTGCTGGTCATCGAATCTCAACAGCAAGTCAGGGGCGCGACTCCGGAAACTCCGGAAACCGCGGTTTCCCTGATGTTTCCCGATGGATTGCTCGGCTTTGAAACCCTGAGGAAGGCTGCTTTGGAACCGGTGGTCGACGCCCCGCCGTTCTCGTGGTTGAAGTTCTCCGGAGAGGTGGATCAGTCGTTTTTGGTCGTCGCCCCCGTGTTCGTGACGGCCTCGTACCGCTTCGAATTGGGTTCCACCGATTGTCGGACCCTCAACCTCACACGCGCCAGCGAAGCGGGAGTCCTCAATATCGTCACCCTCCGGCGGGACGGATCACTGACGGTCAATCTCAAGGGACCGATCGTGTTCAACAAGACGACCGGCGAGGCGCGCCAGGTGGTGCCGATCAACGCGGCCGAACTGCCCGTGAACTTCCCCGTGGCCAACTAGAGATCCTGCATCGCGCCCAGATCATGTTGGTCCTCTCCCGAAAATTGAATGAAGCCATCCGGATCGGCGGAGACATCTCGATCCGCGTCGTTCGCATCGATCGCGACACGGTCCGACTGGGCGTGAGTGCGCCCAAGGACATCGGAGTGCACCGAGAAGAGGTCTACCTCGAGATCGTTGAAAACAACATCGCGGCCGCCGAATCGGCCACCCCTGAACAACTTTCCCTGCGACTCCAGCAATTGAAGGCCGAAGCCGCGAACTCCCTTTAACCGAAACCACAACCGCAGCCCAACCCTCCCCACCATGGTCATCAACACCAACGTCCAGGCGCAGCAAACGGCCAACAACCTGAATGTGAGCTCCAACGCCCTGGCCAAGTCGCTGGCACGACTCTCCTCGGGCTCCAAGATCATCGCACCGTCGGACGACGCCGCCGGCCTGGCCGTGAGCAGCCGCTTGGAATCGCAGCTCAAGCGTCTCGACGCCGCCATCAACAACGTGGTGAACGCCGTGTCCTTCACCCAGACCCAGGACGGCTTCCTCAAGACGATCGACAAGGCCTTCCGCCGCATGTCGGAACTGGCGATGTTCGCTCAAGACTCCACCAAGAGCGCGAGCGACCTCACCCTGTACTCCCAGGAATTCACCCAGCTGCAGGACTACGTCCGACAGACGGTCACCCAGACCTTCAACTCGGTGAAGTTGTTCTCGACCAACTCGTTGGCGGTCACCATCGATTCCACCGGAACCACTTTCGACATGGCGCCGATCGACCTCTCGAAGACCGAGTACACCTCCTCGCTGAGCGTGGCCCAATCGTTGACCAATGCGAACATCCAGAACATTGCTCGCGACGCCAATGGAAAGATCCAGTTGACCGTCACAGAAGAGGAGTATTTGAAAATGGCGAAGGGTGGATCGCTGACGCTTTCCGGGTTCGCTTCGGCTACTCCAACGGGTTCTAGTGCCACGAGCACCGATTTGTCCGGTCTCAATGGAACGTTCGATATTACGGACGCTTTCAAGGTGACCGACACTGCATCCACGCCGACCCACAGATACATCATCGAACTGGACGGAAAGGCTGGCGGAACCACAGCCTTCGGGACTGCCACGACCTTCACCAGCACGACCACCAACGGAGTCACCACGAGAACGGTTCCCGTATTCCCTGCCAGCGGGATTTTCACCGGAACCAATGCAGACATCGCAACGGCTGTCTCCGCCAAGACCGGCTTGGACATCACCTCGGTCCCCCGCGCGCAGGCCGCACTCACCCGCATCCGCAACTCGATCGACAAGCTGGCTCAAGATCGCGCGTCGCTGGGTGCCGTGCAAAGCCGACTCAACTTCACCAACGAGCAGCTCACGGTGACCAAGGAAAACCTCAGCGCCGCTATTTCGCGCATCGCCGACGTGGATGTCGCCGAGGAAGCCACCGCCTACGCGCGCTACCAGATCCTGGTGCAGTCGGGCACGTCCATGTTGGCCCAGGCCAACAAGATGCCTCAGAGCGCGCTGCAGTTGCTGCAGAACTGATCCCGCTCGGATTCAGGACACCACCGCACGAAGGGGATCCCGCTGGGGATCCCCTTCGTCGTTTCCGGAGGGCGGTATGCCATAAAACAAAAACGCCCGGCCGGAGCCGGGCGTTTTTGTGGAGGGGCTTCGATACGCGTTCGACCGATGGATCTGTCGACAACCCTTTGGCGACAGGAACCGTGGGTCGATCGATCCGGGAAAGCCCGTTGCGATCAGCCGTTGTTGCCAATGGCCTCGACCGGGCAGCCTTCCATGGCTTCCTTGCAGGCGGATTCCTCTTCGGGGCTGGTCGGCTGCTTCATGACGTAGGAGTAACCGCCATCATCCCAGCGGGTGAAGTTCTTGGGAGCGGTTTCGCGGCAGAGGTCGCAGTCGATGCATTGGTTGTCGACGAAGTACTTGCCAGTGACGTTTTCGGAGTACCGATTAGCAATGTCAGCCATAAATCAAAAAGTGGACGCAGTTATCGACCGCGCAAGTCGCCGGTGCAAGCCGCATTTTACTGATTTTATTGGGATTTCGAGCGCTTCAACCACCCGCACCGGCGGGAACCGGATGCACTGCGGGCCTCATCGCCCCGCCTGTCGGACGAGGGTGTCCACCAGACCGTCGATGGTATGCACCTTGGCCTCGGCCGAGGGCTTGAGCCCCAGGGCCAGCAGGGCCTTGCTGGTCTCGGGTCCGATGCTGATCGTTCGAAGCCGGGGATCCTTCTGGAGTCGGGCCGGCAGGTCGAAGCGCTCGTGGAAATGCTGCACCGCCGAACCACTGGCGAAGGTGATCCAATCGGCCCCTTCCTCGAGGAACCGGGCTGCGGCCCCATTGAGGTCGGCGGTCTCCGGCAGCGTCCGGTAGCTGGCCACCTCGTCGACGATGCCGCCGCGATCCTCGATCAGGCGGGCCAGTTCCGAGGGCGTCTCTTCAGGACGGATGACGAGGAATCGGAGGTTCTCGATGGACTCCACCTGGGCGATGGCATCGGCGATCTTGGCCGCCACGAACTGTTCGGGCATGGCATCGACCTGCAGGTGCAGTTCGGCCAGCTTGGCGGCGGTCGCAGGCCCCACCGCGGCAATGCGGAGATTGCCCAGACTCCGGATGTCGGGATAGGCCTTGAAGAACGTGTCGAAGAAGGTGGCCACCCCGTTCGGACTGGTGAACACCAGCCAGTTGTATTCGGTGATGCCCACGATGCATTCCACCAGCGGTTGCAAGGCCTGCGGAGGTTCCATGCGCAACGTCGGGATCTCGAGGACATCGGCCCCGAGATCGCGGAGGCGGCGCCCCAGTTCGGAGGCCTGGCTGCGGGTGCGGGTCACCACCACACGCCGACCGTGCAAAGGACGGTGCTCGAACCAATTGAGCTTCGAGCGTTCCCGCACGACCCCACCGATCACGATGATGGCCGGGCTCGAGACCCCGGCGGCCGCAGCGGCCTCGTCGAGCGTGGCCAAGGTGGCCTCCACCGAGCGCTGCCGCGCCGTGGTGCCCCACTGCACCATCGCTGCGGGCGTCTGCGGATCCTTGCCGGCCCCGATCAACAGGCGCGCGATCTCGGTGAGTCGCTCCACACCCATCAGGATGACCAAGGTACCCGGAGATCGGGCCAGAGCTCCGTAATCGAGAGCCGATTCCGGTTTGGTCGGGTCTTCATGGCCGGTCACCACAGTGAATCCAGAACAGTGATCGCGGTGCGTCAGCGGGATGCCCGCATAGTTGAGTGCGGCGGTCACCGAGGACACGCCGGGCACCACCTCGAACGCGACTCCCGCCTCGGCCAGCTCCACGGCCTCTTCGCCACCACGCCCGAACAGATACGGGTCGCCGCCCTTGAGACGGACCACGGTCTGTCCGGTCTTCGCCTTCTCGACCAGAAGCTGGTTGAGTTGATCCTGAGGAATGGCGTGGGCGGCGGCGCGCTTTCCGCCATAGATCCGTTCGGCCGTCGCCGGAGCCAACGCCAGCAGTCCGGGCTGGACGAGGGCGTCGTACACCACGACATCCGCACGGGCCAACACCTCGGCACCCCGACGGGTCAACAA
>JAIXXC010000115.1 GCA_027490985.1 Verrucomicrobiales bacterium
AGGTCCAAGCCGGCAAGGCCCTGAATGAGGCCTGTGCTCCCGTTGACCAGCGAGGGATTGGCCGAGGGAGCCGTGACCCGAAACGGGGTGGCTGCCGGCAACCTGCTGCGCACATAGGCCGAGCGCTGCTCCACGTAACTGCGGATACCCCCGAAGTTTTGTCCGGCCAGAGTGCCGAAATGGTCGATCCACGGACCGAGGTATTGGACGTTGTAGGTGGTGGTGATGAGGTCCAGCAGGTGGGCCTGATAGCGCCGCTGGTTGACCGGCAGATTGAAGAGTCGAGCGATGTTTCCGGTAGCCCGCTGGAGGGGCGAAGTGGCGGCGGCCCCGAAGGCGAAATCCATGTCCCACAGGAACGGCAAGGCCCGCCCATCGCTGGGGCGGAAATAGATCATGAAGTTGTGCGGGTTGTCGTAGGGATAGGTGTCCACCAGTCCGAACAACGACTGGAAGGCCACTGCCCGGAGCCACATATCCACCGCCATCAACCGCTCGGACTCCTGCTCAAGCGCACTCCCGCTGAGCGACAACGCCTTCGCCAACGCCATGATGGGGGCATGGGTGGAGGTGGAGCGGTTGTTCTCGGTGAGGTAGAACCAGCGGTAGACCTCCGGATCGTTGCCGAGGTTGCCGATGTCCACCCCGATGACTTCGTCGGGTTGGGGGCGTTTGATGCCCTCGCGGCCGCCGGTGATCGTGGTGGTCGGGTAGTAGATGAGCTCGAGTTTGAAGAGGTCGCCGTCGGATCCGTCCTCGAATTGGGAATCGAGGAACACGTCGCCGTACTTGGCCAGGATGAGCAACGCCGTTCCGGTCAGATCTGTGCGCGGGGGGATGACATGGATCAGGTCGTCGTACATCCCGGGCAGGCCGCCGGCATGCTGGAGGGCGTGCTTGAGGACGATCTCATCCTGATCGCCGCCGACGCCCGTGTATCCGCCGGAACGGTCGATGGAGATGCCGGCATGGACACCGCGGAAGAGGTGGTCCGGGGGAAACCTCAACGTGAGCCCCACCCGGCCGGCATCCAACCGGCCTCGCTGACTGCCCTGGAGATGCACCCCCACGTCGTAGAAGACCTCCTGCTCATCGTGGATCACCGTCGCCCCCAGGAACTCGTTGCTCATGACGTTGGTCTCGGCGTAAAGCAGAGTCCGATCGGCCGCGGTCATCAGCACCCGCAGGTTGTGGAGCAATCCGAGGCGTTCCTGACCGTCGGCCACACCGACCAAGGCCCGCGACCCGGGGCCGACTGCAGGGCACCACGACACGGCCCCGCGGGCATCGGTCGCCGACAGGTAGAACTGGATAACAGCCCCGGCCGATGATCCCGGGATCTCCGCGGTCACCCGACCCGTGCCGTCCACCACAGCCGCCTTGGATTGCCAAGCGCCGCCGTTGACCGACCAATGCAGACGGACGTCCGCCAGGCCATCGGCATCGGTGGCCATGGCGGTCACCGTGACGGGCTGCCCTGCGGCGGGAACGGCGGGGCTGTGCTTCAAGAACTCGAAGGTGGGTCCGAGATTGGCCACTCGCCGCGAATTGGCGGCCCCCGGCGTGCCATGGCGGGTCGGACGAGGCAGGGCGGTGGTTTGGGCCACCCGGTTGAAATACAGGCGGGTGTTCAATCGCGGACACCCCTTCAGAAAGCGGGCCCGGAACGTGACCTCATACTCACGGCCATTCACCACCGACTTGTTGTTGGCGAGGGTGGTCTCGAGGTGATTGTGCATGTGCTCGGTGGGCCCGGTGGCCACCAGACGGAGCACACGGTTCCCGGGCTGATCCGGATCATCGATCACCCGACTGAGGCGATGGGTGCCGAGGCTGCGCCATGCGGTGAGACCGGATTCGAAGTCGCCATTCTTGAGCAACGACACCGCCGTGGCAGTACCGGGAGATTCCACCACTTGAAGGTCGTCGATCAGGCATTCTCCGGCATCGAGCAAGCCCATCACCCATTCATTCCACAGCGTGGGGCCCGGGGCGGAGACCGCCTTGCTCCGATACGAATGCCGCACCCAGACCGAGCGGGAGGATTCGTCACTGGCCGCCCAGGCCTCGGGCGAAGCGTTGTCGGCCCAGGGATCCTGCAACTCGAGGCTCGAGCCGCCGCCATCGGCGTCCTCAGGCCACCGACCCGCGTCGGCGTATTCCATGGCGTCGGCCGGATTGCCGTCGGCATCGGACAGGACCAGTCGCTCACCCGAGCGGGACAATTGCCCCGTAAATGGACCCATCACGCGGATGCCGGGATTCTCGGCCCGCAGCGCTTCGGGATTTTCGGACAGCACCAGGAATTCGCGCGCCTTCAGAAGTGTCCCGCCGGGGAACCGGAAACGGATCCCATCGGTCATCGCCCATCCGGACACATCGATGTCGGAGTCGCTCCGGTTCAGGAGTTCGATCCAAGCGCCGGACCGGGTGCCATCCGGAGGCCGGTAGAAGATTTCGTTGAAGATGACGTCGTGATGAAGCCGGACGGCATTGGTCCGCCCCGGACTGGGTGCGACGGGAAACCGCCACGGTCCCGTGCCATCCGGAAACCGGGCCTGCGGGCGAGAACCGATGACCAGTGCATCGATCACGGCATCGCCTCCGGAGGTCGAGAGCACCAGATGATCGTCGCGTTCCGGGCTGAAACCCACCACCGAGGCCGCCACGGCGAGCAGCCCGTGCGGTGGCAGGATGGTGCCCGCGGGAAACGAGAACGCGCCCTGGGCGCTCCCTGTCCGAAGAATCCGAAACCCGTCGAGCGGCACACTGTCCGCCGTGGTGTTGGCGAGCTCGAGCGAGAAGGCCGGACCCGTCGCCGTGACTTCATTGAATCGGACCCCGAGCTGCGAGGGATCCGGCAGGTCCACCACCGAGAGTTCGGCTTCGAACCAAAGGTCGTCGAGCCCCCCCGCCGCTTGATGCACTTCAGCCGCCAGGAAATTCGTGCCGCTGAGCAGAGTGCCCGGAGCGATGACGATCTCGACCGGCGCCGGGATTCCGGGGCGGGAGGTGAGGGCGGGGGTCTCGGGTCGCAGACTGCCCTGCGGCAAATTGCCCCGATGGATCTCCCGACCGTTGAGGTAGAAGGCGGCCCCGTCATCGTAGGTGGTTCTGAGCTTGAGGCGGGCATTGACCCAGCCGGGAGGCACTACGAAGCGGGTCCGAAACCAGGCCGCTTGCGTGACCGACGGGGTCAGTCGGCTGTCGGGCTGGAACCGGCTTCGGGCCGTACCTTGCACCTGCGCCCGGAATCCGGCCGGGTTGGGGGAGGTCGTGTCATTGGCCCAGACGAACTCCAATCGATTGGTTCCCGGAATGAAACCGGTGCTCACCGGGAACACCGGGCTCAGCGCCTGGAATCCCTCATAGTTCAGGCCCACGCTGCGGCCGTTGAGGAGCACCGAGGTGATCCGATTGTCGGCGGCGGTTCGGATCTGGAGTTTCGCGGACTCGGGATTGAAGGCGCTGAGGTCGAATTCGGTGCGGTAACGATAGGTGCCGGCGGCCACGCTGGTGGTTCCCGGGTTGACCGGTCCGAGCCACATCGAGCCGGCATCGTTGGCCAACCAGGCCGGATGCCCTTCGATCACCAGAGCCGCTGCGGGTGGGGCCGGCGAGATCGCGTGGGCCGACGCCACGACCGTGTAATGCGGATCGCGGGCGCCCGGAGCGAGGGGTTTTCGGGAGTCGGACATCCCGGTGGCGAAGAGCGTGGGAATGGGCACCTCGGCTCCCGAGGGCGCTGCAGCCTCGCCGCCGAAAAACGGGGCACTCGAGGTCTTCCAGCCGGAGTCGCCATCGTCCTGCTGATTCCAAGCGATTCCGGAGGTGGCCGGTGCCGCGGGCCGTTGATCCCAGGATTGATTCGCCGAGACGAACACCGGGAGGCTTCCGGGGGAGAGTGTCGGGAAGTTGGGACTGCCGGGTGTTCCCCCATTCTGGGAGCTGGCCCGCCAGTGGCCCACGGGCGCGGTAGAGGCGGTTTCGCGGATCTTGGCGAGGGTGGGTCCATGACCGTCGGGCGCCACGGGCCACTCGCCGTCGGTGCCGTAGGCCAACTCATCCATGAGCCGCTGGTTGTTGTTCCGCAGTTCCAACGTTTCACCCGAATTGGAAAGTCGGCCTTGGAATGGCCCCAGAGCGTGGGTGATGCCGAAGGCCCGCAGTGCAGCCGGGTTGGCAGCGATCACCAGAAAGCCGCCCCCGGGAATCACGGTGCCTTCCGCGAAGACATGGTCGACACCCCCGGAAATCCGCCATCCGGAAAGGTCCATGCTGACGGCCATCTGATTGTACAGCTCGATCCACTCGAGCGAGGCCTCCCGGTCCGTCGGATGGTACTGGATCTCGTTGAACACCACCGTGCTGTCGGCCCGAAGCTCTGGGCACAACCCGCTGGACACGGCCACCCAGAGCCCGGACAGCATCCCCATGAATCTGGGAAAACGGCTTCGAAACAGCGTACTGATGCGGCGAGGGCTGGGCAAAGGAGATGCGGGAGTGATGTCTTGAGACTCCGCCGCGGTTTTCCGAGGCGTCAAGGTGCTTGTACCGCAGCGGCCCGGTGAATGGCAGGACACACGGCAACACCCAGCACGGCCGGCACCGAAAGGGTCGACGCTCACGGTCGAAACACGTCCTTGGGAAGGGGGCAAACCAGGGTGGTCGACACAAGCCGCACCGCGTCAGTTCCGCAGCGCCTTCGCGGGCCCCGGATCCGGTAACCCGACCGGGAATTCCTCCCCGGACAGACTGGCGTTCGCCTCTGCAGCCCGTTAAGGTTTTCCCATGCGTGCGGAGGTTTCCATGAAACAGGGTGTGCGTGTCTTGAGTTTGTTCCTGGCGGCGGCGTGGTTGGGGTCTCTCCCGGGATTTCGCACCCCTCTCTCGGCCCAGTCATCCGCCACCGGAGCGGTCCCGCGCGGAAAGCCCATCAAGCCTCTGACCACCGAGGCCAAGCCCGAGTCGCCGTCGAAGCCGACGCAGGGTGGAACGCCAGCCACCAACGCGGGGGTCCCGTCGCAGGGGCAGGTGGCCGGCGCACCGGTCGCCAAACCGGGGTTCGCCTCGGTGGGTTTCGACGTGCTGGCCACCTTCAAGTACGAGGTGCCCGAGGATGCCCCGGCGGCGAAAGACAAGGCTTCGGCCAGCACCGCCGCTTCCGATCCCGATTCGCAGATTCCCGCCAACGTGAAGGCCTTCAATGGCAAGAAAGTGGCGGTGAAGGGATTCATGCTGCCTCTGAAAGTGGAGGGCGGGTTGGTCACGGAGCTGTTGCTCATGCGCGACCAGTCGATGTGTTGCTTCGGAACCGTGCCCAAGATCAACGAATGGATCGCCGTGAAAATGGGCCCTGCGGGCATCAAGCCGGTGATGGATCAGGCCGTGACCCTGTATGGCACCCTCAAGGTCGGGGCCATGCGCGAGAATGGGTATCTGGTCGGGATCTATCAGATGGACGGTGACAAGGTGGACGGCCCTCCGGG
>JAIXXC010000207.1 GCA_027490985.1 Verrucomicrobiales bacterium
CTCGGCCCGCGAGTTGGCCCGGGTGCGCAACCGCACCATCGGCTTCGTGTTCCAGTTCTTCAACCTGCTGCCCAAGCTCACCGTGTTGCAGAACGTCGAATTGCCCATGATCTACGCGGGCATCGGGGGGCGGGAGCGGCGGGAGCGCGCCGAGAAGGCCCTGGAGATGGTCGAGCTGAGCCACCGCCTCAAGAACCGGCCCAACCAGCTGTCGGGCGGCCAGCAGCAGCGCGTGGCCATCGCCCGGGCGCTGGTCAACAACCCCAAGATCATCCTGGCCGACGAACCCACCGGCAACCTCGACACCCACACGGGCGAATTGATCCTCGCCCTGTTCCGGCGTCTGGCGGCCGAGGGGCGCACCGTGATCCTGGTGACCCACAATCCCGAGATCGCCGCGGTGACCCCGCGCCGCATCGAGATCCGCAACGGCAAGATCGCCCAGCAGGTCGATTCCAAGCTGGCGGGGCTCGACCGCATCGCCAAACAGGCGGCCGGAGGAGCCCACCCATGAGCCTCGAATTGCCCCGGATTCCGGCTCCCGACCTGGCGCTTCCGGACCTTCCTGTCGGCAAGACCAGCCTGGGCAACGCCGTGGTGGTCGGGCTCAAGGAGATCTGGGCCCACAAGTTCCGCAGTGCCCTGACGATGCTGGGCATCGTGCTGGGGGTGTCGTCGCTCGTGGCCATGAGCGCCATGGTCCAGGGCATGGAAAACGGCCAGCGCGAGGCGATGCTGGCCATCGGCGGGTTGCAGAAAGTGCGCATGGAGGCTCAGCGGGTGCCCGTGGAGCAACGTCATCTGCGCGACATGGCCCGCGGCATGACCATGGCCGATATCGAGGCTCTCAAGGCGGGGGTGCCCGACATTGAAATCATTGCTCCGGAGATGCGCCTCGACATGGACCCCACTCTCCAGGCCAACGGCAAGTTCCACCGCACCTTCATGACCGGCGGAGTCCTGGCCGAGAAGGTCAAGATCATGGAGCACGAGGTGGAGCACGGGCGGATGTTCAACGACATCGATGCGTCGGAGGCCCGCCCCGTGTGCGTGATCGGCACGGGCATTCGGGATGAGCTCTTCGGACGCCCCGAAGAGACGGGCTCCGAGGTCATCCCCTTGGGCCGCACCATGACCATCAACGGACAGCCCTTCACCATCATCGGCCTGTTCAAGCGCTACGAGGGCGAGCAGGAGCGCAAGCAGCGGCTCGAGCGCGAGGCCGAGCTTCAGCGGCTCAAAGACGAGGGCAAGGCGCCGGCAAAGGGCCCAGCGCGAGGGCAGGGGCGCAGCGGCAACTTCGCCTTCTGGATCAAGAACAACACCGTGTACATGCCGCTCAACACCATGTGGCACCGGTTCCAGTCGGGCTTGTCGAACGCCCCGCCCGAGCCCCGCTTGAGCAACATCGAGCTCAAGGTGCGCGACTTTTCCCGGATCGAGCAGACCCTGGCCCAGATCCGCAACATCATGATGGTGAACCATCGGGGCATCGAGGATTTCGCCTTCCGCACCTTTGAAGACTGGAGCGCCGACATCGACCGCTTCGTGAAGAACGCCCGCATGAGCGGCGGGCTCATCGCCGGGATCAGCCTCTTCGTCGGGGGCATCGGCATCATGAACATCATGCTCGCCAGCATTTCGGAGCGCATCCGCGAGATCGGCATCCGCAAGGCGGTCGGGGCGGGGGGGCTCGACATCTTCGTTCAGATCCTCGTCGAAAGCACGGTGATCGCCGTCGTCGGAGGCTTGGTGGGGCTGGCGTTCTCACGCCTGGTGGTCAAGGGCATCACCTGGGTGGCACCCACGGGCAACGACCCCGTGATCACCGGTGGGGCCATGGCCTTGGCCTTCGGCTTCGCGGTCGTGGTCGGTTTACTGGCCGGCATCATCCCGGCGGTCAAGGCCGCCCGCATGGACGTCATCCAGTCTCTGCGCTACGACTGATGAACCTGCTCAACGCCATCCTGATCGGCCTGAAGGAAGTCTGGGCCCACAAGTTCCGCTCGCTGCTCACGCTGTTCGGCGTGGTGCTGGGCGTGGCCTCGCTGGTGGGCATGAGCGCCATCATCAAGGGCATGGAGAACGGCATGCGCGAGTCCATGGTGGCCATGGGCGGGGCCGACAAGGTGCTGTTGCAACGTCAGGCCGTTCCGACCCATCAGGAGCATCTGGCCGATCAGGCCCCGGGGCGCACCCTCGTCGATGTGGTGGCCCTGAAAGCGGGGGCGCCGCTGCTCGGGTTGGTGTCGCCCGAGATGGCCGTGCCCGACGCCCTGGTGTCGCGCGGCGACAAGCGCACCAGCCCCGAGGAGTGCGTGGGCGTCTGGCCCGCGGTGCTGGACATGAATCTGCATACCGTGGAGCACGGGCGGTTCTTCACGGCCCTCGACGAAGAAAAAGCCCATGCCGTGTGCGTCATCGGCACGGGCATCCGGGATTCGCTCTTTGGCGATCCCGACGAGGTGGGGCGCGAGATCATCCCCATCGGCGAGATCATCCAGATCAACGGGCAGCCCTTCACCATCGTGGGCATGTTCACCCAGTACGCCAGCGAGCAGGACCTCAAGGCCCGGGCCTTGCGCAAGGAGACCATCGCCTCGGGCAAGGCCGAACCCGCCAAGAAATCCCGGGGCTGGGGTCGGAAGGGGGGCTGGGCGTTCTGGCGGAAGAACAACACCCTGTACATCCCACTGAACACGGCCTGGGTGCGGTTCCGCATGGCGGGTGATCTCGACGGCATCCCCGACCCGCGGCTCAGCGACATCGACCTCAAGGTGAAGTCCATGGAGCAGATGGAAACGGCTCTCCAGCAGGCCAAGAACGTGCTCCTGGTGACCCATCGGGGCATCGAAGACTTCACCTTCCAGACGCAGGAGAGCCAGGTGGAGAGCATCAACAAGCAGATCAAGAATGCCCGGTTGAGCGGTGGCATCATCGCGGGCATCAGCCTGTTGGTCGGGGGCATCGGTATCATGAATATCATGCTGGCCAGCATCAACGAACGCGTCCGCGAGATCGGCACCTGCAAGGCGTTGGGCGCGACCGGCGTGGATGTGTTCATCCAGATCATCGTCGAGAGCGTGGTGCTGTCGCTGATCGGGGCCCTGGCGGGCCTTGCGGCGTCGCTGCTCATCGTGGACCTGCTGTCGTACATCGCGCCCACGGGCAACACCCCGATCATCACCTGGGAAGCCCAGGCGGTGGCGGTGGCCTTCAGCGGCACGGTTGGCGTCTTGGCCGGATTCCTGCCGGCGATCAAGGCCGCCCGCCTCGAGCCCATCCAGGCTCTCCGGTACGAGTAGGCCCGAGGCCTCTGAACGGTCCCAGACCCTGTGGCGGCGCGAGACGCAGCCCAAGCCACGGCCTGAGTGGCCCGCATGGCCTTCATGGCCCGCAAGCTCTTGGCGCTCGTGGCGTCGCCCACACGCACGGTGAGTGGATTTCGCACCGTCTCAGCCCGCCGCCCCCATCGGTCATTCCTGGCTGTAGCCCCAAAAGAGTCGCTCTGGGCCCGTGCTTGGCGCTGATGGGTGCACTCGGAGCCCGGTGCAGCCACTTGGCACGGCAATGGCTTGGTGAAGGGGTCAGCGCTGGGTTGGGTAGCCTGGTTTGTTGACTCATCTGGGGTTGAGCCTCCGCGGTGCAAACCGCGGAGGCTTTTTTCTAACCTCCTCGCCCGACAGCTCTGGGAAAGACGGTGGGGACACCGTCCCTAC
>JAIXXC010000032.1 GCA_027490985.1 Verrucomicrobiales bacterium
CCGCAGGCGGTCCGCTTCCCGTCACTCCTTGAGTTGACGCTTGGCTTTGCGGGCCTCCGACTTCTCGTTGTTCTCGAATTCCTTCTCGGCCACACGAACACCCGGCAAGCGCTGGCGCTCCTGGTCGGCCACCTCACCCGCGTCGGCCGGCGTGGCCAGGATGCTCGGACGGATGAGGATCATCAATTCGGTGCGGGAACTGTTCTGACTGCGTTTGGAAAATGCAGCGCCGAGATAGGGGATGTCCTTGAGCAAGGGAACTCCCGATTTCTGTTTGTCGGTGCTGGTGGTGATGTACCCGCCCAGCAACACCGCATCCTTGTCTCGGACCGTGACGAACGAACTGGCCGAACGGGTCTGGGTGGTCGGGGCGCTGAGGCCGTTGCCGAGGTCCAGATTGGAGCCGAGATTGTCGACCGTCTGGTCGATTTGCATGACCACCAGATTGTCCGGAGTGATGAAGGGGGTGACATTCAACCCCACGCCCACTTGCTGGCGGGTGATGGACTGGCTGTTGCCGAAGCTGCCCCCGCCGAAAAAGGAGCCGGAAACAAACGGAACCTCCGAACCCACGAAGAAACTGCCCGGGGTGGCGTGCGAAGTGATGACCCGCGGACGCTGGATCACGTTGACGCGACTGTCCGCAGCGATCGCACTGATGGCCAGATCCCAGTTCTGACCGATCTGAGCGAAGTAGGAGAGCCCGGAACCGGACGTGGCCGGGATACCGTTGACGACGTTGGTGCCGACAGCCCCACCAGTCGACCGGCCCAACTGCTTCAGAAAATCCGAACCCGTGCCCAACGGAGCCCCCGAGGGATTGTTGACCACACCCCCACCCCGGTTGTTGGCATTGTCGCCGAACTGGGCCGGTCGCTGGGCGGCACTGATGCCGTAATTCCATCCGGCACTCAGGTTGACCTCCATGATGATGGCCTCGACCAGCACCTGAGGCAGCAGCGTGTCGACCTTGGTCAGCACCTCACGCAGTTTGTTGATGTCCTTCTTGTTGCCGTAGACGATGAGCGAATTGGAGCGCTGGTCGGCCGTGATGCTCACCGTCTGGAGCAACTCGGAAAGTCCGCCATAACCCGAACCACCTCCGGCCCCCCCCCGCCCCATGGCGTTGAATCGGTTCTGGAAGGTGCCCGTGTTGACCGCGGATCCCGGCTGGTTGGCACCGACTCCCAACTGCTGCCCGCCCAAGCGCCCGGAGTTGCCGAAGCGGCTGGAACCTCCGAGCTGATTCATGCCGCCCAATTGACCGCCGCCGCCGAACTGGTTGAACCCCGTGCCCATACCACCGACGCCGCCGACGCCACCACGACGGCCGGCCATGCCGCCGCCCATGCCGCCCATGCCTCCGACGCCGGCTCCACCGACGCCCCCGCCCGGGGTTCCACTGACACCGCCACCCCCGATGACGCTGGTGAGCGTCGCATAAATCTCGTCGACCTTGCCGTACTTGATGGGGATGACCTCGAGCTGGAAATCCTCCTCCACCTCGATGTCGATCTTGGCCAGCACCTCCAGCATGCGCTTCACGTTGATCGAGTAATCGCGCAGCACCAGGGTCTTGGTGCTGGCCAGCGCCACGATGCCATTGGCGTTCTTGGCGAAGGGCGTGATGGTGGGCACCGCCTCTTCGATGGCCACGTGCTTGAGCTGCACCACATGGGTCACGAACTGGCTGGCCTCGGCGTACTGATCGGCCGGCTTGTTGGAGAACTTGGCGCCCTCTTGAAGCGCCTGGGCCACGGGCACCGCCGTCACGAACTTGTCGCCCTGCGGAATCATGGTGATGCCGTTGAGGGCCAACACGGTGTCCCACATCTGCACCTCTTCCTCCTCGGTCAGGGCTGTCTGGGTGTCGATGCTGATCTTGACCTGGGGCAAGCCCTGAGCCCGAAGCACCGTCCGTTTGACCAACGGCCCGTACACCTGATCCAGGAAGATGTTGATGTCCTGGTCCTTGAAGACGATCGAGTCGCTCGGCTGATTGGTGCCCCGACTCTCACGCAAAGACTTGAGGGTGGCCTCGTTGATCGCCTGATCTTCCTCGGAGGGTTGACCGGCCTTGGCGGTGCCCGCCGCCGCCCCCGCGGGCGTCTTGGCCGCAGCGGCAGCCCCTTTGGCAGCACTGGCCGCCGAGGAAGTACCGGGGGGAGCCGGCGGGGCTGGCGGACGCGGGAAGGCCCGGGGCAGCGCCGACGGGAAATTGGTCGACGCGACCGCAGCCGGAGCGGCCGCGTTGGTCGCCTTTCTCAAGCGCGCGGGAGGTTCCGGAAAGGCCGGAAAGGCCGTGTTCGCAGCGGGCGCCGGAGCCGTCGCCGGAGCCGGAGCCACCGTGGCCGCCGGGACGACGGAAGCCGCACTGAGCGGGGCCCCCGGAGCGGCGGGCGCGGCAGGAGCCTGTCCGAAAAGCCGGCCCGCAGTGATGGCCGCGACGACGGCGAGATGGATGGGACGCGTGTTCACAATCGGTTACTTCTTGGTTGGCGCGTTGGTTCCGGTGACGCGCGACGAGGCTGCTGCGTTGGTGGAAGACTTGGGCTTGCCGGTCGAACCCGAACCGGGGGCGGTCGAGGTACCTCCGGGCGGCTTGGATCCGCTAGGACGGTTCTCCGCGGTGGCCGGTTTGGCCGACGACGTACCGGCCGGTGCGGCCGCCTTGGGTTTCTTCTGGAAACTGGCGACGAAGGTCACCGAGGCGCTGAGATTCTGACCACTGTTGTCGAGCCTCAGTCGGCTCATGTCGCGGACACGGATCATCGAATCACTCGCGCCCAAGGCGTAGAGGAAATCCACAAACCCCTCCTCCTTGGCCGTGAGGTCCACGATGACGATCTGCTCGTCGAAGAAATTGGTGTCTTTGGAGGCGCTCATCCGCAGCGAGGCCACTTGCGGGGAGACCCGACCGAGGTTGACCCCGTTGGTCGCGGCGGCAGCCGTGATGCCTTGCTGCACCCGATTGGCCTGCTCCTCGGGCAACACGTGCCCCCCGGCGCCTTCCAGCTCCTTGAGGAGTTTGTCGTAGGACGACTTTTTGGAGACCTCCTTGAAGAAGATCTGCTTCTGGCCCTCGAGCTTGGTGCGCTCACGGACCATGACATCCCACTCGGCGAAGTAGGGCCAGATGAGCCAGTAGTTGAACAGCAGGCCCATCACGCACAGACCCACGATGGCCATGCGACGCTCCGTCGGGGCCAGATTCAGACGGTCGAACCAACGAGTCATGGCGCCACCCCCTCTTCGCGCCGCAATTCCGCCTCGAAGGTCCACGAAAGGCTGCTTCCGCGCGGAGTCATGGTCGCCGGCTTGACCTCGGAAAAGAGCGGCTTGCCCTCCGATGTCACGGCCCGCAACAGGTCGTTGAAGCGGATCACCTCGGCCCGGTCGGATTCGGATGCGTTGCCGTTGATGAGCAAGGTTCGCCCGTTCTTGAAATCCATCTGAACCAGCGTGAGGGCCTCGGGCAGCTTCTCGACCACGGCGTTCCAACAGTCGAGCGCGGCGAACCGCAAAGCCACCTGCTCCTGCAACACCCGCACCCGCGCCTTGAGCTGGAGGGTGTTGGTGTACTGGGTGGCCATCGCGCGGGTTTCGTCACGCAGGGTGTCGACCGAGGATTTCTGGAAGGTCAGGACCGCCAGGTAGACGAACACGCCGGCCAGATAGGTCATGGCCAGAGCGGTGAGCCCCTTGACCCACAACGCATCGACGTACTGGCGACGCTGCCGGCTCCGGACCTCGTCCGGAATCAACGACGACGCCGAGGGCTGCAGCGCGTGATCGGCGGTGAGCCGGGCCAGATCGGCTTCGGCAGCGGGTGGTTCCACCGAGACCGGATGGCCGCACCACCCTTGCAGGGGCTCGACGAGGGGGGCCGCGTCGGCTTCCACGGCGACGACCGTCACCGGGGGCAACGCGGTCAGCCATCCATCGAGCTCGGCGGCCCACGCCGTGCCGGTCAACTGGGCGAGGAGCAGGTCGGCGGCCCCCTGCACCGGCAGGCGGATCAGCGAGACATCACGCAGCACGCCGCCAGACCACCACCCGAGAAGGGCCACCTGCTGGTCGGCCACGCCCCCCAGCACGATGCGCAACTGATCGCCCTCGACCGGCCGGCGCAACAACCCGCGGACGAGGGGCAGTTCGATCCGGTCGGCCATGTACCCACCCTGCTCCAGCGTCTCGACAAAACCCTCCACGGCCGAACGGGCGGCGATGGTCACCAGCGCGGTTTGCTGGGGGGCTTCCGGGGTGGCCTGGGGATGGGGGATGCTCTCGACGGTCCAGACCACCTGGGCCGGCGGCATGGGCGACAATTTCTCGAGTTGGAACTCGATCATTCCGGCCAGTTCGCCCGGAGCGCAGGCCGGCAATTGCACGGCCCGCAGGAAGACCGACTCCGGGGGCATCCAGGCGATGTCGAGGCGGGATCGGAGCAGCAGGCGCCAATCACGCGACACGACATGGGCCGGCAACGGTTTGTCGGCGGCCACATCCCATTGGCCCGCCGGTGAGGCCGCGCCCTTCTGGACGGCGAACTGGTAGAGATGCCGGTCGCCCTTTCCGGGCACCAGCACCGTGCACGCATGCGGCATGGAGGAGGCCTTGCTCATGCCGGCACGCCTCCGTGATCTCCAGCCAGAGTCTTCACATGTTCTTCGTTCTGCGTGACCCGCAGGACCTCTTCGACGGTCGTGACGCCGGCCTTCACCTTGGTCCAACCGTCTTGCCGGAGTGTCCGCATGCCCTGCTTGCGGGCGATGTCGGCCAGCGTGGCCGCCGAGGCCCGGTTCATCACCAGGGGGCGGATCGCCTCGGTGACCACCAGCAATTCATGGATGCCCGTGCGCCCCTGGTACCCCAACTGGCGGCAGGCCTCGCAACCGACCCCCTTGCGGAAGTCCGTGGAGTCGATCTCGTCTTCGGGGAAACCGGCCTTGATGAGGTAATCGCGATCGATCTTCTGCGGCTGCGAACAGCTCGGGCAAATGGTCCGGACCAGGCGCTGGGCCATGATGGCCTCGACCGAGGAGGCCACCAAGAAGGGCTCGATGCCCATGTCGATCAAGCGGGTGAAGGCGCTGGCCGCATCGTTGGTGTGCAGGGTGCTGAACACCAGATGGCCCGTCAGCGAGGCGCGGATGGCGATCTCGGCCGTCTCGGTGTCGCGGATTTCGCCGACCATGACCACGTTGGGGTCTTGGCGAAGGATGTGACGCAACCCCACGGCGAAGGTCAGGCCGATGTCCGAACGCACGGGGATCTGGTTGATGCCCTTGAGCTCGTATTCCACCGGTTCTTCGATGGTGATGATGCGCTTGGTGACCGAGTTGATGGTGGAAAGGAACGCGTACAGCGAGGTCGATTTTCCCGATCCGGTGGGCCCGGTGACCAGGATGATGCCGTGCGGCTTGACGATGAGCTCGCGGATCAGCGCGTCTTCGTGCGGCGCGAACCCCAGCTTTTCGAGACTGAAGAAGATCTTGCCGCGCAGCAGCAAGCGCAGCGACACCGATTCGCCCCACACCGTCGGCACCGTGGACACGCGGATGTCGATCTCCTCGCCCTTGATGCGCACGTTGATGCGGCCGTCTTGCGGCAGGCGTTTCTCGGCGATGTTCATCCCGGCCATCACCTTGATGCGGGAGATCAATGCCGCCTGATACCGCTTGATCTGCGGCGGCAGGGGGGTCTGGTGCAGGATGCCGTCGATGCGGTAGCGGATGCGCAGCTCGTCTTCGGAGGGTTCGAAATGGATGTCGGTCGCGCGGTCCTTGAAGGCCTCCCAGATGACCTGGTTGACAAACTTGATGACGCTGGCGTCCTGGTCGTCGCCGGTGATCTCACGCCCTCCGTCGATCTCCAACTCGATGGCGTCGTCTTCCTCGGCCATTTCGTCGAGGGTCTCGGCGCCGACGCCATAGTACTTCTTGAGTGCCTTCTCGATCTCGGCCCGTGTGGCCAAGGCATAGCGCACGGCCCCGCCGACATCGAACTGGACGCTGGCCAGCATGGCCGCGTCGAAGGGATCGGCCACCGCGACGGCCAGCACGCCGCCCTCATCGGAGAACGGGATGATGGAGAACTGGAAGGCCACCTTGGTACTGATGCGCTTGCGCACCTCGGCGGCGATGCTGAGCTTGGCCAGGTCGATGTAGTCGAACGACAGGGCCGAGGCGAGTTTCTGGAGGAAAGCCTCTTCGGTCAGACCGGCCTCACGGGCAAAAAAAGCCAACCGCGTCTCGGCACCGGCGGCCCCCACACCATTGGCATCCACCGAGCGCTGCCAGGCTTCCGACCACTGATCGAACTGGGCAGGCGTGATGAGCCCTGCCCGGTTCAGGATGGATTTCAGTGGCGTGTAAGACATGCGAAACGACTTCCCTGCAACAGCGACCGGCGCGAAAAGTTGCGGGATAAGTTCCAACCCGATGACGCGACCACGCCGCCGGACCCACCGCCACTGACCTTGCCGGCGGATACCGAAACCGAAGAACGGCTCCGAGGAAACGCTTTTCCTGACTTCTTCCGGAGGTTCTGATGCTGCGCAGTTGAACCCGCACCCAGAACCGTATCCGCAACGCCGGGCCGAACGGCAGGCCTGGATCCTGGCCCGGCGGGCCGGCATCGCCCGCACTCCGGGACTGGATCCGAGGCGACCGTCGCATTGGCTTCGGGAATCGGAACCCGATCCCGCAGGGGGACAGGCTTCCATCCTGACGATCTTCCTGACCAATCGCGAATGCCCGTGGCACTGCCTCATGTGCGACCTGTGGCGGCATACGCTCGAGGAAACGGTTCCCGAAGGCGCCATCACCGAACAGGTCGCGCTGGCCCTCGCGGCCGACGCGGCGGAGCACCCTCGGCGGGCCCAGTGGCTCAAACTCTACAACGCCGGATCGTTCTTCGACCCCGGGGCCATTCCGGTCAGCGACCGTCCCGAACTGGCCCGCCAGGCCCGTGCCTTCGAGCGGCTCGTCGTGGAATGCCACCCGAAGCTCGTGGGAGACCGTGTCCTGCCCTTCCGGGAGTCGTTGGGCGCAGGCACCCGGCTGGAGCTGGCCCTGGGTCTGGAAACAGCCCATCCGGTCATCCTCGAACGTCTCAACAAGGGCATCGATCGGCAGTCCTTCCGCAGGGCAGCACAGTGGATCCGGCATCACGACATCGAGCTGCGGGTCTTCGTGCTCGTGAAGCCCCCCTTCCTTGATGACCCCGAAGCCCTGGAATGGGCCTGTCGATCCATCGACTTCGCCTTCGACTGCGGGGCCGGTACCGTCTCGCTGATCCCGACCCGCGGAGGCAACGGGGCTCTGGAAGCCCTGGCCGCCCGGGGTGAATTCGCCCCGCCCCGTCCCGAGACCCTCGAATCGGCTCTGGCCTATGGGGTCGGACTGCGGCGCGGCCGGGTGTTCGCCGACACGTGGGATCTGGAGACTCTCGAGCCCGATCCGGCCCGCAGAGCCTCGCTTCAAGAGCGCTTGGAACGCCTGAACCGACTGCAGCGAATCGGGTGACGCTGGGGTGCTTGGCGGCACCGAGGCGCGATCACCACTCCAGAACGGCCGCCCCCCAGGTGAGCCCGGCCCCGAAGACCACCAACAAGACCAGATCTCCGCGGCGGATCCGCCCCTCGCGCACGGCTTCATCCATCGCGATGCCCACGCTGGCGGCACTGGTGTTGCCGTAACGGTCGACATTCACGAAAACCTGCTCCGCGGTGGCCCCCAACCGCTCGCCGACCGCGCTGAGGATGCGCTGGTTGGCCTGGTGGGGAATGACGCAGCGGATCTGATCGATGGAGAGACCACAGCGCTCGAGCACTTCGTTCGAGGCCGAGACCATGGCCTGCACGGCGTTCTTGAAGGTCTCCTTGCCATCCATCCGCAAAAAGTGACGACGCCCGGCCACCGACTCCGCCGTCGCCGGACACGCGCTGCCGCCGCCGGGCAACTCCAGCAGGCCGGCTTTGGATCCGTCGGACCCCAGCGACGCGGTCAGCAGACCGCGGGCACCGGGGCGATGCTTCAGGACGGCGGCCCCGGCACCATCGCCAAAGAGCACGCAGGTGTTGCGATCGGTCCAATCGACCACCGAACTCATCTTTTCGGCTCCGATGATCAAGACGGTCTCGTGAGCCCCCGCCTCGACGAAACGGGCACCGATGTCGAGGGCGTAGACGAACCCGCTGCAGGCCGCCTCGATGTCGAAGGCGACGGCCCGATCGGCACCCAACTTCTGCTGGACGAGGCAGGCGGTGCTGGGGAAGGGCATGTCGGGCGTGATCGTCGCGACGATGATCAGATCGATGTCGCCGGCCGTGACCCCGGCCGCCGTCATCGCCCGCCGGGCCGCCTCCAACGCCATGTCGGAGGTCGTTTCAGAGGCTCCGGCGATCCGCCGTTCCCGAATGCCCGTGCGGGTGGTGATCCACTCGTCCGAAGTCTCGACCATCCGCTCCAGATCGGCGTTGGTCATCACCCTCTCCGGCACATAGGAGCCGAGACCCACGATGGAGGCGGTACGGAGCGGAGCGCGTTGGATGCGGGGGTGGTTCAAGGGAATCTGGAAGATCAGGAGGGCCGTACCGGATCGGCCGGAGGAACGGGTGACGGGGAAAGAGAGGCGGGGCCCGTGGGGGTGGTCAACGCCACAGCCGCGGCGGCCTCGGCGATGCCGCGAACCAGGGTCTCGTTGAGACCCAACCGGACGAAGCGGACCGCCTGACTCAGGGCATGCTGGACATTCGAGCGCTTGGCACCTCCATGGATCTTGATGACACACCCGTGCACGCCCAGGAGCGGGGCTCCGCCGTAGGCCTCCGGATTCATGCGCGTGCGGATGCGCTGCAGCCCGCCGCGGGCGATCGCCGCCCCGAGCATCCGCCATGGGTTGGCCGTCAACTCCTCGCGGAGCATCGCGCCCACGGCCTTGCCCAGGCTCTCGGCCGACTTCAGCACGATGTTTCCGACAAACCCGTCACAAACGCAGACATCCACTCCATCCATGAACAGGTCGTAGCCCTCGCAATATCCGGTGGCATTGAGGCCCGAGGCGCGGATCAGGGGCAAGGCTGCGCGGGTCAGGTCGGTGCCCTTGGATTCTTCGCTGCCGTTGCTCAGCACGCCCACACGGGGACTCTGCTTGCCGAGCATCGCCCGCGAGTAGGCCGAACCCATCACGGCGAACTGGAGCAGGTTTTCAGGGGTACACTCCGGGTTGGCGCCGCCGTCGACCAGCACCCAGGCCCCCGACTTGGAGGGCATGATGCAGGCGATGGTGGGCCGTTCGATCCCTTCCAAGGTCCGAAGACGGATGGTGGCCGCCGCGACGATGCCGCCGGTGTTGCCCGACGAGATCACCGCATCGGCCTTGCCGTCCCGCACCAGTTCGACAGCCCGGAGGATCGAGCAGTCCTTCTTCTTGCGGAGGCCCTGAACCGGCTTGTCCTCCATGGTGAGGACCTCGGAGGCCGGGTGGATCTCCAAACGCGGATCGGAGCAACCGATGCTTCGGAGGACGGGCTGGAGAACGGCCTCCGGACCCACCACGTACAGACGGGAGATCGACGGATCGGCCGCCAATCCCAGCTTCACGCCCTGGAGGAGTTCCTCCGGACCGTGGTCGCCGCCCATGACGTCCACTGCCAGGCGCATAAGCAAAACGCGCCGGTCCGTCGAAAACGGACACGGCGCGCCTAGAAACCTCAGGCCGCGACGCCGACGTTGATCACCTGACGGCCGTTGTAGAAGCCGCACTCGGGGCAGACCCGGTGGGGCAACGACGGCGAGGCGCACTGGGTGCAGGTCGCCAGCTTCGGCAGGGTGAGGACGCTGTTGTAGGCTCGGCGCATGCGTTGACGGCTGCGCGACGGTTTGCGTTTGGGGACGCCCATATTCGGTTCGGTTACAGTTTCAGATTGTCGAGGGCACTCCACGCCGTATTCGGCTCAGCCTGCTCCCTCACTTGCAGTTCGCGAGCTTGGCCTTTCGGCTTCAGCCCACGACAGTCAGGTCCGCACAACGGATTCGTTGGCAGAGCCAGCAAAATGTCCTCCCGGACGGCAGGGGTCAAGTCTGCAAAATCACCATCGACAGGGATCGCCTCTTCGCCCTCCAAGGGGGCCAGCAGCGAAAAGTCATCGACCTGCACCGGAAGCAGGAACCCCTTCAGGCAGCGGGAGCACTCGCACTCCACATGCGTGCGCAGGCTCCCGGTCACCAACACCGCTTCGGACTGGCGCTCGACCGTGAGCTCGTATTCGACGGGGTGCGCCAGCCGCATCAATTCGTCCTGGAAGTCCGGAGCCAGCTCGGAAGCCGGCACATCCCCGTCGAGCTGGATGGACTCCTTTTCGAGGAGGCGAAGATTCACCTTGAGCGACATGGCGGTAGGATCGACGCGGCGGGGAGCGGATGCAACTGGACGATTGACCCGATGACGATTGACCCGATCTGCAGCGGCCGGCACCACGGCACCCGGACACGCAAAAGCGGGCGGCCCCCGTCTCCGGGAACCGCCCGCCTTGGACACGGGATCGAAGCTCAGGCCTTGCCCGAATCGGCGATCGTCACCGGGCGGTAACCTCCGATGGCCTTGAAGTAGAGGATCAACAGGAGGTAAATGGCGGCCATTCCGACTGGAAGGGCTGCATCCGCTTTCAGCGTCTTGCGGGCACCAGCGATATTCGCTTCGACCATCGCCTTTTGATCCGCAGTGAGTTGGGATTTTTCCGCCGACACGTTCTCGTGCTTTTCTTTCTCAGCCAGCTTTTTAGCAGCCTCCATCTTGGCGCCGTCCAAAGCCGCTACCTCTTTGAACAAACCGAGCAAACCGGACGGTTTTTCTGCTTTGTTAGCAGCGAGCACCATCTGCTGGCCATTGGATTCCAAATGTTCAGCAGTGAAACGATCCTTCGCATAGCCGAGGCCAGGTCCGCCAATTTGCCCCACGGAGAGCATGCCGATGCCACCCATGATGGACATAGCCACCGCACCGGAGCGCGGGAAACGATCGCCCACGACAGCGAGCATGGTCGGCCAGAAGAACGTCTTACCAATGCTGTAGATCAGCACGGCACCAAAGGCGACCGTGAGGGTGGTCACCGACGAGCAGGCCAGCAGACCGACGATGGCAAAGATCGAGCAGGTGAACAGGATCGAGATCGGAGAGAGCTTGAGCCGTGACTCGATCCAGTGACTGGAGAACCGCAGAGCGAACATCATCGCCGACGCAAAGATGAAGAGGATTGTGCCCTGTTTCGCGGTCAGGATGCTGCCGTTGATGTTTTCAATCCACGAGTCGGTACCCAACTCCAGCGAGCCCAGGATGGCATGGGCAACGAAGAGGGTGAAAATCATCCAGTGGCCGATCGAGAACTTAGTGATCACCGCGACCCAGGCAACAAAACCGACAGCAACGAGGGCTGAAACGGCAACCCAGGACTGGGACCCGAAGAAAGCGCTTCCAGTGATGGCTCCGATGATGCCGCCAAGCGAGTCGCGGAAGAACAGGAAGAGCAGCACACCAACGATGCTCGCGCCCAAAATTCCGACATCTTTCATCATCTCTCCCAATGAAAGGCCTTTGGAGGAAGCTTCGGATTTGGGGAACTTCTGACCCAAGAACATCAACCCGTAGATCGCGGTAGGGATGAGGTACAAGCCCAACTTAACCTTCCAGGGGAGCGCATCACCCAAGAAGAGAGTGACGAACGCGCCAAGAATCATTCCCGCAGGCCAGCTCGCGTGGAGAATGTTCAGATAATGGGTGCGATTCTTAGGGTAGATGGTCGCAATCAGGGGGTTAGCGACAGCCTCAAGGGTGCCATTCGCAAGCGAGAAAATGAAGGAACCGCAAAAGAGCAGGTTGAAGGCAGCTGCCTGACTGACATCAGGGGCAGGAGAGAGCGTAACAACCGCAGACAACACGTGGAGCAAGAAGGCTGCACCCACCAGTTTTCCATAGCCGATTTTGTCCACCACAATTCCGCCGAAAATGATGCCGAAACAGAAACCAGAAAAACCTGCTCCGCCGATGAGACCAACCTGACCGTCTGTGAAACGGAAGAGCGTTTTCCACTCACCGGTGAGGCCATTGCGCAAGGCGAATCCGATGCCTGCGGCGAGGATGGCCATAAAGCCGGCCATAAGCAGCCGTTTTGCATTGGGGGCTATGCCCTCGTTACTTCCATTGCTCATAGGGGTACGTGTGTATTGATTCTGTAGTGTGACAAGTCGGACGTGGAACGGCAGGATTTACCGATACCCCCGGCCCCCTGTCCATTCCTTGCTTTGGTTTTCTGCAATTTCACCCCAGGGACAGGCTCGTCGGACAAGGGACAGGCTCGTCGGGCAAGGGACAGGCTCGTCGGACAAGGGACAGGCTTGGGTTGGCGCAGGGGCGCTGTGGCCGACCAAAACTCCCGGCCCTTTCGGATTCAGGACTCGGGCACCAGGTTTTCAGCCACCGGATTGCTGTAGGCTTTGAGGGCGGGGAGCACTCCAGCCAGGGCTCCGAGCAGCACCATCCCGGCCGGGGCGATGACGAGAACCGGGTCCCAGGCCCAGGGGTCCAGCACCACCCCGGTCTGGGCGCGGATCACGGCAGCCACGGTTTGGAGGATGACCCCATAAAGCACCCAGGCCAAAACCATCCCCAGGGCCGCGACTGAAACGGCCTCCAGGATGATGGAGGCAAACACGGTCATCCGGCGGGCTCCCAAGGCTCTCAGGATGGCCAGATCCCGACGGCGGGCGCTCAATGAGTTGTAGAGACTGGCCAGCACCGAGCCGGCCGCCACCAACGCCACCAGATAGGCCACCAGTTCGAGCACCTGATCGAACCACCCCATCTTGTCGAACAACTGGGCGAGCACGGTTCCCAGGGGCCAGGCGAAGGTCAACCGGTCTCCCTGCTTGTTGTAAAGCAGGTCCAACTGCTGGCCAGCCACCGGACTGCGGAGCTTCACGAGCACGGCACTCACGTCGCTGGCCGTGGCTGCGGCGTGTCCGGACATGTTCTGGAGTCCGGCCAGAGGGATCCACAACACCCGGTCGGTCGGGGTGTTGGAGGGCTCCAGGATGCCGGTGACCACATACTCGTCGTCATGCTGCTCCTTGGGGTTGAAATTCAGGCCGTGATACGGCTTGAAGGTGTCACCGGGCTTGAGCCCCAGCCGCTGGGCCACGAACGATCCCACCACCGCCTCGCGGTAGCCGTCTTCAAACCAACGCCCCCCGGAAGCCAACCGGAATCGCCGCCCCGGCGAAGCCTCGGCCTCGGTGAAGAGGTTGGTTTGGGTGCCCACGATGCGGTAGCCCAGGTAGTTGTCACCGACGGCGATGGGGATCGCCAAGGCGACCGCGCGGTTCGACGACAGCGTCTGGAAATCGCTGAAGGCGACGTTTCCGGGCGAAGCCTCGAGATGGAACAGCGCATTCAGAACCAGCTGCAACTTGGCGCCACGGGCTCCCAGCACCGCATCCCAGGCCCCGGTCTGCCCGGTGAAGGTCGCCCGCGCCTGACGTTTGACCACCCACACCGACATCAGCAGCCCCCCCGCCAGCGCCAAGGACAACGCGGTCACCACGGTGGACAGGAGGTGCTGACGGAGACTGCGTCGGACCAGAAGCCACAGAGTCATGGAGCGATTCCTTTCCGGGAGGCCTGATTCAGCGCACTCAGCGATTCCCGGCGCGGGAACGCCGACAAGACGGTCGGATCATGGCTGACCAGGAGCAATGCCGAGCCTTCTTCGGTGCACAATTCGCGGATCAGGGCCAGAGCCTGAGCCGCGTTGGCGGGATCCAGATTGCCCGTGGGCTCATCGGCCAACACCAGCTTGGGGCGATTGGCCAGGGCCCTCGCGACGGCCACCCGCTGTTGCTGGCCGGTGGAGAGTTGCCGGGGATGATAGTCCAGACGATCCCCCAGTCCGACCCGCTCCAGCAGCGACCGGGCCCGGTCCCGGTCTGCACCCGGCCCGAACGACATCCCCAGGAGGACATTCTCCAGACAGGTGAAGCCCTGAAGCAGATTGAAGGTCTGGAAAATGTAACCGATCGACCCGGCCCGGAGACGATCCCGATCGGCCTCGGACATCGCGTTCAATTCGTGTCCATCGAGAGTGATGCGCCCCGAGTCCGCCGCGAGAATCCCCGCGATGAGGTTCAGGAACGTGGTCTTGCCGGTGCCGCTGGGACCGCTCAAAGCCACCTGGTCCCCGGCATCGAGACAGAACCGCGGAACCTCCACCACCGGGGCGATCCGCCCATCCGGGGTTCGGAATGCTTTCCGGAGGTTTTCGATCTCAAGCAACGCCATGGATGGGGACAGGCTGCATGCAGGCCTCGAACTTGGCCAACGACTTTTGCGAAACCGAGACCGCCCCCGGCCGACCTGTCGGAGGCTATCAGAGAAACCCATCGGGGACAGGCTCTTGATCGAAGGGACAGGCTTATAAAAACCCGGGGACATTCGCCGATTCGAGGGATTCGGGCGGAGTTCAAGGCCCTCGGCTGCCGCATCGAGTCACGGGATGCCCAAGCCAGAGGAGCCGGCAGCGGGGGGCGACGCAGGAAACGGTGGGGAGGAAAACCCGACGGACAAAAGGTTCAACCCTTCGGGAACATGCCCGCGGTCCAACCGCCGTCCACCGGCAGGGCCGCCCCGGTGATGAACGAGGCGGCATCGGAGGCCAGAAACAGGGCGGCATGGGCGATCTCCTGAGGCTGCCCCATGCGCCCCATCGCCTGGGTGGAGGCCATTTCCCGGGCCGCAGCCGTCGGATCGGGGTATTCGGAGATGCGCGCCCGGACAAAGGGCGTCTCGACCCGCCCCGGACACAGGCAATTGATGCGGACACCGCTCCGGGCATGATCCAAGGCCGCAGAACGGGTGATGCCCACCACCGCATGCTTGCTGACACTGTAGGCGAACCGATCCACCAACCCCTCCAGCCCCGCGGTGGAAGCCAGATTGACCACGGAACCGGCCCCCCGAGAAACCATGCCGGGCAACCACGCCTTCATGGTGTTGAAGACACCGCGGACATTCACCGCCATGACCCGGTCGAAATCAGCGCCGGCCGTGGTGAGCAGCGTGCCCACATGACCGATGCCGGCGTTGCACACGAGGACATCCACCCCCGGATACCGGGCCGCCGCGGCCGCGACATCGGCCTCCGAGGTCACATCGACGGCCACGGCTTCGGCGCGCCCCCCGGCCTCGCGAATCCGCTGGACGGTGGCTTCACCCGCCTCGGCCCGAAGCTCGGCCACCAGCACCCAGGCCCCGGCACGGGCGAAGGTTTCGGCGATGCATTGACCGATGCCGGATCCGGCACCCGTCACCAGAGCTGTCTTGCCATCGAGACGAATCATGAGAGGCCTTGGGAAATGGATTGAGGACGACGCGACTTCGACACAAATCGCCCTTCGACGCGAGAAAAAGGCCGCGGCAGCGCGCCCATGGGACGCGTTGTGCAGCCCCTCCTGCGGACCTTCACCGCCCCGAACCGTTCGTCCGGAAGACACGGTCTGCCGTGGCGATCGCCTCGAATCGGGGCCTGAACCGCGGACTAGAGGCCGACGACCTGCATCCAACCCGCGGTCCCGAACCGGGATTCGAAGGGCTCCACAGCCGCCCGGGCCGTGGGTTCGTCGGGGAACAGCGCGAAGGTGGTCGAACCGCTGCCCGACATGAGTGCCGCCCAGGCTCCGTGCTCACGGAAAAATCGTTGGTAGAGGTCCAACACCGGATACTTGTGCAAGGCCGGCGCCTCCAGCGAGTTGTAGAACCGACGCCCCGCCTCGGCGAGATCCCCAGAGCGCAACGCACTCTCGAGATCCGACACCCGGCCGGGAGTCCCGTTCAAGGCTTGCGGATACTGGGCCAACTCCCGATAGGCCCACGCCGTGGAAATGCCAAAGCCCGGGTGATACAAGATCATGCCCCGCCCCCGGAGCACCTCGAACGGAGCCACCGGCTCCACCCGTTCGCCGCGACCCGTGGCCCGCGCCGGATGGTCCTGCAGGAAGAAATTCACATCCGAACCGAGGGTCGCCGCGATGCGGTCCAACGCCCCCGAGGTCAGCGGCCTTCCGAGCAGGTCGTTCAGCCCGACCAAGGTCCGGGCGGCATTCGAGCTGCCTCCGCCCAGTCCGGCGGCCAGCGGGATCCGCTTGCTGAGGTGGATCCGGACCCCCTGCCCCGACTGCGGGACCTCGGCCAGGAACTGCTCGGCAGCCCTCACCACCAGATTGCTGCGATCGGTGGGCAACTCGGGATGATCACAGGTGAATCGGATTCCCGGCTCGGCCGCCGTGTCCAAGGTCAACTCATCGCACAGCGGCACCGGGTGGAAGAGGGTTTCCAGATCGTGGAACCCATCGGGCCGCCGTCCGAGGATATTGAGCAACAGGTTGACCTTGCAGGGAGAGGTTCGGATCAGGGGCATAAAAAAGCGCTCCTGCATCATCTGCGGGAGCGCCAAGAGGGTTCAAGACCGGGCCACCCGAAGCGGGGTCGCCCCAGAGGGTCAATCGATGACGCGGAAGCGGCTGCCGGGGATCACCGGGGCCACATCGGACGCTTCGAAACCCAGCGAATTGTCGGTGGCCGTCACGGTGGACTTGCCGAGGGCGCCGGGCTTGTAGCTGTCGGGGTACACCTTGTGGTCGGGCTTGATGTAGGGCTCGCTCGGAATCGGGAAGCTCAGCACCTCGACCGCACCCACGACCGTGCGGCCGATCGTTCGATTGACACCGCGCACCACACCGACGGTGCCGCCGTGCGTGCCACCGAACAAGGCGCCCTGCTCGTAGCTGCGTTGGAGTTCACCGAGGCGGAACGGCTCCGACAGGTTGTCGAGCCCACGACCAAGCTTCTGCTCGGCGCTGGTGCAGCCGACGAGCACCGCGGCCACGGTCACAAGGAGACTCACCGGCTTGAGAAAGGAACGCATAGGGTTGGAAAATGTGGAGGGAGGTTATCGGTGTCATCCGCGGGTGCAAGCGCGGACTTCACCCGGAGGAGCGTCATTTTCAGATCCGGTCCTCCGGGGTGCTCACGTCGGCCGTTTTGGCGGCCGCTTTGACCGCTTTGCGACCCCACCACCAGGCGATCACCAGGCTGATTTCATACAGCAGATGGAGCGGCAGGAAGAGCAGCAACATGTTGAGAGGATTGCCATCGGGCGTGATGAAGGCCGCGATCAGCAACCCCGCCACGACCCAGTAGGACCGGAACTTGGACAGCTTGGCGGCGTCCAGAATGCCGATCTTGACGAGCGTCAGCAGCACCAGGGGCAACTGGAACGCCACACCCATGCCCAACATGAACCAACACACGAAGCTGATGTATTCGTCGGCCTTCCATTCGTCGGCGGCGAACCCGAGCCAGTTGGAGAAACTCACCGTGGTGCTCAGGCAGATCACCAGCAGCACGAAATAACAGAAGGCCACGCCCAACAGAAACAGGAAGGTCGCCCATCCGCTGACCTTGTAGACGAAGGCCTTCTCATGATGGTGCAACGCCGGCAGGATGAACTGGGCGATGAAGAACAGGACGAACGGAATGGACACGGTGATGCCGCCAAACATGGCGATCTGCATCACCACACTGAAAGCCGTCACAGGTCCCAGCGTCTTGAGTTGAACATCAAAAGAACGGGTGGCGATCGCCGGAGGGTTGGTGTCCTCCTGCAGTCTCAGGACCAGGTTGGAGCCCACCAGCGCGGGCGCCAACCGGAAGACCGTATCGCGGTTGGTGGCCACTCCGGGGATCCCACTGTCGTCCGGCGTCATGCGGGTGAGCACGTTGGTCCCCAGCATGAAGACCACACGCCCCTCGGTGGAATGACGCATGCCTTCGGCGACCGACAGCGGCCACTTGAGGAACTGGATCACCACATTGCTGCCGCTGAGGCACAGGATGAACCCCAGGAACACGGCGACGGCGCACTTGATGAGGGTCCAGCGCAGGTCCTCGAGGTGCTCCAAGAAGGTCTTGATCGGCCCTCCGCCCGCATCCACCGAGTCGGGATCTACCGAATGGGGATCGGGAGGCAGCGAGGGGGTCAGGGTGTAATCGGAATCGTCAGCCATGCGCGCTCAAGTCGGAATCACCGGTTCACAAAGTCACCGGTTCGGAATCGACGTGGATTGAAACCGCCGTGATTTGAAATCGCCGCCATTGGAAATTGCTGGGATCGGCAATCACGGGCTTTTACGGCTTGGGCCCAACGTTCACAGGGGCCCCGGTAGAGGCAATTCCTGAGCCCGCCTTGGTGATCACCTGCCCCGGGAAACTCGAATCCGCGGTGCGGGTTCCCAAGGCAGCGGGGCCCAAGGCACAGGGATCAGGCCTTGTGGCTGTGCGACACGGTGTCGGAGGGCGGACGCACCGGCGGGGTGGTCGGGGCGGCGGGACGCTCCGGCTCGTCCATCACGCGTTGAACCTCGTCCTGCACGTCTTTGGAGGCCTTCTTGAACTCGCGGATGCCCGTGCCCACGCCCTTCATGAGTTCAGGGACCTTCTTGGCGCCGAAAAGCACCAGAACCACGATGGCGATCCACATGATCTCGGTGCCGCCCACAAACGCCAGTATCGAAGTCTCCATAGAAATTCCGTTCACTTGTCCCCAAGGCTAGGCCCTGCCCTCCGACCACACAAGCCCACAAACTCGATACCCCCCAGCGGCAGGCGATCCGATGCCTTTGGCAAGGCCCGGAGGGCTATTTCGCTCCGGCGCCCGAGAAGACCGCCGGGATCGTGCGCAACAGGATCTTGAGATCGAGCCAGATGGACCAGTTGTCGATGTAGTGGAGGTCGAGGCGGACCCACTCCTTGAAATCGGTCACGTTGTTCCGGCCGCTCACCTGCCATAGGCAGGTCAGGCCGGGCTTCACGCTCAGGCGACGCCGATGGGCCATGTCATCGAATCGCGCGACCTCGTCGACCGGCAACGGGCGCGGGCCCACCAGGCTCATCTCGCCCCGGAAGACATTCCAGAGCTGCGGCAGCTCATCCACCGACCATTTTCGCAGGAACCGGCCCACGGGAGTCACGCGGGGGTCATTGGTGACCTTGAACACCGGACCGCTCATCTCGTTGAGCTTGGCCAACTCGTGTTTGAGCTGCTCGGCGTTGGTCACCATGGTCCGGAACTTGAGCATGGTGAAGGGGTGTCCATTGAGGCCGGCCCGCCGCTGACGGAACAGAACCGGACCCGGCGAGGACAGCCGCACCGCCAACGCCGCCGCCAAAAACAACGGTGAGGTGGCCACCAGCAAGGCCAGCGACCCGAGGAAATCGATCACCCCCTTGGCCATCGACTGCCAGGTCTGCTCGGGGCCGGTGCGGAAAACCAGCACCGGATGGCCCGCCAATTCGTCGACCGTGGTCTGGGAGACGCGGGTCTGGAAGAAATCGGCATGCAACCAGACCTCGACGCCCTCGAGTTCGCAGACCTGGATGATCTTCTCGATCTGGCCGAAAAGGAACTGCTTGGGGGCCACGAGGACCGCATTGGCGGCATGCGAGTGGAGCAGATCGGTCAGCACCGCGATGGAGAACTGTCCCGGATCGAGCCGTGCCGCCACGGAGATCTCGCCCCGGGCGTTCTGCTTGAGCGTCTCGTCGAGGCGACTCATCTCGCGATCGCCTCCGATCAGGATCACCCGACGGCGGGCCTCCTGACCGGCCATGCGGGAGCGGACCCAAAGGCGCAGAAGCTCCTCCTTGAGAACCATCGCACACACCACCATCGGAAGGAACAAGGAGACCACGCCGCGGGCGACCTCCTGCTTGGTGAAGAACATGGCCACGATGATGGCCAACGACACCCAGGCCGCCCCCCGGAGGATCTGGGCCAGGGATTGACGGCGTGAGGCCAGCACCGGCCGGTGGTAGAACCCCTGCAATTCGAGCAACGGAGGCGTCAGCGGCACCACGACGATGAGCAGCCACTGGTATTTCTGGAACCCTCCGATCACCCCATCCGGATCGATCCCGGGGAGAGACCGGATGAAATGGGCCATCCAGAAAACGCCGCCGAACAGCGCCGCGTCGATGAGGGCGTGGACCTTGTTCAGGAGTTGACGTTGACGGAGCAACATGCGGGGACGTAACGCATAACCTCCCGGACCGGTTTTGTTAAGCGAATGTTGAAGGGGGCCTTGACCCGCCCTCGGATCCTCCACTCCACGAGCGGGCACTTTACTTCTTGGCAGCCCCGATCCAGTTCCTAGCGTCACGGCTGCGATGATTGCAACCCAAGCGATTCTCTGGTCCCGCTTCCAACGTCATTACCTCGACTGCCCGTCCCTCGGACTGGGACTGGACATCAGCCGGGTGCCGTTTCCGGACGACTTCCACGCCAAGATGGAGCGCCCGATCCGCAAGGCGTTGAGCGACATGGCCGAGCTGGAACGGGGTGCCATCGCCAACCCCGATGAGCAGCGGATGGTGGGCCATTACTGGCTGCGCAATCCGTCGCTGGCACCGAGCCCGGCGATCACCCAGGCCATCCAAGGCACCCTCGAGGCCATCGGAACCTTCACCGCCCGCGTCCATCGGGGAGAACTGGCCGGAGCCTCGGGCCCCTTCCGCAATGTCCTGGTCATCGGCATCGGAGGGTCGGCCCTCGGCCCCCAATTCGTGGCCAAGGCGCTGGGGCACCCGCGCACCGACACCCTCACACCGTACTTCTTCGACAACACCGACCCCGACGGGATGGACCAGGTGCTGGCCGCCCTGGAGGGCCGACTCGGTCAGACCCTCGCGCTGGTCATCTCCAAGTCCGGTGGGACCCCGGAGACCCGGAACGGCATGGTCGAGGCCCGTGCCGCCTACGAACGGGCGGGTCTGCGCTTCGCGGCGCACGCCGTGGCGATCACGGGGGACGGCAGCGCCCTGCACAAGACGGCCGTCGCCGAGGGCTGGATCCAGACCTTCCCCATGTGGGACTGGGTGGGCGGCCGGACCAGCGAACTCAGCGCCGTGGGCCTGCTGCCGGCGGCCCTGCAGGGATTGGACATCCAGGGCCTGCTGGCCGGAGCCAAGGCCTGCGACGAGGCCACCCGCAACCCGGTCGCCCGAGACAATCCGGCCGCGCAGCTGGCCCTGATGTGGTACTTTTTGGGTGAGGGACGCGGCACCAAGGACATGGTGGTGCTGCCCTACAAAGACCGCTTCGAGCTCTTTTCGAAGTACCTCCAGCAACTGGTCATGGAGTCGCTGGGCAAGGAGCTGGATCTGGACGGCAAGGTGGTCCATCAGGGGCTGGCCGTGTACGGCAACAAGGGTTCCACCGACCAGCACGCCTACGTGCAACAGCTCCGGGACGGCGTGGCCAACTTCTTCGCCGTGTTCATCGAGGTTCTCCGGGACCGCGACGGCGGCAGCATCGAGGTGGAACCCGGAGCCACCAGCGGCGACTTCCTCAGCGGGTTCTTCCTGGGCACCCGCTCCGCCCTGTACGAGTCCGGACGCCCGAGCCTGACCCTCACGGTGCCCGACACCTCGGCGTTCACGGTGGGCATGCTCATCGCCCTGTTCGAGCGGGCCGTGGGTCTGTACGCCTCGCTGGTGAACATCAACGCCTACCACCAACCCGGCGTCGAAGCGGGCAAGAAGGCCGCCGCTGTCGTGCTGGGATTGCAGCGTCAGCTCGTGGCCCATCTGGCCGCCAACCCGGGCAAGGCCTATTCGGCCGATGCGCTGGCCGCCGCCCTCGGCCAACCCGATGCGGCCGAGATGGTCTTCAAGATCTGCACCCACCTGGCCGCCAACCGACGCGGGGTCACAACCGCATCGGGAAGCGGCCTCGGTGCGACCTTCCGGTCCTGCTGAAACCCGGCCCGCCCCCAAGAACCGTATGCTCCGACCGGTTGTCGAACCTGATTCCATCCACACGATCCGCACTTGTCCGGAGCGCGGGCAGGTTCCAGCCTTGCCTTTGAAACTTCCGATGAAACCCATCCTGATGATCGGGGCGATGCTCTTCGCCCTCAGCTTCTCCGCCATGTCCGACACCACCGCCTCCTCCAAGACCCACGGTCACCTCCGCCACGTCGTCGCCTTCAAGTTCAAGGAGGCCGCCAGCCCGGCGGACATCAAGAAAGTGGAGACCGCCTTCCGGGCCCTGAAGTCCAAGATCCCCCAGATCGCCAGCCTCGAGGCCGGCACGAACAACAGCCCCGAGAACCTGAACAAGGGCTGCACCCACGGTTGGATCCTGACCTTCACCTCCGAGAAGGACCGCGACGCCTACCTCGTCCATCCCGACCATCAGGAATTCGGCAAACTGGTGCGTCCCCTGGTGGCCGACGTGTTCGTGATCGATTTCTGGGCCAAGTGATTCCCTGCCGGGAACCCGCCCGGGAATCGGCTCTCCTGACGTCATGCGTTGTTTTGTCACCGGTGCCTCCGGCTTCGTCGGCGCCAACCTGGTCCATGCCCTGATCGCCCGAGGTCATTCGGTGCGGGCTCTGTTGCGCCCGGGGGCCGATCTGCGGGGGCTCGCCGGTGCGGACCTCGAAACGGTGCCGGGCGACCTGACCGACGACGTGGCCTCGCTGACGCGGGCGATGGCCGGCTGCGACTGGTGCTTCCACGTGGCCGCCAGTTACGCACTGTGGCTGCCGGACTACGCGCCCATGTTCCGGGCCAATGTGGAGGGCACCCGCAACCTCCTGACCGCGGCCCATCAGGCCGGATGTTCGAGGATCGTGTACACCAGCACCGTCGGCTGCATCGGACTTCCCAAGCCGGGGCCCGATGGCGCGGTGGTGCCCACCGATGAGAACACGCCGGTGGGCGAGTCGCAGATGTCCAATCCCTACAAGCTCTCGAAATGGCGGGCGGAGGTGGTGGCGCGGGAACTCGCCGCGAAGGGCCTGCCGGTGGTCATCGTCAATCCGAGTGCGCCGATCGGGCCACGGGACGTGAAGCCCACTCCCACCGGTCGGGTCATCGTGGATTTTCTGCGTCGGGCCTTGCCCGCCTATCTGGACACGGGGCTCAACTGGGTCCATGTGCGGGACGTCGTCGAAGGGCATATCCTGGCCGCCGAACGCGGGCGCGTGGGAGAGCGCTACATCCTCGGCCACGCCCAGGGAAACTGGACGATGAAGGAAGCTCTCGAGACGCTCTCCGAACTGAGCGGCCTTCCGGCACCTCGATTCCAGGTGCCCTATGCCGTGGCCCTGGGTGCTGCGCACGTGGACGAGTGGATCGCCCGGTTCACCGGAAAACCGCCCAAGGCGCCGTTGGCCGGAGTACGCATGGCCGCCTACAAGATGTGGTTCAATCCGGCCAAGGCCATCGGGGAGCTCGGCCTGCCGCAAACCCCACCCCGCCAGGCCTTGTCGGACGCCATCGACTGGTTCCGGGCCCACGG
>JAIXXC010000134.1 GCA_027490985.1 Verrucomicrobiales bacterium
ACCCCGCTGGAACGCGAAGACATCGATGCGCTCGCCTTGGCGCTCTACAAGATCCCCAAGACCCTCGAGAAGTTCGCCGAGCGCTTCCAGATCAGCCCGCCCAACCTGCCGCGGGACGGATTCCAACGTCAGTCGGAGCTCCTGCAACAGGCCATGGAGACCCTCGAGTTGATGGTCCGTGAACTCCGTTCATCCCCGGATCTGGCGAAAATCAAAGACCAGAACCTGAAACTGCAATACCTGGAGGGCGAAGCCGACAAACATATGGTGGAACGGCTCAAGGACCTCTACAACGCGCCGCACAACGCCGTGAGCGTGGTCGCCCTCAAGGACCTGTACGACCTTCTGGAGAAGGTCATCGACCGCTGCCGCGACGCCGGCAACATCATCGTCCAGATCGTGCTCAAGAACTCCTGAGGTCCATCCCCCCGCCATGACCCTGCTGCTGACGGTGATTCTGGTGGCCCTGGTGTTCGAATACATCAACGGCTTCCACGACACGGCCAACTCCATCGCCACGGTGGTCTCCACCAAGGTGCTCACGCCCCGGCTGGCCATCGCCCTGGCGGCGATCACCAACCTGATCGGGGCCCTCTATGGCACGGCGGTGGCCAAGACCATCAGTTCCGGTCTGCTCGACCAGAAGCTCATTCCGTCCGACCTGTCTCAGAAGGCGCTGGTGGCGGCGCTGCTGGGGGCCATCATCTGGAATCTGGTCACTTGGTGGTTCGGGCTTCCCTCGAGCTCGAGTCACGCGCTGATCGGGGGCCTGGTTGGCGGTGGCTTCGCCGCCTCGGACAACAACCTGGCCGTGGTCATCTTCTCCAAGGTCAAGGAAGGGGTGCCCTGGTACAAATACGAAGGCCTGCTCTACAAGGTCATCATCCCCATGTTCCTGTCGCCCGTGATGGGCCTGCTGGTGGGGCTTCTGGTGATGACGTTGCTCTACCTGTTGCTGCGCTCCTGGACCCCACGCTGGGTCACCCGGGTCTTCGGCAAGGCCCAGCTGGCCAGCGCGGCCTACATGGGCTTCAGCCACGGCAGCAACGACGCTCAAAAGACCATGGGCATCATCGCCCTGGCCCTGGTCGGGGGTGAGAAAGCGGGCCTGCTCAAAGACCTGCCCGACTGGTCGAGCTTCCTGGCCCACCCCATGGTGGCCGATGCCGCCGGCAAGGAGGCCATCGCTTCGTGGATCAAGGTCACGTGTGCGTTGGTCATGGCCGCGGGCACCGCCGCCGGGGGCTGGAAGATCATCAAGACCATGGGGCACAAGATGGTGAAGCTCCAACCCGTCCACGGGTTCGCCGCAGAAACCACCGCGGCCACCGTGCTGAGCATCGCCGGACATTTCGGCATGCCGGTCTCCACCACGCATGCCATCACCACCAGCATCATGGGCGTGGGCTGCGCCAAGCGCTTCAGCGCCCTGAACCTGAGCGTGGTCGAGCGGATCCTCTGGGCCTGGGTGCTCACCCTCCCGGTGACGGCCCTCCTGGCCTACGGCATCCTGAGACTCATCCGCTGAGGCGTTGGGAGTCGGCTCCCTCGGACAAGGGTCGGGACTGGGCTATGGGCCCGCCGGCCGACCCACATCACTTGGTCATTGCCGGGCGCGGACGCGGTTTGTGGAAGGCGAAGACATCGGTCTGATGCCGATGGCCCGACTTTCCGCCCGTGGTGCGCGGTGTTCCGAGAGTCGTCTCGAAGTGGCTGGCCGCCTTGCCAGTCAGGATCTCCTCGGTGAGGTCGGCCACACTCTGCAAGATGCGGCTCGGCTGGTACACGTAGTCGCAGACATTCTCGAGCTGGGTGGACCCGGTCAGCACCAGGAATCCGTGCAATCCCGCCTCCACCGCGCCGCGGATGTCCGTCTCCATGGTGTCGCCGATCATGGCCACCGGACCGGAGAAGTTGAGGGCCGACTCCATCAGTTTGCGGCGCGCCCGGTGGAACATGTAGCCGTTGGGTTTGCCCAGATAGTAGGCGCGCGAACCGGTGCTGGCCTCGAGAAATGCGGCGATGGCCCCGGCGCCGGGGCGGGTCTTCTCCTCGGACACCGGGCACCAATTGTCGGGATTGGTCGCGATGAGCCGGGCTCCGCGCTCGATGCACTCGTGCGCCTTGGCCAATTTGTCGGTCGTGGCCGCGCCCTCGCCCACCACCACGTAATCGGGCCGGATCGCATCGTTGGCGATCTTGTAGTCGTGCAACGCCGTCAAAAGGCCGCCCTCACCGATCGCGAACACCGAGCAGTTGGGATGCGTCTCCGCAAGAAAGTCCGCCGTGTTCATGGCGGAGGTGTAGAAATGCTTGGGCGACAGACCGTTCACGCCGAGGTGTCGCAGACGCACCGTCAGGTCTTCGGCGGTGGGTGCCGAATTGTTGGTCAGAAAGAGGAACGGAGTGCCCGTGCTCAACAGCGCGTTCACAAACTCCACCGCTCCCGGGATCAACCGGTTTTCCCGGTAGATCACGCCGTCCATATCGATGAGGTAGCCGAATTTCATAGTCGCCTTGGAGACATCCCGATCCC
>JAIXXC010000217.1 GCA_027490985.1 Verrucomicrobiales bacterium
CTGTTTCCGACAGAGTCGTTGCGAGTGCTCTACGTGGGAGCCCAATTGGGGGTCGGCCTCTACATGTTCCTCGTGGGTGCGGAGTTCCGCGTCGACCTCTTCCAAGGCCGGCTCCGAAGTGCGGCTTCGGTTTCCATTGCGGGGATGGCGGTACCCTTCGTGTTGGGAGCCCTGCTGACCCCGTGGTTGATGACGATCCCCGGGCTCTTTTCACCCAAAGCCACCCAGGTCGAAGCCACGCTGTATCTTGGGGCGGCCATCGCGATCACGGCCTTCCCGATGTTGGCCCGGATCATCTATGAGCGGGGACTGAGCGGAACTCCGTTGGGAACGCTGGCGCTGGCGGCCGGGGCGATCGACGACGCGGCGGCCTGGTGTGTGCTGGCCGTGGTTTTGGCGAGTTTTGGCAAAGGGGCCCATCTGGCCTATTGGGCGATCGGGGGTGGAATCACCTACGCCCTGTTCATGCTCTTTCTCGGGCGTCGCCTGCTGGCGCCCTTGGGGCGGTCGGTGGAACGGGCCGGCACCCTCACGCCAACCCATCTGGCGATCCTCCTGACCTTGTTTGCACTGGCGGCCTGGGCCATGGATGCGATCGGCATCCACGCCGTCTTCGGAGGATTCCTCCTCGGAGCCGCCTTGCCGCGCGGCACGCTGACCCGGGAATTGCAACGTCAGGTGGAGCCCTTCGCGGTGGTCTTTCTACTGCCCATGTTCTTTACGTTTTCGGGCCTGCGGACGCGCCTGGACACGGTCAACTCCTGGCAGATGCTGGGAGTGGCGCTGGTGGTGTTGGCGGCGTCGGTCTTGGGCAAGGGGGTGGCCTGTTGGGCCGCCGCCCGTCTCAATGGCGAGGACCAGCCCACATCCTTGGCCGTGGGGACCTTGATGAACTCCCGGGGCCTGATGGAGTTGATCATCCTCAACATCGGACTCCAGAACGGGTTCATCGAGTCGGGACTGTTCTCGGTGATGGTTCTCATGGCCATTGTGACCACCCTGATGACCTCGCCGCTCTTCGAGTGGGTCTATGGTCGCAAGGCGCGCCAAGAGGGGCGGTTGGGAGCCGCCCCGACCGGAGGTTGATCGAAGCTGTTCCTTCTGAATCCCCTCGCAGCCCGGCGGGGTCTTTGGCCAATCTCGTCCTCGTCGCATGCCTGCCACCGCTTCCCGCCTTCAGGTGTTCACCGAGTCCGTGATCCGAGGAATGAGCCGATTGGCCACCCGCCACGGAGCCATCAATCTCGCCCAAGGGTTCCCGGATTTCGATCCGCCCGAACCGTTGCTGGCCGCCCTCGAGCGGGCGACCCGCGGGCCATTCCATCAATACGCCGTGACCTGGGGTGCGCCGCGATTCCGCGAGGCCCTGGCACGGAAGATTTCGCGCCGCACCGGTCTCGAGGTGGATCCCGAGCGGCACCTGGTGGTCACGTGCGGCAGCACCGAGGCGATGATGGTGGCCATGATGACGGCCTGTAATCCCGGTGATCGGGTCATCGTCTTCTCGCCCTTCTACGAGAACTATGCGGCCGACGCCATCCTCTCCGGCGCCGAGCCCATCTATGTGCCCTTGCGCGCCCCGGATTTCCGGTACGATCCGGCCGATCTGGCCCGGGCCTTCGCCCAGAAGCCCAAGGCCATCATCGTCTGCAATCCGTCCAACCCCACGGGCAAGGTGTTCACGCGGGCGGAACTCACCGAGATCCTCGCCCTGGCCGAACAGCACGATGCCTTCGTCATCATGGACGAACCCTACGAGCACATCGTCTTTCCGCCGCACGAGCATGTGTACGCCGCCTCGCTGCCCGGAGCGATGGCCCGGACCATCACCTGCAACTCGCTCTCCAAGACCTACTCCATCACGGGGTGGCGACTGGGTTATGTGCACGCGGCGCCCGAGGTGATCGCCCAGGCGCGCAAGGTGCACGACTTCCTCACCGTGGGGGCGGCGGCCCCGCTTCAAGAGGCGGCCGTGGCCGGTCTGGAATTGCCGGACCGCTATTATGAGGAACTGCTCGAATCCTACACCGCCAAGCGGGATGTGTTCCTGGGGTACCTGCGCCAAACCGGTCTGGAATTCACCGAACCGCAGGGTGCGTACTACGTGCTGGTGAACATCGAAAGCCTGGGTTTTGGGACCGACTCCGCCGCCGCCGAATGGATGATCCGCGAGATCGGGGTGGCCGGTGTCCCGGGATCGAGTTTCTTCCGCGAACCGGAGCATCGGTTCATCCGGTTCCACTTCGCCAAGAAAGAGGAGACCCTGCGTGCCGCCGGTGAACGGTTGCTGCGTTTGAAGGACTTCGCCCAAAACCCCGAGGCCGTGCTCGAAAGCCGGCGGAGGCTCTCGCTGTGAAGCCATCGCCCGCCTCGGAACGCTCGCTGCGTCTGGCACCCGACGGTGTCTCGGTGCTCATCCTCGATCAGACACTGCTGCCCCATGCGGTGAAGACGGTCCGCTTGCGCACGCTGGATCAGGCGGCCCACGCCATCCGCACCATGCAGGTGCGCGGATCCAACCTCATCGGCGTGACGGCGGCGTATGGTCTGGCCCTGGCCCTTCGGGTGGACCCCTCGGACCGTGGCTTGGATTCGGCCTATGCGGTCTTGATCGAGACCCGCCCCACCGCGGTCAATCTGCGTTGGGCGCTGGACCTGATGCGGGAACACCTTCGAGGGATCCCGGTGGCTCGGCGGATCGAAGCCGCCTATGCCAAAGCCGCGGAACTCCTCGAGGACGATGTCGCCACCAACCGCGCCATCGGCGACCACGGGTTGGAGATCTTCCGCAAGCTCTTGGCCAAACGCCCCCCGGGTGAGCCACTTCGGGTTCTGACCCACTGCAATGCCGGTCGGATCGCGACCCTCGACTGGGGAACCGCCACCGCCCCCATCTATCGCGCCCAGCAGGAGGGGTTGCCGATCCACGTCTGGGTCAGCGAAACGCGTCCCCGCAATCAAGGCGCGGCGTTGACCGCATGGGAGTTGGGGGGACGCCAGGTTCCTCACACGTTGATCGCCGACAATGCCGCGGGCCACCTCATGCAGCACGGCTTGGTGGATGTGGTGATCGTGGGAGCCGACCGGGTGACGGCCCAGGGCGACGTCGCCAACAAGATCGGCACCTACCTGAAGGCGCTGGCCGCCCGAGAGCATGGCATCCCGTTCTATGTGGCGTTCGTGGGGGGCTCGGTGGATTGGAACCTGCTCGACGGCGTCCGCGACATCCCGATCGAACAGCGCTCGGCCCGGGAGGTGACCCACATCACCGGCATGACCGCCGCGGGAAAACGGGTCGAAGTGCGCCTGGCCCCCGAGGGCACGATCGCCCGGAACGACGGATTCGATGTGACCCCGGCCAAGTTCATCACGGGACTGATCACCGAGCGGGGCGTGTGCCGGGCCTCGGCGGCCGGATTGGCCAGACTCTTCGGCCGAGCCGCGGCTCAGCGGCGCTGAGGCGTGGCCCTCTGGGGTCGGCACAGGGCGCTGCCCAGCGCCTCGCGGAGCGGGTCGTCGGCTTCGGATCCGAACCCCAGATGCAGGTGGCGGGTCCATCCTTCGGCCCGGGCGAAGCGGCGCGACCACCGACCGACCTCGGCGTCGCCCTCATCCAGCGATATCAAATAGCTCTCCATGCCCTGGGAGACATCGAGCCACTCTTTCTGACTGGCGTGGCAGGCCAGGGCGGCGCGCTTCCGGGCATGCACCGAGGTGGTGTCCACGTAGAATTCGGGGCGGACCGGTTGCCGCAGCGGGCCCTGAAGGCCGTGGGGCAGGGAATGGTACACGGTCAGCGGTTGCAGCGTGGGCTTCCGGGCGGGGAGGCTCCGGTAATTCGGCATGCCTCGTGCGAAGGCCGCCGTGACCGCGATGCGACAGGTCTCGGTGTGGTCTTCCATGTAATCCACCGGTGGGTGGGTCAGAATGATTGCGGGTTGGACCGATCGAACCAGCGCCGCCACCCGCCGGAGGTTGGCCTCGGTGTAGAAAATACACAGATCCGACGCGATGGGCGGGTGCCACTGGAACCCCATGCTCCGGCAGGAAGCCTTGGCCTCTTCAGCGCGGGTCTTGGCCGTGACGCGGCGTGACAAGATCGAACTGCCGAGGTCGCCATTGGACAGATTGCAGTAGTGGACATCCCAACCGCGATCCCGCAGCAGCAGGAGGGTGCCCGCGGCGCGGAACTCGATGTCGTCGGGATGGGCGAACACGGCCAGCACGGAAGGCATGGCCAAAGGTTGCACGGCATGAGCCGGTTCGACCAGCCCGGCCGCTCAGGCGTTGCGCCCGATCGGGCGATCAGGTCAGGGTTTGGGCTTCGATGCTTCGGTGAATCGGGAGTCGATGAAGACACTGCACCTCTATTTGCTCAGACAGGTCGCGGCCACTCTGGTGGTCACCGTCGGGGTGTTTGCGTTCGTCCTGCTGCTGGGGAATGTCCTGAAGGATGTGCTCGACCTGCTCGCGAGCCCCCGGACCACGGCGGGCCTGCTCTTCCAAGCGCTGGGGTTGCTGGTGCCCTTCGTCCTGTCCTTCGCGCTGCCCATCGGGATGCTCACCGCCTCGCTGCTCACCTTCGGCCGACTGAGCGCGGATCAGGAACTGACCGCGATCCGGGCGGGGGGCATCAGCCTCGCCTCGGCGGTGGTGCCCGTGGTGGCGCTGTCGCTGGTGCTGTGCGGCGTGTGCTTCTGGTTCATCGGTGAAGTCGGCCCGCGCTCCCGGGTGGCCTTCAAGGAGTTGAAGGACTCGGTGCTGCGCAGTCAGGTGACGCAGGTTTTGCCGGAGGGCCGATATCTGGAGCTCGGGTCGGTGACCTTGTATGTCCGCAAGGTCGAGGGCGACCAACTGCGGGATGTCCGGATTTTCGCTTTCAACACCAACGGGGTTTGCAACCTGGATCTCTTTGCCCCCGAAGCCGAACTGCAGCGGGACACCAACCGCTTTCCCGTGTCGGTGTTGCTGCGGAATTTCCAGGGCCTCGTCCTGATGGCGGGAGGCTGGCAGGGGATCTCCGCCGAATCGCGGGTGGAACCCATCCCCGGGTTCCGCCAGGCGAGGTTGGATCCACCCAAGCTCAGTGAATTGTCGATGATGCAACTGCTCGACGAGCGGACCAAGCGGCGGGCCGAAGGGGTGGATGTGACCCCGATCGAGGTCCAGATCCACCGTCAGGCGGCCTTTTCGTTCGCCTGCCTGGGATTCACGCTGGTGGGTATCCCGCTGGGCATCCGGGCTCATCGTCGCGAGACCAACGTGGGTGTGGCCATGGCGCTGCTGCTGCTGCTGCTGTACTACTCTTTCATCATCGTGGCGCAGTCGCTCGACACCCAGCCCCGACTGTATCCGCAATACCTCCTTTGGATTCCCAACCTGCTGTTCCAGGCCGTGGGCATCCACCTCATCCGCAAGGCCGACGGTCGGGCCTGAGTCGGCGGTTCAGCTCGGATCGGTGGGCGGCACGGGAGGTTGGATCCGCATTCTGGGCTTGGGGCTCAAGTCGGAAGGCGATTCTGCCGATAGACCGCCGTCGACTATGCCTCAGTCCATCGTCACCGAAACCATTCCGTGTGCCGACCCCTCCCCATGGATCGACCCGCAGACCTCGACGCCGATGTTGTCCACGGGGCTGCTGGATGTCCCGATCCTGCTGAACCTGATCGATGACGCCGATCTGCTGGCCGAATTCTGCAGAGAAAGCCGAGGCCTGCTGGAGGAGATCGAGTCGGCGGTGTTGGCCCTCGAACAAGACCCCGGCGACGCCGGCCCGATCGAAGCGGTGTTCCGAGCGTTCCACACGTTCAAAGGTGGCGCCGGATTCCTCAAGTTGGACCCCATCCACTGCTTGACCCACGATCTGGAGTCGGTGCTGGAGGTCATTCGCAGTGGTCGGCGATCCGTCGATCAGGAGATCATCGAACTCATTCTCGCCAGTGTGGATGTCCTGGGAGCCTTTTTGGCCGAGGTGGAATCCCAACTGAACGGCGTGGGCGCAGGTCGATCGATCACTGTCGTCGGGCGCACCTTGCATCAGGCTCTGTTGCAGATCATCGACGCGTCCGAAGCTCCCATCCAGCCCTCCGATGCGCCCCGACGGGGATTCTCCATCGGGGGGCGCTCTTTCGATCCGAGTCCGCATCAGCGAGTCCGTGACCGGATTCCGGTCTCGGCCCGCCGGTTGGAAGAACTGCTGATGCTGGTGGGTCGACTGCAACGCCAACTGGTGCAGGAGACTCCCGACGGGCAAGCCCCCGCGCAATCGCTGGCCGAGGGTCTCGCCGAACTCGATCAGGGGGTCCGTTCACTGTTCTGGATTCCATGCGACCTGCTGTTCCAACGGATGCACCGTGTGGTCCGGGATGCCTCGGTGAAAGTGGGCAAGCCGGTGCACCTCTCGACGTACGGCGGTGAAACGCTGTTGGACCGACGATGGGAGCAGTTGTTGGCCGACTGCCTGATGCACTTGTTGCGGAACGCCATCGACCACGGCATCGAATCACCCAGTGTCCGTTGCGAGCATGGCAAGCCCCCGGTGGGTGAGGTCACCCTCGAGGCCGAGACCCGCGGCGACTTCTTGTGTCTCGAAGTGACCGATGACGGGGCGGGAATCGCCACCGCCAA